>RFTK01000038.1 GCA_009923505.1 Betaproteobacteria bacterium
GCGGGTCGGGAGACTCGAGATGACGTGGGATTGGCAGGTGTTCCTGACCGATGACGGCAGTGGCCGCACCTACCTGGAGTGGATGCTGGAAGCCTGGCGATGGACCCTGGCCGTGGCGGGGTGCGCCTGGGTGGTGGCCATGCTGGTGGGCGCCGTGGTGGGGACGGTTCGCACCCTCACCGACAGCCCCTGGTTGGTGCGATTGGGCAACGCCTGGGTCGAGTTGTTCCGCAACATCCCGTTGCTGGTGCAGATCTTCCTGTGGTACTTCGTGGTGCCCAAGATGTTTCCGGCGTTTCAGCAAGTGCCAGGCTTCGTGCTGGTGGTGGTCGCCCTGGGCTTTTTCACCTCAGCGCGTATCGCAGAGCAGTTTCGTGCGGGCATTCAAGCCTTGCCGCGCGGACAGCGCCACGCCGCTCTGGCGATGGGCTTCACCACGGCCCAGTCGTATCGCTATGTGCTCTTGCCCATGGCGTGTCGCATCATCCTGCCGCCCCTCACCAGCGAGTCGATGAACCTGCTGAAAAATTCATCGGTGGCATTCGCGGTGTCGATTGCCGAACTGACCATGTTTGCCATGCAGGCGCAGGAAGAAACCTCGAGAGGCATGGAAATTTATCTGGCGGTGACCTTGCTGTACGCCGCGTCGGCCTTTGCGGTGAACCGGGTGTTTGCGCTGATCGAACGCCGCTTGCGCGTGCCGGGTTTCATTGCAGCAGACACCGGCGGGGGGCACTGAAATGCTGGGTCTGGACCTGTCCTTCTTCGACCTGGAGATGCTGCGCAAGTTTGTCTTGAATGGCCTGGTATTCAGCGTGCAACTGACGGTGGTGGCCACCCTCGGAGGCGTTGTCGTGGGTACGTTGCTCGCCCTCATGCGGCTGTCGGGCCAGCGCTGGTTGATGGCCCCCGCCACGGTATACGTCAACGGCATGCGTTCGGTGCCGCTGGTGATGGTCATTCTGTGGTTCTATCTTCTCATCCCGTTTCTGATTGGCAAACCCATTGGCGCGGAGATGTCGGCGGTGATCACCTTCATCGCCTTTGAGGCAGCCTACTTCAGCGAGATCATGCGTGCGGGCATTCAGTCGATTCCGCGGGGTCAGGTATTCGCGGGGCAGGCGTTGGGCATGACCTATTCACAGAACATGCGGCTCATCATCCTGCCGCAAGCCTTTCGCAACATGCTGCCGGTGTTGTTGACCCAAACCATCATCCTGTTTCAGGACACCTCGCTCGTGTATGCCATCGGTGCCTACGACTTGCTCAAGGGATTTGCCAATGCCGGCAAGATTTACGGCCGAATCGAAGAGGCGTATTTGCTCGCGGCCGTGGTGTACTTTGTCATCTGTTTTGCGTTGTCCTGGGGTGTCAAACGCCTGCAGGCCAGGATTGCCATTGTGCGATGAGCACGGGGCGGAGAACTCTCATGATTGAAATCAAGCAGGTATCCAAGTGGTATGGCCCGGTGCAGGTGCTCAACAATTGTTCGGTCAGCATCCACAAGGGTGATGTGGTGGTGGTGTGTGGCCCCTCAGGCTCGGGCAAGTCCACGCTGATCAAGACGGTCAATGGCCTGGAACCCTTTCAGCAAGGTGAAATCTTTGTCGATGGCGTGCCCTTGCATTCACCCGCCACCAACTTGCCGGCCTTGCGCTCACGCGTGGGCATGGTGTTTCAGCACTTTGAGTTGTTTCCCCATTTGTCCGTCACCGAAAACCTGACAATCGCTCAGGTGAAGGTGCTGGGGCGCTCCATCGACGAAGCCACCACACGCGGTCTCAAAATGCTGGACCGCGTGGGCCTGATGGCACACAAGGACAAGTTTCCGGGCCAGCTCTCCGGCGGTCAGCAGCAACGCGTTGCGATTGCTCGCGCCTTGTCCATGGATCCGGTGGTGATGTTGTTTGACGAGCCCACCTCGGCCCTGGACCCCGAGATGGTGGGTGAAGTGCTGGAGGTGATGGTCAAACTCGCGCACGAGGGCATGACCATGATGTGCGTCACCCACGAAATGGGGTTTGCCCGCAAGGTGGCCAGCCGCGTGATCTTCATCGACGTGGGGGGGCGTATTCTGGAGGACTGCTCCAAGGATGAATTTTTCGGTCATCCGGAAAACCGTCAGCCACGCACCAAGGAATTCCTCTCGAAAATTCTGCAACACTGAGGTCGTGCGCGCTCAGTCCTTCGGCGGCTCAGCTGACCTTGCCGATGGCATGTGCCAAACAGCAACTCAGGACATGGCTTGCACGATGCGGTCGAACTGCACTGGCAGATCGCGCACCCGCACGCCCAGTGCGTGGTACACCGCGTTGCCAATCGCAGCGGCCGTGGGACCGGTGACCCCTTCGCCCACGCCCAGTGAGGGTTCTTCGGGGCGGGAGATGAGTTCAATGTCAACGCGTGGCAATTCGCTGAAACGCAGAATCGGGTAGCTGTCCCAGTCGGTGCTGGTGATCCGATGGTCATCAAATCGCACTTGCTCCTTGAGTACCCAGCTGGTGACCTGGACCACGCCGCCTTCGAGTTGGTTGAGCACACCATCTGGGTTGACGATGCACCCGCAGTCCACCGCCGCCACCACCCGTTTGACCGCCACGCGCTCGGTCAACTCTACTTCTGCAATGACCGCAGCATAGTTGCCGATGTTTTTGTAGCGGGCAAAAGCCAGACCCACGCCACGGCCTTCTCCCCCTGGGGCGGCCGGGTCCCATTGCGCTCGGCGCACCACCGCTTCAATGACTGCGCGTGCACGCGGGTCTGACAGGTGGCGCAAGCGAAAGCTCACCGGGTCCTGACCGCTGGCCACGGCCAGTTCGTCCATGATGGATTCAATGGCAAACACATTGAGATACGCCCCGAGCGCACGCAAGGCGGACACCCGGATGGGCATGGTGGTCACGGCGTGGTTGATCACCTGCATGGCAGGGAAGTCGTAGTAAGGCACGGCGTTGCGCTGGCTACCGCCTCCCATGGGCAGTGGCATGTCCGTGGCGGGCATCATGGGGCGACCCTCACCTTGATGCCAGGCCGCCAAGAAACCGGGTTCGGGACGTCGACCTGGCCGCTGAATATGCCGATTGCCCCAAATATGTTCCTCCCAGTGGGCAATACGGCCTTCGGCATCGAGCTGGGCACGCACATCCACCACCATCGCCGGGCCCTGGGGCTCCCAGGCAAACTCGTCGTCGCGCATCCACTGCACGCGGACCGGGGTGCCGGGTACCGCGCGCGCGAGCAGCACGGCATCAAAGCTCACATCGTCGGCACCGTTATGCCCATAGCAACCCGAGCCTTCGGCGTGACGCACCACCACTCGCTCGGTAGGCAGTTTCAGCAGTTTGACGATTTCGTCGCGCAAGGCATGAATGGACTGCGAGGCCGACCAGACGTCCAATTGTTCATCGTGCCACCATGCCAGACCGCAGGACGGGCCGATCGATCCGTGCGACAGGTAGGGGCGGGTGAATGTCGCCGCGTGTTCGCGCAGGGCTGCGTTCTGGTTGGGAGGGTCATTTCGCAACCACTCAATCTCAGCAGGCTGCTGACGCCAGTAGTCGTGAAGGGTCTGGGCCGGCGGCAGCGCGGGCCCGGCTTGCCACTGGCAGTCGCGTGCCAGACGTTGCATGGCGCGGATGGCCTGTTCTTCGCGTTGCGCCATGACGCCTAAAAAGCTGCCATCACGCACCACAGCGATCACCCCCGGCAATGCCCGTGTGGCGGCTTCGTCCACCTGCAACAGCACCGCGCCCACGCCGGGGGGGCGAACAATGCGACCGTGGACCATGCCGGGCAGTTGAAGATCATGCAAAAAAGTACCGCCACGCAGCTTGGCGGGGAGGTCCTTGCGGGGCAATGACTGCCCCACCACCCGGTGCTGGGCGGGTGGCTTGGGCCGCACTAGCCCACAAGCCGCTTGATTCAGATCGACCCGTTGCGACAACTCCCAATACGACAACCCGTGCTCGAGCCCCGATACCTTGAAAACGCCCTGCTCGACACGGAGTTGCTGCGCATCGACCTTCAACGCGTGTGCCGCTGCCTGCGTGAACAGATGACGAACTTCTGCGCAGGCCTGGCGCATGGCCTCGCCACCTTCCTGGATGGAGCGGCTGCCCGAGGTGGAGCCTTCGTTGGGGCTGCGTGAGGAGTCCACCGGATGAATATCAACGCAGGCGTAATCGATATCGAGTTCTTCGGCCGCCATTTGCGCGATGGCCGAAAGAATGCCTTGGCCCAACTCCACCTTGCCGGTCAAGAGGCTCACCCGTCCCGGTGTCTCGAAGCTCACCCAGCGGTTGAGCCTGGGTGATGCCGCCAGGGTGGGGGGCAGAGTCAACCCGGTGGACGTGTGGTTGGCTTGGGTCATGGATGAGCACCCTGCAGATCAAGGGCGGCCCGCTGGATGGCCCGGATAAAGCGCCAATGCGACCCGCAGCGGCACAAATGCCCGTCGAGCACACGCATGATTTCTTCCTCGCTGGGCGAGGCATGAGATTCGAGCAGGGTTTTGGCGGTGATCAAAATGCCATTGACGCAGTACCCACACTGGATGGCTTGCTCTTGCTCAAAGGCGCGATACAAGGACTGCATCACGGGGTCATCCTGCAGACCCTCCAAGGTGGTGATGGTCTTGTCCTGGCAAGACCACAGTGGCGTGTCGCATGAGGCCACCGAGCGGCCGTTCACCAGCACATGACAGGCGCCACACTGCCCCTGGCCGCAACCAAAGCGTGCGGCCTTGAGTCCCAGGTCGTTGCGAAGCGCGTACAACAGGGGCGTATTCCCATCGGCGGGTACCGAGTGCGCACTGCCGTTGACTTGCAGCGGGATGGACGCGTCAGGCATCGCGATAGCCGAGCCAGGTGGCGTCATTCGACGGCTTCGTAACTCAGGCGTTTGATCCGGGCCATGTTGGTGCCTTCGATGCGGATCAGGCTGGTGGGAGCCACGCGCGTGGGCGCGTGCAAATCGCCCTCGTTGTAGACATGGGCGACACCGGGCGTCAATGCGTAGGTTCGCACGGTCTTGACCTTGCCGGCTCGCTCGGGCGTGGCAGGCTCCAGGAGTTGGTAGTCGCTCATCTCGGTCTGGCCGCGTGCCTGACCATAAATGGCCCATGAGTGCGCATGGTCGTGGGGTGTTGAATTCTTGGCCGTGAGGTAGTTGTGCGCTAGCACGCAAAAGCCCAGATCCGGGTCTTCGTACAGCAGTTCGCGCTCACCGGTTCCGGGTGGAATGAGTCGATTCACAAAGCCGGTATCGGTCAACAAGGCTTGCAGCAAGGTGGCGACCTGCTGTCTGCCCGCCGGGCCAGGTTGGCTCGACAGACACTGGCGGCATTGGTCGATGAAAGTCTGCAGTTGCGGGTCCATGCGGGTCTCCTGTCATGGTGAGTTCGAGTGACGGCTGGCACAGGTGGCGAGGGCATCGCGACCCACAGACAGTTTAAGGACTATCGGGGGGCCGCGCCAAGCGCTGATGGCGTGAGGCGCGGCACGTCCGGGACAACCCCGTGTGGTCGCCGCCGTGTGGGCTGATAAGCTGAGGTCATCATGATCGACCTCTACACCGCCGCCACGCCTAATGGGCACAAGGTGTCGATTGCACTGGAAGAACTCGGCCTGCCCTACACCCTGCAGGTGCTCAACCTGTCCCAGGGTGAGCAGAAGACGCCGGCATTTTTGGCGATCAATCCCAACGGTTGCATACCCGCCATCGTGGACCGGGACGAGGGCGACTTCGCGGTCTTTGAGTCCGGTGCCTGTCTGATCTACCTGGCGGACAAAACGGGACAGCTGATGCCGCAAGATGCCAAAGGTCGATCCCGCGTGCTGCAATGGCTGATGTTCCAGATGGGGGGCATTGGACCCATGATGGGACAGGCCAATGTGTTCTATCGCTACTTTCCAGAAAAAATCCAGCCCGCTATCGACCGCTACCAGGGTGAGAGCCGGCGCTTGTTTGTGGTACTGGATGGTCACCTGAAAGACCACGAATACCTGGCGGGCGATTATTCGATCGCCGACATTGCCAACTGGGCCTGGGTGCGCACGCATCGTTGGTCGGGTGTCGAGGTGGAGGGGTTGCCGCATCTGCAACGTTGGCTGGCCGCCATCCGGGCGCGGCCCGCGGTGCAGCGAGGCATAGAGCGACCGGCCCCTGAGGTGCACCTGCGCCGTGATGGTGATGACGCTGCGCGTCGCTATTCAGAACAAGCTCGCCAGATGGTCGAGATGGGACAAACACGCAAGGACCCGCCATGAAACTCTATTCCGCCTATCGAGCGCCCAACCCGCGGCGGGTGCTCATGTTCCTGGCTGAGAAGAACATCAGCGGATTGGACGTGGTCAATGTTGATCTCAACCAGGGCGAGCATCGCGCCGCGGGCTATGTGGCCAAAAGTCCGCTGTCCACCGTGCCCGCTCTGGAGTTGGACGATGGCCGTGTGCTCACAGAAACCCGTGCCATTTGTACCTGGCTGGAAGGTCATCATCCCGAGCCCAACCTGATGGGGCACGATGCGGATGAGCGAGCCTTCATCGAGATGGCGGATCGTCGCGTCGAACTCTATTTGATGGCGGGGCTGGCCCATTGGATTCGGCATTGCCACCCGGGCCTGGCGCCGCTAGAGAACCCGCAATTTCCCGACTTCGGACGCTCGCAAGGGGACAAGGTCGTGGCCGTGGCGCGTTGGCTGGATCATGAATTGCAGACGCATCCGTGGGTGGCGGGTGAGCGACTGACCATTGCCGACATCACGGCCTTTTGCGCGCTGGAGTTTGCGCGAGGTCTGATGAAATTTGTGCCTGGCGAATTGGGCTTTCAGGCGCTGCAGGGTTGGCGCGACCGCATGAATGAACGACCCAGCGCCAAGGTACTGTGATTAACGCCGCACCGCTGGCGTTGAAGGCGGTTCAATGCTTGGTGAACGACCTCGGTGCAACCCCGGTGGGCCAACCCGTCGCACCCGTGAATCTTGATGCGAGGTTCGAATCCCGGTTGCGGTTGTTGGGTCCTGGCTTGACCTGGAACGAAGATGCTGTGCGCGCGTATCAGGTGGGCTGATACAGCACCGGTGTTAGTGGTAAATTTGAATCTCATCACAACAGAGGAACCTTCATGGATCGACGTCAATGGATCACACGTGGCGCAGCGGCCGGCGCTGTAGCTGCCACGCTGGCCACACCCACTCGCGCCCAAACCACCACCCCGGATATTCGCTGGCGCATCGCCTCGAGCTATCCCAAGAGCCTGGTGTCCATTTATGGTGCTGTGGAGAACCTGGCCAAGCGCGTGGGTGAATTGACAGGCGGAAAATTCAACATTTCCATGCATGCGGCGGGTGAACTGGTGCCAGCCCTGGGCGTCTTTGATGCGGTGTCCAACGGAACGGTCGAGGTGGGCCACACCGCCAGCTATTTCTACATCGGCAAAGACCCCGCGTTCGGCTTTCACACGGCCCTGCCGTTTGGTCTGAACATGCGCGCTCAAAATGCCTGGTTGTATGAAGGCGGTGGACAAGCCTTGATGGATGAGTTCTTTGCTAACTATGGTGTCCTGAGCATGGCGGTGGGCAACACCGGCGCGCAAATGGCGGGCTGGTACCGCAAGGAGATCAAGACGGCGGCCGATCTCAAGGGTCTGAAGTTCCGCGTGGGGGGGCTGGCAGGCATGGTGCTGTCCAAGCTGGGGGTGGTGCCGCAACAACTGGCTGCCGGCGATCTGTACCCCGCACTGGAAAAAGGCGTGATCGACGCCGCCGAATTCGTGGGCCCGCTTGACGATGAAAAGCTGGGCTTACACAAAGTCGCCAAGTACTACTACTACCCAGGATGGTGGGAGGGTTCCGCCACGTTGTCGCTGTTCATCAACCAGAAAGCCTGGGCCACCTTGCCGCCTCAGTACCAGGTGGCTTTGCGCACCGCAGCCGCCGAGGCCAACCAATGGTTGACGGTCAAGTACGACAACGAGAATCCTCAGGCGTTGCGTCGGTTGGTGGCCGGTGGTGCGCAGTTGCGCTCATTCCCCAAGGACGTCACCCAAGCGTCCTACAAGGCGGCCCAGCAACTCTATGGGGAGCTGTCCGAGAAGAGCCCGGCGTTCAACAAGATTTTTGCGCACTGGTCGAAATTCCGTGCCGAGCAGATCATGTGGCAGCAGTTCTGCGATTTACCCTTCGACAACCTCATGGCACAGCTCATCAAGAGCAAGTGAGGCCAAGCGCATGAATGAGGAGCGTCTCGCGCGCTACTTGTCGATCAACGATTTTCGGCACGCGGCGCGCAGGCGTTTGCCGCGTGCGGTCTTCGACTTTATTGATGGGGGAGCCGAGGACGAATTGACGCTGCGCGACAACCGACACGCGTTTGAGCGTATTCGGTTGATGCCGCGTGTGCTCAACGATGTCAGTGCTCCCCAGATCGCGAGCGACCTGCTGGGGACCTCGGTGCAGGCGCCCTTGGTGGTTGCGCCCATGGGCTCATGCATGCTGGCCTGGCCGCAAGCCGATATTGCCCTTGCTCGCGCGGCCCATGCGCATGGCATCATCTACACGCTCTCCACCATGTCCACCACCAGCATCGAGCGAATGGCGCGTGCGGTGCAAGGGGCCTTGTGGTTTCAGCTGTATGTGTTGAAAGACCATGACTTCAATCTGCAACTGATCGACCGGGCACAGGCGCATGGCTATGGCGCGCTGGTGGTGACGGTGGATTTGCCAGCCGGTGGCAAACGCGAGAAGGACTACCGAAACGGTATTTCAATACCCCTGCGACCCAGCTGGGGCTTGCTGCGCGACGGCATCACCCATCCCGCCTGGGCTTGGCAGCTTCTGCGTGGGGGACTTCCACAATTCGAGAATGTGGCGGGTTATGGGGGCATGGCTGACAATGGCTTGCCCATTGCGGCACGCGTGGGACAAAGCCTGGACGATGCTTTCAACTGGAACAAACTCGCGCGCATGCGGGAGCGCTGGAAAGGGCGCTTGCTGGTCAAGGGCGTGGAGCATCCCGAAGATGCCCAGCGATTGGTGGCCATGGGTGTTGACGGCATCTGGATTTCCAACCATGGGGGTCGCCAGCTGGATGGCGCCATTGCCACGGCGGATGCATTGCCGCTGATGGCGCAAGCGGTGCCCGGCACACCGTTGATCATCGATTCCGGTGTCAGGCGTGGTGTTGACGTGTTGAAGGCGCGTGCTCTGGGCGCCTCGGGAGTTGCGGTGGGGCGTGCCGCGTTGTACGGTGCCGCTGTGGCCGGTGAGGCCGGTGCTTATCGGGCGCTGCAAATTCTCATTGACGAATTGAAGCTCTCCATGAAACTCGCCGGCGCAGCCTCGCTGACCGAGTTGGGTCCGCACTGGGTGGTGCGATAAGCAACTGCTGCGCTTGAGCGCGAGTGGGCCGCTGGGTGCGACCGCACTTCTTAATCCAGACGCTGTTCGGTCTGTCCATCAAACAGATGGACTTTGCTCACGTCGATGTCGAGATGGACGGTGTCACCCGGTTGCACCGAGGTGCGACCATGAATCACCAGGGTGAGTGGCGACTCCCCAACGTGCAGCAGCAGTTCGGTCTCAGCGCCGGTGGGTTCCACCACCACCACCTGGGCCGGCACGCCTTGCTGGGTGGTGGACAAGGTCATATCGCTGGGACGGATGCCGTAATGAACGGTTCGCCCCGCATGACGGGCCAGGCTGGCGGGCACGGGCCACTGAACGCCTTGGGCCGCGACCGCTTGCGTGCCAGCCTTGAAGTCGCCTTTCACCACGTTCATGGCCGGTGACCCGATAAATTGCGCCACGAACAAGTTGCCCGGGTGGTCAAACAGTTCCAGGGGCGTGCCAATTTGCTCGACGATGCCATCATGCATCACCACAATGCGGTCGGCCATGGTCATGGCCTCGATCTGGTCGTGCGTGACATACACCGTGGTGGTCTTGAGGCGTTGATGCAACTCTTTGATCTCGGCACGCATGGCCACGCGCAGCTTGGCATCGAGATTGGACAGGGGTTCGTCAAACAGGAATACCTTGGGGTCGCGCACGATGGCGCGTCCCATGGCCACACGCTGACGCTGCCCACCGGAGAGCTCACGCGGATAGCGCTCCAGCAGCGACTCCAGGTTGAGGATGCGGGCCGCATGCGCCACACGCTCTTGCATCAGCTGCGCGTTGGCCTTGCGCAGGCGCAGGCTGAAGCCCATGTTCTCACGCACCGTCATATGAGGGTACAACGCGTAGCTTTGGAACACCATGGCAATGTCACGGTCCTTGGCCTCGAGGTCATTGACCGGGGTGTTGTCAATGACGATCTCACCGTCGGTGATGTCCTCAAGACCTGCGAGCATGCGCAACAGCGTGGACTTCCCGCAGCCCGAGGGGCCCACCAGTACCACAAATTCACCGTCGCGAATGTCAAAGCTGATGCCGTGGATGATGTCGGTCTTGCCGAACGATTTCTTGATGTTGTGAAAGGATACGGTTGCCATGTCGGCCTCTCAGGATTTGACGGCGCCAGATGTCAGACCCGACACCATGTAACGCTTGAAGGTGTAATAAATGGCAGCCGGTGGCATGGCGTAGATGAGGCCGGTGGTCATCAAGAGCTCCCACGGTGAATCATCGGCCGACAGAAAGTTCCCCAGGGCCACTGCAACGGTCACGCTCTTGTCGTTGGACAGCAGCAAGAAGGCGTAGAGGTACTCGTTCCAGGCCAGCAGCAGCGAATACGTACCCACCGCGACCAGGGAAGGCACCATGAGGGGCAGGTACACCATGAAGAACAACTGCATGGGGGATGCACCGTCCATGCGAGCGGCCTCATCGAGTTCATAAGGGAGCTTGTCGGATGCTTGCTTGAGTACCCAGATGCAATAAGGCGAGGCAATCGTCACCATGGCCAGAATGAGCGACCATTGCGAATTGAGCAGCCCATACAGCCCCATGGTCTTGTACATCGGCACGGCCAGAAAAGCCGCCGGGATGAAGTAGGTGAACAGCGCGAGATTCATCACGGTGCGCCCACCACGCACCTTCAGGCGGCTGATGGCAAACGCTGCGAACGTGGCGATCAGCAGGGTCAGGAAACCCACGGCCAGGGCAATCAGCAACGAGTTACCCATCTGGATCCAGAAGTGGTCCAGGTAGAAGTGCTTTTGGTGGAACACAAAGTCGAAGTTCTGCAGCGTGGGTTCCTGGGGCCAGAGCCGACCCGAGGTGGCCGAGTCTCTGCCAGAGATGGCGAACAAAAACATGTGATAGATGGGCACCAGTGTCCACACCAGCACGGGAATGCCAATGAGCAGCAACTTGGCTTCCGTGGTCACGGTTTTGAGGAAGGATCTCTTCATGGTCGCGCCTTTATTTGGAGAGTCGCTTCATCATGTAATACACCAGCGGCAGCACCAGCGGTAAGGCCACCACGATCGAGGCCATGGCCAGATCCACTTGATCCAGTCGTAAATAGCGGATGCCCAGCGTGGCCAGTACATGCGTGAGGTCGGCCGGCCCGCCGCCAGTCAGCAAATAAACGCTGTTGAAGTCACCCAAGGTCCAAATCATCGATAGAAGGGTGGAGGTGAGGTAGAGCGTCTTCATCGAGGGCCAGGTGATGAAGCGGAATTTTTGCCAGGTGGTGGCTCCATCGACCGAAGCCGCCTCGTATTGATCCGACGGTATCGCCAGCCGACCGGCCACCAGAATCAGCGTCCAGAATGGCAACGATTTCCAGATGTGCATGAGCATGGAGAAGGTGAGCGCCAGCGTGGGGTCGTTCAACCAGTTCGGGCCGTCCAGGCCTGTCATCCGAAAGATGGTGCTGTTGATGACCCCCCATTCCGGGTTCAGCATGAAGCGTACCGAGAGGATGGTCGGTATCGAGGGGACCGCCCAAGGCAGGATGAACAAGGCGGAGATGATCTTGATCCACCAGCGGGTCTGAATGAAAAAGCCCGACAGCAACAGCGCCAACACCATCTTCACATTGATCGCCACGACCAAAAATACCAGCGTATTGACGGCTGTTCGAAAAAAAATAGGATCTTCAAAGAGCTTGACATAGCTCTCGGGGTGGCGTGCCAACCACAGCCCGTAACACACGGGGTACAGCACAAAGACCAGGAATATCAGCAAGTAAGGCACCACCAGCCAACGGCCCCAGAACTCCCAGGACGAACTGGTGCGCGCGGGCGCGACAGCAGATGGCAGGGTCGCGGATTCGGACATCGTCACACTCTCTAACAAAAGGGCGGCTGCCCATCACAGGCAGCCGCCATTCTCGTCAACGCCTGATCAGCGCGCGACGGTCTTGATGCGGTCAATCATTTCATCGACCGCCTTGTCCACCGGCACTTTTTCATTCAGCACGCGGTTCATCGCCTTGGCCCAGACGTTTTCGTTGTTCAACTGGGTGAAGCGGAAGTTCTTGGTGAACTCAAAAGTCGAGGTGCCGGCCATGAACTGGTCATACACGGCCTTGCGGTGCACGTCCTCTTTCCAGAACTTGCTTTGCTGACCGGTCTTGGTGACTGGGAACCAGCGGCCCAGGGATCCCTCGACGTAAGGCGTGAGATTTTCCTCCTGCAGGATGAAGCTGAGGAACTCCTTGGCGCGCGCCTTGTTCTTCGAGTCTTTGAAGATCACGCCAGTTTTGATGGCGGCGCGGTAGGTCATCTTGCTGCCGTCGGGCTTGTTGGGGAAGCCGGCCGTTTTGATCAGCTCGGTGTAGTTTTTCTTGGCCGTGGCACGCTGGGCATCGGTCAAGGTTGAGTTATTCATGTCGTCGAGCCATTTGGCGGCGATCGAAATGGTGGCGTTGTGGGTCATCACCGTGGTCCTGTTGTGGAAGGCCACGTTGTTGTCCGGATCTTTCCAGCTGGTGGAAGACGGTGGCGTACAGCCCTTGGCATAAACCGCCGTGTAATCGGAAACGGCCGCAATCAGGCCTTTGCGCACGTCCGGATCATCGACCAGCAGCTTGCCCGAATCATTCACGAGCTTGATGTTGTAGGCGTCCATGAACGTCAGGAACGAGAAGAACGAGTCGGTCGAGTCCACGCCCATCGGCTGGCCAATACCGAAGGTGCGTTGTCCGGTTTTCTGCCGTGAGGCAGGTTGAACCTTGTCGCACCAGAAGCTCCAGTACTCTTTCCAGGTGGTCGGGATGTCCGTGTCCTTGAATCCGGCGTCGGCCAGCATGTCAGCCCAGTACTGGATATGCATGGTTTGCTGCTTGATCGGGAACGCGTAGTAACTGCGGGTTTGCAATTTGTTGTTGAACAGGAAAGTGGTTTCCACCGTGTTCGGCGCAAACTTGGCGCGCAGTGGGTTGATCACGCTGGAGATATCCTCGAGCTTGCCGTCATAGGCCCAGGAGGCCGTGGTCTGAAAGTCGTAGGTGTCCGAGTAGGCCAGATCAGGCGGGCTGCCAGCGTCCAGCGCGGCCACGGTCTTGGGGATCATGTCCTGGATCGGGTATTGCGACAGCTCGATCTTGACATTCTTGTATTTGGTTTCGTATTTCTTGATCGCTGCGAACAGTGCATCGTCCTCGGCCTTATAAAAGCCCTTGACCCACCAGACGGTGAGTTTTTCCTGGGCACTGGCCGCACCGCCTGCCACCAGGCCGGCGGCGAGAAGCGTTGCTGAGACAACAACTTTGAGTTTCATAGACATCTCCTTGAGTGATCGTCGTTGGGTTGGAAATCAGGGGGCTGGCGCGGCGCTTGAGTTTGCGCGCTGCTGAAATGGGTTGGACAGGGACCGTGGCGGGTCCCGGTGTGGCAATCGGGTGTCCATCGGGCGAAGGAGCATCGGTCCGAATCATAGGACCATTGCAACGAGGGGTCTGCCCTCGCTTTCCCTAGGACAAATACGACTTGGAGCAGGTACTTACTCTTGGTCAATCTTTCTCTCGGCCATGACTTTTCGTAAATTGCTGATATCACGTTCCACCCGGGTGCGGAACTCGGTGGGACTACTCGCCTGAGGTTGCCCCCCCAGTTCCACGAGGCGTTGACGAATGGCGGGTGTCTCCACCACGGCCCGAATTTCGCGGTTCAACCGCTCCACGATGGCCGGCGGGGTGCCAGGAGGCGCAGCAATGCCCAGCCAGGATTCGAACACCATGCCCGGGTAAAAATCTGCCACCGCAGGAACACCCGGAACCGGGCTTTTGCCTGTGGGAGAGGTCACGGCCAGAACGCGAACCCGTTGATCCTTGAGGAGGGACGCGGTCAGCGTCATGGTGTCCACCATCACATCGATTCGGCCCGCCAGCAACTCGGTCATCGGGCCTACGCCGCCCTTGAAAGGAATGTGATTGAGTTGGATATTGGCCTCGGATTCAATCCATTCGGTCGCCAGGTGCATGGCCGTGCCCACGCCCACCGAGGAGTAACTGATCTTGCCGGGTTCAGCCCTGGCGCGTTGAACCAGATCCTGAAACGATTTGAAGGGGGAGTCCGGTACCACCGACAGTGCCAGCGGGTAGGTGGTGACTGTGCTGATCCAGTAGAAGTCATTCACAGGGTGAAAGGGCAATTGCTTTCTCATGGCGGCGCTGCTGGCATGGCCGCTAGGAATAAAGAGCAAGGTATAGCCATCGGGCGCTGCGCGCACCATCATCTCGGCGGCGATGTTGCCGCCTGCCCCGGGCTTGTTGTCGACCACAACACTGTGTCCCAGCCGATCCCCCAGCGGTTTGGCGATCAGCCGTGCCACGATGTCCGAGCCCCCACCGGGCGGATAGCCCAGCAAGAGTCGAATGGGCTTGGCGGGCCAATCCGCCGCGGATTGTGCCCAGGCCCAGGAACTCAGTGCCAACAGGCACAAGCCCAGGGCGCTTCGCAGGGAGCGGGAACGGATGGGTTTCACGAGACTGTCGTGGCGCATGGCATACGATCCTGTGGTGAAGTCGACGAACCATTCTAGAAGGCTCAAAATAGGCCGCAATGGCTGCAAGCCTAGGAACCGGTGTGGTTGGCATCCACGACAGCCCCTCGATTGAATTACAGTAGTCGCACCCTCACCGCTCACGCATGCCCCATGAAACGAGACCAGGTCCTTGATCTCACCCGTCACTGGTTTGACGCAGGCCATTACCAGTCGCTGCTGTCACGTCGGGTGGCCATGCCCACGGCCAGCGATCAGCCCGGCAACCAGGACGTGTTGCGGGCCTATCTGTCGCAGGAAATGGTGCCGGATCTGATGGCGTGCGGGTTTGAATGCCAGGTGTTTGACAACCCGGTGGCGGACGCGCCGCCGTTGATGGTGGCCAGGCGCATCGAGGGCCAGGGTCTGCCGTGTGTCCTGACCTATGGGCATGGCGATGTGATCAATGGGCAGGACAACCAGTGGCGAAGCGGGCTGCAACCTTGGCAGATGACGATTGAGGGTGACCGGTGGTATGGGCGCGGCACGGCCGATAACAAAGGCCAGCACACGGCCAGCCTCTCGGCGTTGAAGCAGGTGATCGATGCCCGCGGGGGACGTCTGGGCTACAACGTCACGGTGTTGCTGGAGATGGGCGAGGAGGCGGGCAGCCCGGGTTTGCGCGAATTTTGTGAACACCATCGTGACTTGCTGGCGGCGGATTTGCTGATTGCCTGTGATGGTCCTCGCGTGCATGCCCAGCGGCCCACCGTGTTTTTGGGATCCAGGGGATTGGTGAACTTCACGCTATCCCTGCAAAGCCGCGAGCGCGCCTACCACTCAGGCAATTGGGGCGGGGTATTGACCAACCCCGGTATTCGCATGGCTCACGCCGTGGCCACCCTCACCGATGCCAATGGCCGCATGCAAGTGCCAGGGCTGTTGCCGCCGGCTGTGTCGGCCGATATCCGTCAGACCTTGGCCGAGGTCAGCATTGGTGGCGGAGACGACGACCCTGTCACCAATCCCCGCTGGGGGGAGCCGGGCTTGAGCGAGGCCGAGCGTTTGATGGCCTGGAACACGATTGAAGTGCTGGCCATGGGTGCAGGCAACCCGCAGCGCCCCGTGAATGCCATTCCGCCCAACGCGGTGGCCCATTGCCAATTGCGCTTTGTGCCGGGAACACCTTGGCAGCAGCTGGAGGCTATCGTGCGCACGCACCTGGATGCTCACGGCTTTGACGATATTGAGGTCAAGGTCAAATCCACCAGCCCGGCCACGCGTCTGGATGTCAAGCACCCCTGGGTGTCATGGGCCTTGACCTCGATCGAACGCAGCGTGGACAAGCCGGCCACCTTGCTGCCCAACCTGGCGGGGTCGCTGCCCAATGATGTGTTTGCCGAGGTGTTGGGCTTGCCCACGATCTGGGTTCCACATTCGTATCCGGCTTGCGCCCAGCATGCGCCCAACGAGCATTTACTGGCGAGCGTGGCGCGTGAGGGCATGACCTTGATGGCCGGCTTGTACTGGGACTTGGCCGAGCCAGCCTCAGGCGCGCCTTGGTTCAAGGGATAGGTCGCCCCAGGGCAGCAAGCGTTCAGCAGACATCCTACAAACGGGGGATTCTCCAGGGCGGTGCGTGTATCTAGGATCAGGGTTAGACGGGCCGCCTAAGTTTCGAGACCCGGGTATCATGGTTGGAGATGCGTTAAGCCGACCGATTTGCCACCAGGGATGATCGACTTGTCATGACTGCCGCACGCAAAGAGTGGACCCAAGAACATCAACACCAGCTCAAAGGCGCACGCCTGCAAGCCGGTGTGAGCGATGTGGCCTTTGCGCGCGACAACGCGATCGCCTTGCGACACCTGCAACAACTGGAAGAAGGCGGTTCGTCGGCGTTTTATTCTGAATCGATCAAGTACGACATGGGGGCCAAGCTGCTCAAGCGCCTGGGCGTCGAGCCGCATGTTGCCAAGGCTGTGGAGGCGGTCCCAGACCTTCCCAAGGCTGAGCCAGACCAAACAGCCGTCACAGTGGACACAGCGTCCAGCGTGGTGCCCCCTGAACCGTTGGCAACCCTACCCGACCCGGCGGCCGTCGATCAAAAGATGTCTCACTCTCACACGCCCACGATCGTGCTCTCGCTGGTGGGGTTGGGGTTGATCGTGGCCGGTATCAGTTTGATTCCATCCATCCATCCGCCTGGCGCGACGCAAGGTGTGGTGCAAGTCTCGGCAACAGCGCCACTCACCGAAGCCATGCCCGCTGACCGCAACCTGCCCGCTCCCCGTGGCGCTGAGTCTGGTGCTCTTGCCCAGGAGGATCGCGTGGGCCAGGCCGCGTCGGCTGACAAACCCTTGGCAACACCCGCAGGGACCTCGACAAGCTCCGCCGCGCTGGTGCCGCCCTCATCGCCTGAGGTGTGCAACACAAACGGCGCTGCGCAGACCATCGTGCCGTCGCAGCCCTCAAAGGCCGCCGACTATGTGTATGTCACCGCCGTGAGCGATGTGAGCGTGTGCGTGCGCGATGCCGCCGGCCAGGTGACCCGGAAATCATTGCAGGCGGGTCAGAGTGTCAACATACCTGGGCAACAGCCCTTCGAGGTCACGGGCGAGAATCTGAACCAGTTGCGGGTCTTCTTTCAGGGGCAACGCATCTGGTTCCAGGCCGAGGCCACCCGCTTGCGCCTGACCGCGGCGACAGCCAGCGATTGAATCCCGCAAGCGTTCCGATAGACTCTCCACGAGTCGCGTAACGCATGCAGTAGTGGAGAGATCATGCACATTGGTATCGCTGGTACAGGAAAGATGGGAGCCGCCATGGCGGTTCGGTTGCAATCTCTGGGTCACCAGGTCACGGTCTGGAACCGCACCCGAGCACGCGCCGAGCCCCTGCTGGCTGCCGGCATGGGCTGGGCCGATACCCCGCAGGCGCTGGCCGATAGCACCGAGGTGGTGATCAGCATCATCACCAACGACCAGGCCCTGGATGAAGTCTATGGGTCTGCCAGCGGCCTGTTCAAGGCCCGTGAACCGAATCGTCTGTTCATCGAAATGAGCACCGTGCCGCCGGGCAAGCAGGAGGCCATGGCTGCGCTGGCGCGGGCTGCCGGGGTGGCTTACCTGGAGTGTCCCGTCAGTGGGAGTATCGGCCCCGCGCGGGAAGGCAAGCTCATGGGCTTTGCCGGTGGTGAGGCCGAGGTGCTGGCCCGGGCTCGACCCGTGCTGGAAGGCGTGTGCCGCCGAATCGAACACGTGGGCCTGCATGGAGCCGGTGCGCGCATGAAACTGGCCATCAACTTGCCCCTCATGGTGTATTGGCAAACCTTGGGCGAGGCCTTGTCCATCATCGAACCGCTGAATCTCGATCCGAAACTGGTGGTGGAGCTGTTCAGTGAATCATCCGGGGGCCCCAATATGTTGAAGGTCCGTGGGGGCATGCTGACGCAGGCCCTGGCCCATGAGCCCAGCGAGCAAGTCACGGTGCAATTGGCGGTGATGCGCAAGGATGTGCGCTCCATGCTCGAGCACATCCAGTCCATGGGACGCTCCGCTCCCCTGGTCGAAAACACGTTGCAGCAATTTGACCGGGCAGCTGCGCAGGGCCTGGATGAGGCCGATTGCACCCGCTATCCGGTCTGGTGGGTTGACTCTCGCAGCTGAGTCGAGCCCGCTTCGTCGCCAGGCAAGTATGGGGCGGGTGGTGATAATGCCCGGCCTCGCCCAGCGGGCATCAATCGATCTTCATGTCACGAATCACCGGGCGGTACTGGTCCATCTGACGTTTGAGCATGGCTTCTTGCTCGGCGCCGCTGGAGCCAACCGGCTCAGCAGCAAGGTCGTTCAAGCGGCGAATCACCTCAGGGTTTTTCAAGGCTGCGGCGATTTCGCGTTGCAGCACCTCTAGCACGTCGCGCGGTGTTTTGGCCGGAGCGAACAAGCCATTCCAGCCCTCCAGTTCCAGGTTGGGAAAGCCCAGTTCACGCACGGTGGGTACATCCGGCAGGATGCTCATGCGGCGCGAGGCCGTGGTGGCGATGGCCTTGATCTTGCCAGCACGGATATCGGCCAGCGACGAGGACAACTGATCTCCACCGATCTGAATGCGCCCGCTCAGCAACTCCTGTTTCAAGGGGGCCGCCCCTTTGAAGGGCACGTGCTGCATATCGACCTTGGCCTCACGCTTGAATGCTTCGCCAAGGACATGCACGGCAGATCCTGGACCGGTAGAGCCGTAGTTGTATTGCAGTTGCGGTTGGGTGCGCAGCAGGTTGGCGAGTTCGCGCAAATCTTTGGCGGGGACGCTCGGGTTGGCGGTCAGCACAAAGGGAACATACACGACGATGGAGACGCCGACAAAATCGGTTTCGGCATTGAAGGGCGATCGGTTGGACAGCGATTGCGCCACCGAAGACAACGGGAAGGTGATGTTGTGCATCAACAGGGTGTGGCCGTCCGGCGCAGCCTTGGCCACGATGTCTGCACCGATGGCGCCCCCGGCGCCGGCCTTGTTCTCCACCACCACGGGTTGTCCCATGGTCTCGCTCATGCGCTGTGCCAGGATGCGTGCCACGATGTCGGTGGTGCCGCCCGCGGGGAAGGGCACGATCATGCGGATCGGCTTGCTGGGGAATGTTTGGGCCATGGCGCCCAGTGTGAGGCCGCAGCCCAGCAACCAGGCGGTCAACAGCCGACGGTTGTGCTGCCAACCCGAGCGGACGGAATGTGAAATCGTTGTGTTCAAGAAAATCTCCTGTGTGTGATCGAGGTCATGACGTCAGGGTCGAGCGCGGAGTGTTGCGCGCATCCGATGACGAGGTGGCAACGGGCTGGGGCGTGCCAAGGCCGAGTTGACCCACCACCTCAAACAGGCGGCGAATCACGTCGGCCTCGATGTGCCGGGTGATGAACACCAGACGTGAGTCATGGTCATCGCTGGGCCAGCGGTCGAGTTCGACGGGCGGGTGAAACAAGTGTTGCACGCCTTGCACCACCACGGGCTTTCCTTCGACGTTCACAATGCCCTTGACGCGCAGCAAGTCGGGCCCACGCATCTGGGTCAGCAAATCCAGCGCGCTGGAGAAGGCGGACCAGGCGAAGGGCTGTTGAAAGCGCAAGGACAGGGTGCGGATGGACGGATCGTGCGGGGGGGAACGTTCCCCCAGGTAGCGGCCCGCACGGGACGTGTCGGTCGACGTGTCGGCCAGGGACTCGCCGAGAAACTGCAAGGTGTGCTCGCCAGCGCGTGCCGACGCCAGGCCCAGGCCGATGAGTGCACGCGGCGGCAAATCGCCGTGCACAACCAGGCTGGGCGTGGCCTGCGGGTTGAGATCGGACAAGCGCTGCCGCAACGATGCCAGCCCCTCGGGCGTTGCGAGATCGGATTTGCTGATGAACAGACGATCCGCCACCGCCACTTGCTTGACCGCCTCGGGCTGGGTGTCGAGGGTGGACAGACCGTTGACCGCATCGACCAAGGCCACCAGGCCGTCGAGTCGAAATTGCGCGCCAATCAGCGCGTCGCTGATCAATGTCTGAATGACAGGTGCTGGGTCGGCCAACCCGGTGGTTTCGATGATCACGCGATCAAAGTCAAACACCTCGCCGACTTGTCGACGGGCGAACAGGTCGCGCAAGGTCTCTTGCAAATCGGTGCGGACCGAACAGCAAATGCAACCGTTGGCCAGCAGGCTGATGTTTTCCGAGGATTGGCTGACGAGATCGTGGTCAATGCCGATCTCGCCCACCTCGTTGATCACCACGGCCACGCGGTTCATGTCCGGATGCCGGACCAGGCGCGAGATGAGGGTGGTCTTGCCGCTACCCAGAAAGCCTGTGATCAGCGTGACCGGTATCTTGCCTGCCAGGGGATCTCGCTGAAAGCTCATGCAGGCCGGCGCAAGGGTCAGAGGTTCATTTCAAGCACGTACAGACCACCGGTGAAGCGGTCCACCGTGTAGACAATGCGGCGGTCATCGACATAGACGTCGTTGAGCTGGATGGCGCCGGCCGGCGAGAGCTTGGGCGCCCCGGGGACAAAGTACGCCACCTCTTGCACCTGGTAGGGGTTGGTGGTGTCGTAGACCCGAACGCCCGCGTTGAAAAACGATCCGATGATCAGCGTGTCTGACTGGAACGACGTGGGTACCGGCAGGTTTTCGTGCAGGTTGTGTGCGCCAAATCGACCGCCACGCTTGGCAAAGGCCTCATAGGGCGGTGCCGGAAACGTCCCAATCGGCACCGGGTTGGCTTCATTGCGCGCATCCACCACCCACACGAGTTTGGGCCAGTCAGCGCCATTGTCCTGCACGCACTCGTCGCTCACGATCCACAGGCCGCGATCAAACAGGGGCAGCACGGTGTGGGTGAAGCCATTGAACGGCGGCGAGTGGTTCCACTGCGACACCACCTTCATGTGGCTCAGGTCAGAAATGTCGAGCACCACGGAGCCGCCGTCGATGTAGCCAATGAAGGCGCGGTCCGGGCGCTGGGGGAATACGTTGGTGTTGTGGGTGCGAAAGCCGGTGTCAAATTGAGCGGGCAGGCGAGCTGGCGGCGGTGCAGCATCGCCTTCACGGGTGCCCGGGTACCACCAGCGCCCTACCTCCTGCGGCTTGCTGGGATTGGCCAGATCAATGACGCGGTAAAACTGATCGTCTAGGGGGTTGCGCGGCTGAAAGTCCGGGGCGCCCGAGGACATGTGCACATAACGTCCATCCACAAACCATACCGCGTGCACGCCGCGCGAGTGTGGCCCCGAGCAATCGAAGTGGGAGATCAGTCGCGGTGTTTCCGGTTTGCTGATGTCAAAGATATCAATGCCCGCCGGTTTGATGCCCACCGTGCTGGCCTGGTAGGCCACGACCATGGTGTCACCGACCACGTCCAGCGAATTGGATCGCAGCTTCATGTGCGGCAAATCGGTTTGTACGATCAGCTTGGGGTTGCGTGGGTCGGTGACATCCACGCCAGAGAAATTCTTGGGCGCTGATTCATGGGCCAGCCACATGATGCGCCGACCGTCCGAGGTTTGCTGCATGGCCATGCCTTCGCCCAGGCCGCCAAAACCCGCCAGTTCGTGATGGGCCAGCAACTTCATGTTGTGCGACAAGGTTTGGTCGGCACGTGAAGCCGGAGAAGGAGCGTGGTGCATAAAAAGTGACACTGAAAGTAGAGGGCTTTGTTAATATAAGTCAAAACCAGAATTTGCTGCGTCAGCCCTTTGCAGACTTGACGCCAGCGAGACCCTTTGACACTGAACCTATTGACATAGGAGACATCATGACGACGCGCGCACTCTCTCAGGCCTTGTTTTGGCGGATCGCCTTCACCACACTCCTTGCGGGGTGGCTTGCGCTGTGGGGTGCGGGACAAGCACTGGCACAAGGTTTCCCTAACCGCCCTGTGCGACTCATCGTGACTTACCCTGCCGGCGGAAGCTCGGACTTGATGGCCCGCATCATGGGTCAAAAATTGAGTGAGGTGTGGGGTCAGCCTGTCATCATTGAAAGCAAGCCCGGTGCGGCCGGTTCGATCGGCATGGAGTTCGCCGCACGCCAACCTGCCGATGGTTACACCTTCGTCGTGGGCAATCTTGGACCAGCAGGGGTCAACCCCTTGCTGACCAAACTGCCCTACAGCATGGAGCGTGACTTCATCGCCGTGGCCCTCACGGCTGTCGGTCCCAACATCCTGGTGGTGCCCACAGCCTCCCCGCACAAAAACCTGGCTGAATTGCTGGCGGCCGCACGTGCCAAGCCCAACACCGTCAACTTTGGCACCAGCGGGCCGGGCAGCATGTCGCACCTGGCCGGCGAGATGATCATGCGGCAAGCCGGCGTCAAGATGACCGGCGTGCCCTACAAGGGGGGCGGGCAGGCCGTGAATGATCTGCTGGCCGGCCAGATCGACATGATGGTCTCGGACGCGTTGCCGGTGTCGCAGCACATCCGAACGGGCCGTCTGCGTGCCCTGGCCATCACCAGCGCCAAACGCTCAGCCATGAACCCGGACATCCCGACCTTTGCCGAAGCCGGGCTGGACGGCCTGGTGGCTAATAACTGGTGGGGTGTGTTCCTGCCCGCCGGTACGCCCAAGGCTGTGGTGGACAACTACAGCGAAGTGCTGGGCAAAATCATGGTCAATCCCGATTTGAAAGAGCGCTTTGCCGGCCTGGGGGTCGAGGCCACGATGAGCACGCCGGCAGAGTTCCGCCAGTTCCTTGCGGCCGAGCAGGCCAAATACGCCAAGCTGATCGCCGACAACAACATCAAGGCAGAGTGACCCCAGGCGGCAAAACCCGTCCATCAACGGCGTGGATCAACCGCTTGAGGTCCAAGCCCGCGATGGCTTAATCGGCGCGAATGCCGGCCTGTCGAAATAAGGCCTCGTAGCGGGCCAGTTGCTGACCCAGTGCGGTGCTCAGTTCCTCAGGGCTGGCGCCGCGCGGCGAGAGGCCTTGTGCCAGCAATTGTTCGCGCACGCCCGTATCCCCCAGGGCCTTCACCACTTCCTGATGCAGCCGCTGCGCAATCGGCTTGGGCGTGCCGGCCGGCGCCATCAGCGCGAACCACGAGTTGAATTCGTACCCGTTCAACCCGGACTCGGACACGGTGGGTATGTCGGGGAATTGGGCCAATCGTTTGGGCGTGCACACGGCAATCAGCTTGAGGCGGTTGGCTTTAACCAATGAGTTCACCGTGGCAATGCCCTGAAACGCTGCCTGGACTTCATGGCCAGCCACCCCCACGGCGGCCTGCGTCGCTCCCTTGTAAGGCACGTGAGTGAGTTGTAAACCCGCCTGGTTGGCAAATAGAGCCATGGCAATATGTTGGGGACTGCCATTGCCGCCCGACCCATAGTTCACCCGTCCGGGGGCCTGCCGCGCCGCCGCGATGAAGTCGGCGACGCTGGAGATTGGTGAATCGGCCGGTACGACCAGCCCCCACTCCACGGTCGCGACCAGGGCGATCGGTGTAAAGTCACGCACGATATCCCAGGGCAGCTTGGGGTTCAGGTTAGGCAGCATGGTCATGATGCTGTCGTTGAAGCCGCCCAAGGTGTAGCCATCCGGCGCTGATTTGGCCACCCGGTCCGCCCCAATCGCGCCGGACGCGCCAGCCATGTTTTCGACCGCAATCGCCCCGCCGGTGTTGAGCGCCACTTTCTGCATCACAATGCGCGCCGCATTGTCCACCGCACTGCCGGCCGCCAAGGGCACGATCAACTTGATGGGCTTGTTGGGGTATGCCGCTTGTGCCGCGGCGGGCGTGGTACCCACACTGGCGCCCAGGGCTACCAGACTTTGGGTGGCCGTCATCAACAGCCAATGACGTCGTTTCATGGAGTCGCTCCTTCCAACATGGCGGTCAAGGGGCCGTTGCCGACAAGGTGGGAACCTTCAGTTGTTCGGACAAACGGTCCAGGGCTTGCATGAGTGCCCCCGGCAAGGGGATGCCCTCTCGCAGGTAGGTGGCGCGGCGGGTATGGCTTTGTTCGCCAGGCAGCCAGATACGGTCCACACCCGGAATGCGCTCGCTGTTGCGAATATCGCGGATCAGCACATCCACCTGCTGCTTGAAATGTGACACCTCGCCAAAAGCGGCGGGATCGATGATGGCAATCGCTTGCCCGGTGTCGGTCACGCTGTGCACATCCTGGTTGAAGTCGATCACATCCTTGCCCATGGCCGCACCATTCAATGTACCCGCCAGCAGTCCCACCACCAGGGCCAGGCCATAGCCCTTGTAGCCGCCAATGGGCAGTAGAAACCCCTCTTCGCTGCGCTTGGGGTCGAGCAGCGGCTGACCGAGTCGGTCCATCATCCAGCCCTCGGGCATCATCTCGCCGCGCTGTGCCTTGGCCTTGACCTTGCCATAGGCCGCGACGGTGGTAGCCATGTCGAGCACGATGGGAGCTTCCTCCCCCGCCGGAATGGCCGCAGCAATCGGGTTGGTGGAGAGCAGCATGCTGAGCCCTCCCCAGGGAGGCAGGTGGTTGGCGTTACCCACCGCGAAGTACAGACCGATCATGTCGTGCTCCAACGCCATGCGAGCGTAGAGCGAGGCGGGACCCGCGTGGTTGCTGAAGTGGCTGCCCACCCAAGCCATGCCGCTCTGACGAGCCTTGCTGATGGCCAGCTCGGCCGCACGCTTCATCACCAGATGGCCCATGGCGTTGTCGCCATGCATCAAGGCGGTGGCGGCGCGCTCTTGCTCGGGGTTGTGTATTGCTTTGGCAGGCGCTGCAACGATCCATGCGGGAGTGGCCCAGGGCCTTGTTGACACGGGGCATGACTTCCTCGGCCATCAGCACCATGGACCGACGCGCCAGCACCGGGTCGGCCCAGTCGAGGCCGGCATACACCAGTTCGCCAAAGTCGCCCACCTTTTCGTGCAAGGCCAGAATACGGTCCACGACTTCGTTCACGCCGCCGGCAATCACCAGGTTGTCCAGGATTTCGTCCAGCGGCACCGGATTTTCTGGAGTTTTGCCGTCCATGCTGAACACGGCATCGCGCTTGCCCTTGCGCAACTTGTGATACAGGTTGCGGTAGTAAAAGCGATACGGGCTTTGTTCTGAATTACGCCCGTAATCCTTGGCCACCTTGTCATCATCCGCCACCATGATGGTGCGTGCCACACGCCAGTCGAGCGGGCAGGCTTTTTGTCCTACGTTGGTTTTGCCCTGCACGTAATTGTCCCAGTGCGACTTGATCCACTTGTCGTACAGGAAGTTGGCTGACAGGGGATGAAAATCTTTTTCACCCATGGCGATCACGCCCTTGGAGAATGGCGCCACCACGGTACCCACGATCTCGGGTCGTGGGTTTTGATAGGGCTTGTACATCATGCCGGTGTTGGTCACCTCGTCGTAGGTGAGTTTGGTCGA
>RFTK01000039.1 GCA_009923505.1 Betaproteobacteria bacterium
CTCAGGCTCGAACTCGCCCACCGTGATTTGTTTATCAACCAAACTACCGCGACGCCACACTTGTATCGTGCTCTTGGAACCAGGTTTGGTATTGCCGACCATACGTGGCAAGTCAGAAGATTTATCAATGGCTTTTCCATCGAATTTCAAAATGATGTCGCCAGGCTCCAACCCCGCCTTTTCAGCAGGCGAGCCTTGCTCGACGCCGCGCACCAAGGCGCCTTGGGTTTTGGTGAGTCCTAGCGATTCAGCTACTTCTTTGCTGACTTGGTCGATCTGCACACCCAGACGACCGCGTTGCACACGACCCGTGGCGCGCAACTGCTCGCTCACACGAATGGCTTCGTCAATCGGAATGGCAAATGAAATGCCCATGAATCCGCCAGAGCGCGAATAGATTTGGCTATTGATACCCACCACCTCGCCGCGCATATTGATGAGTGGTCCGCCCGAGTTACCTGGATTGATCGCCACATCGGTTTGGATGAATGGCAAATAGTCACCCGTGTCGCGTTGTTTGGCGCTCACGATGCCAGCAGTTACTGAATTGTCTAGGCCAAAAGGTGAGCCAATCGCCATAACCCATTCGCCGACTTTGAGGCGCGAGACATCGCCAATGCGCACCGCTGGTAATCCAGTGGCTTCAATCTTCACCACCGCCACATCGGTGCGCTTGTCCAACCCCACAATGCGGGCCTTGAATTCACGCTTGTCTGGCAAGGTGACCAACACCTGGTCGGCACCATCCACCACATGGGCGTTGGTCATGATGAAGCCATCGGCTGTCAGCACAAAGCCCGACCCGACACCGCGGGGTTGTTCTTCCTCCTGCTGAGGGCGGTTGGGACGCTGTTGACGCGGGGTGTTGGGGCCCGGCAGCGGAACCCCAAAGAAACGGCGGAACAACTCCTGCATTTCCTCGTCGCTCGGATTGCCGGAGCCCGCGGCAGCACGGGCGGACACGCGCTCGAGGGTACGGATATTGACCACCGAGGGGCCCACCTGCTCAACCAGGTCGGTGAAATCGGGCAAGGTACGGGTTTGCGCAACGGCAGGGGCCGCAGGCACCACAACCAAGGCGCTCATCAGCGCCAACCCGCAGGCCATTCCAGCCATGGATTTCACAAGATTCATCATCAACAACTCCCTACAAGCACCCTAATGGGTGTGCCAATATATAGCGCGCCGAACGCCCTTCCAGGTGACAGGGTCGTCGTGCTGTTCAATCCACAACCACGGGCTGGCGGGACCTGTGTCGGGACATGGGGAATCCCAACGCAAAAGCAAGGCCCCTTGCACGTCGAGCGCCAGGGTCAACTGCCCCTGCATGGGATGCGCACCCTGCAGATGCCAGCGCTCACCATCCCACGACAGGATGGAGCCAGCGGCGGGGCTCGCACGCACAGCCAAGCACACGGCCGGCAGCAGCAACACGCCCATGAGGCTCACCAGACTTAGGCTGGGCTGCGAGGCGGCCACCGCCGCCAACAAGGCCAGCGTGCTGAACATCAGCAGGGCCAGCAGGGCATGCAAGCGGCGCGCACGACCCAGCGGGTACAACACCGGCGCAGGCGCTTGCATGGTGGTGGCGTCAGACGCGCTTGAAGATCAGGGTACCGTTGGTACCACCAAAACCGAAGTTGTTCTTGAGCGCAATGTCGATCTTGAGGTCACGCGCCTGGTTGGCACAGACATCGAGGTCACACTCGGGGTCTTGGTTGAACACGTTGATGGTGGGTGGGCTCTTTTGCTCGTACAGCGCCTTGACGGTGAACACACTCTCGATGCCACCAGCCCCCCCCAACAAATGTCCGGTCATGGACTTGGTGGAGTTAACCACGATGTGGCGCGCGTGGTCACCCAGCGCCGCCTTGATGGCGTTGATTTCATTCACATCGCCCAACGGTGTGGACGTGCCATGCGCATTGAGGTACTGGACCTGGTCGGCATTGATGCCGGCATTGTGCAGGGCATTGACCATGGCTCGGCGCGGGCCGTCCATGTTCGGTGCGGTCATGTGGCCGGCATCGGCACTGCGGCCGTAGCCAATCACTTCGGCATAGATGCGAGCGCCACGGGCCTTGGCATGCTCGTACTCCTCGAGCACCAGCACACCCGCTCCTTCGCCCAGGACGAACCCGTCTCGGTCCTTGTCCCAGGGACGCGAGGCCGTCGCCGGGTCATCATTGCGGGTGGAGAGTGCACGCATGGCAGCAAAGCCCCCAACGCCCAGGGGCGACACCGTGGCTTCGGATCCGCCGGCCACCATCACGTCTGCATCGCCGTATTCGATGATGCGCGAGGCCTCGCCAATGCTGTGCAAACCCGTGGTGCAAGCCGTCACCACTGCCAAGTTCGGTCCCTTGAAGCCCAGGCGCATGGAGACATGGCCCGAGATCATGTTGATGATCGAGGCCGGGACAAAGAACGGAGAAATGCGCCGGGGACCGCGGGCGGTCAACTCGGCGTGCATGTTTTCGATCAGCGGCAGGCCGCCAATGCCTGAGCCAATCAGGCAACCGACGCGGTGAGCAGCTTCTTCGTCCAGCGCGTCGCCAGTGGGCAAACCCGAATCCTGCACCGCTTGCAAGGCAGCGACCACGCCGAAATGGATGAAGGCATCCATGGCGCGGGCTTCCTTGGGAGGAATGTAGTCATCGAGGTTCAGCCCTTTGATCTCGCCGGCGAAACGGCAAGCGAAATCTTTGGCGTCAAACTTGGTGATGGGAGCGATGCCAGACTGACCGGCCAGCAGACGGGCCCAGGACTCGTCCACCGTGTTGCCCACGGGGCTGACGCAGCCCAGGCCAGTCACGACAACGCGACGACGGCTCATGCGGCAATCTCTCTGGCGAATCAGCTCTTCTGGTGTGCCAACGCGTAGTCGATCGCGTTTTGCACCGTGGTGATCTTCTCGGCGTCTTCGTCAGGGATTTCGATGCCGAACTCGTCTTCCAGGGCCATCACCAGTTCCACGGTGTCGAGGGAGTCGGCACCGAGATCGGCCACGAAGGCTTTTTCGTTGGTGACTTGGGACTCTTCCACGCCGAGTTGCTCGGCGATGATTTTCTTGACACGTGCTTCGATATCACTCATGGTTCCCTCAAAGGGTTATGTTGAAGTCCGCAATTTTACCCGGGCGGACGGTCCGTTTGAAAAAAGGGATTTGGGGCGTATTCACGCCATGAACATGCCGCCATTCACGTGGAGTTCCTGCCCCGTGATGTAAGCCGCCTGCGGGCTGGCCAAATAGGCCACCGCATGCGCGATGTCAGCGGGTTTGCCCAGGTGCCCCAGGGGAATCTGGGCCAACAAGGCCTGCTGCTGGGCTTCGGGCAACGCCGACGTCATGTCGGTTTCGATGAAGCCAGGAGCCACGCAATTGACCGTGATGTGGCGACTGCCCAGTTCCCGGGCCAAGGCGCGCGTCATGCCGGCGACACCTGCCTTGGCGGCTGCGTAATTGGCCTGACCGGGATTGCCGCTGGCGCCCACCACGCTGGTGATGCTGATGATGCGGCCATAGCGCTGCTTCATCATCGGACGGATCACGGCGCGGGACAGGCGAAACACCGCCTTCAGGTTGGTGTCGAGTACGGCGTCCCAGTCCTCGTCCTTCAGGCGCATGGCCAGGGTGTCGCGTGTGATGCCCGCGTTGTTGACCAGCACATGCAAGGCCCCATGCTGGGCCACGATGGCGTCGACCAACGCGTTGGCGGCCTCACCCTGGTTGACATCAAGCACAACGCCGCGGCAGCCTGCATGCCCCGACAAGGCCTGCGTGATGCCGGCCGCGCCGGCCTCGGTGGTGGCGGTGCCCACCACATGCAAGCCTTGACGGGCCAGTTCGAGGGCGATCGCGGCGCCAATACCGCGGGAAGCCCCTGTCACCAGGGCGGCTTGACCGGCAAAAGCAAGTTCAGAGGACATGATCAGGACAACAGGGTTCGGGTTTCTTGGAGGCTCGCAGGGTCAAACACGGCACCGCTCAGCAGTTCGGCGTCGATGCGGCGGGGTCGGGCATGCAGACGCTCGGCGGCCGGTTGCATCAGGCGTGAATGAAAGGGCGCCGACACCGGCAACAGCAAGGCACGCTTGGCACCCATGGCTTTGAGCAACTCGCAGGCCTTGTCGACCGCAGCCTTGCTGCCGGCAATCACCGTCTGGGCCGGGTCATTGAAGTTGGCCGCGTCGACCACCTCGGGGCTGCCCGCCCCAAAGCTGGCTTGCGCCTGCGCGCAACCGTCGATCACCTGCGCAGACGTCAAGCCCAGAATGGCTGCCATCGCGCCCTGCCCCACCGGCACGGCTTCCTGCATGGCTTGGGCGCGCAGTCGCACCAGCGGCACCGCCTCGGCCAGGGTGAGCACCTCGGCCGCCACCAGGGCCGCGTATTCGCCCAGGGAATGACCAGCCACCGCGGCAGGCAACTCGCCCCCTTCGGCACGCCAGGCGCGGTAGGCAGCGACACCCGCCACCAGCATCACCGGCTGCGTGTTGGTGGTCAACGCCAGGTCCTCCTTGGGGCCGGTGTGAATCAGCGCGGCCAGGTCCTGGCCAAGGGCTGCAGAGGCCTCTTGCAGCGTGGCACGCACCGCCGGGTGATCGCCCCAGGCATCCAGCATGCCCACCGCTTGTGACCCCTGGCCGGGGAAAACAAAAGCAAATGATTTCATGATCTAGGTGATTCAGAACTGGGACAGCACGGCGCCCCAGGTAAAGCCGCCCCCCACGCCTTCCATCAGCACGCGCTGACCCGGGTGGATCTGGCCGCTGCGCACCGCCACGTCCAGTGCCAGTGGAATCGAGGCAGCCGAGGTGTTGCCATGGTCTTGCACGGTCAGCACCACTTTGTCCATGGGCAACTTGAGCTTCTTGGCGGTGCTTTGGATGATGCGGATATTGGCCTGGTGAGGGATCAACCAGTCGATGTCCTGTTCCTGCAAACCAGCCTTGGCCAGGGTGGCGCGGGCCGCCGACTCCAGCACCCCCACCGCCAGCTTGAAGACGGCCTGACCGTCCATCTTGAGCACCGGGTCTCCCAGCACCTGGCCACCAGCGACATGGCCGGGCACACACAAAATACCCACATGGCGGCCATCCGCATGCAGGTCGCTGGCCAGGATGCCCGGCTGGTCGCTGGCCTCCAGCACCACGGCACCGGCGCCGTCGCCAAACAGCACGCAGGTGGTGCGGTCGTTGAAATCGAGAATGCGAGAAAAGACCTCTGCGCCGATGACCAGGGCACGTCGGGCATTGCCCCCCCGAATCATGGCGTCTGCCACGGTCAGCGCATACACAAAGCCGCTGCACACGGCTTGCACGTCAAAGGCAGCGGCCCCAATGATGCCGCCCCCACCCGCCTCCAACTGCGACAGCTTGTGCTGAATCATGCAGGCGGTAGAGGGGAACACCATGTCCGGTGTGGAGGTGGCCACAATGATGAGATCGATGTCCTGCGGTGGGCGACCAGCGGCTTCGAGGGCACGGCGCGCGGCCTCAAAACCCAGATCACTGCTGCCCTGGCCGGGTGCAGCGAAGTAACGCGACTGGATACCCGTGCGTTCAATGATCCACTCGGACGAGGTTTCCACCCCTCGCTGGGCCAACTCAGCGGCCAGATCGTCATTGGTGAGTCGACGGGCGGGCAGGTAACTGCCGGTGCCAGTGATACGGGCAAATACGTTGTTCAAGCCTGGGCTCCCTGCATGGGGCCATTATCCTCGCTCGACGCCGACAAAAGGGGGGCCGCATGGGCAATGCGGGCACGCACCTTGTCCAGCAGTTCGTGGCGGGCCGCCTCGTAGGCCCGGGTCAACGCCGTCTCAAAGGCCAGTGCATCTGCAGATCCGTGGCTCTTGAACACCAGGCCACGCAGGCCGAGCAGGGCCGCCCCGTTGTGCCGCCGATGATCAACCCGGTTTTTAAACGAATTTAGGACAGGATAAGCACAAATACCCATTAATTTGGTGAAGATATTGGCAGAAAAGCCATCTCGAAGTATTGTGCTGACCATGCTGGCCAAACCTTCACTGGCTTTCAGGGCCACATTGCCGACAAAACCATCACAAATCACAATGTCCGTGGTGCCTTTGAAGATATCGTTACCTTCAACATTGCCGTAAAAATTCAAATCGCCGCTGTTGGCAGCTTTTCGAAGCAGTTCGCCGGTTTTTTTGATGTTTTCATTACCTTTGATGACTTCTTCGCCGATATTCAGAAGTCCGACTGAAGGGTTTTCAATGTCCAGAAGCACCGAAACCAGGGCCGATCCCATCACGGCAAACTGCAACAGGTGCTCGGGCGTGCAGTCCACATTCGCCCCCAGGTCCAACATGGTGGTGCCACCACCTTTGACATTGGGCATTTGTCCCGCAATGGCCGGGCGGTCAATACCTTCCAGGGTTTTGAGAACATAACGCGCGATAGCCATCAAAGCGCCCGTGTTGCCGGCAGATACCGCTGCTTGTGCCTTGCCGTCGCGAACCTGCTCAACCGCCAGGCGCATCGACGAGCCCTTTTTGCGACGCAAGGCCACCTCGACCGGGTCGTCCATGGTGACGACTTCGGTGGCATCGATCCAGTCAGCGCGGGGGTGGGTCCAATCGCCTCGCCGATCGGCCAGGCCCACCAGGAGACAACGAGCGTGGGGGTGCTGATCGAGAAAGCGGCGGGTCGCCGCCAGCGTGACTTCGGGGCCGTGATCGCCGCCCATGACATCAACAGCCAGGGTGATCATGGGCAAGCCGGTGGTCGATCAGTCAACAAGGGGGTGCATCAACACAAAGGCCCGCGCCACCCAGTGTGCGACGGGCCTGTGCATCGACTGAAAAATCAGGCTTCGGTTTTGGTCTTGAGCACCTTGCGACCACGGTAAAAGCCGTTCGGGCTGATGTGGTGACGCAAGTGGGTTTCGCCCGTGGTGGGCTCAACCGCAATGCCCGGCACATTCAGGGCATTGTGCGAACGGTGCATACCGCGCTTGGAAGGAGACTTTTTGTTTTGCTGGACGGCCATGATCGGCTCCTGACATGAATGGGGGTCAACTGCCTGCGCCACGGAAAAACTACGGGCGACTCGGCAAAACCGCAGATTATAGCGGATACCCAACCCGGCTGCCGTTAGCCCCCCTTGGGCGTCAGACAGGCTGATTCCGCGACGGGGCCGCGAACATCAGGGCTTGCGCTTGAGTTGGGCCAAGGCGGCAAACGGGTGCGGGCGCCCCGTCGAGTTGGCCTCCTCAAATCCGGCATCCTGCACCGATAAGCGAACCGGCGCGGGGCAGTCAGGCTCGTGGCGAGGCACGAGTGGCAAGGCCATGAGCAATTCATCCTCGATCAGACCCATCAGGTCAAATTGCGGACTGAGCACCAGCAAATCCTCTTCAGCAGCGTCGTCCTCGCGTTCCGCCGTGGCTTCGTCCGCCACAAAACGGAAACTGCGCTCCACCTCCAACAGCACCTCCACCGCGCCCATGCAGCGCTGACAGACCATGGGCAGGCGCATCTCGGCGCTCAGGTGCAGCCAGCACTGGCCCGCCCCGCCCAGGCGCTCACGCCATTCACCCTGGGCGGCCCAGTGAATGACCGGCGCAGCGTCGTTTGGCCTCGCCATTTCAGCAAGCAGGCGCTCACATTGCTGGATGGGCGTTTGGCCATCCAGACGAGCCCCTGCACGTGCGAGGGCGCGCACATCCAGTCGCTCGGGGGAGAAGGCAGCGTTCATGCAAGCAGTGTAAGAGAATCCCGCCATGACCTCGTCTGCTGCCACCTACGCCACCTCGCCACCCCCACTGATTCTGGGGTCGACCTCCCGCTATCGGCGTGAATTGCTGGAGCGTCTGCAGCTGCCCTTCGAGGTGCATGCCCCGCAGGTGGACGAAACCCCCCGGGCCGGCGAACCCCCTGAGAACCTGGCCCGTCGACTGGCGTTGGCCAAGGCCCGGGCCGTGGCCTCGCGTTACCCGCAGGCCGTGGTGATCGGCTCGGACCAGGTGGCGGACCTGGAGGGAGAGCCCCTGGGCAAGCCAGGCACCCATGAACGCGCCGTCGAGCAGTTGCGTCGCATGCGCGGGCGCACCGTGATCTTCCAGACAGCCCTGAGTGTGGTGTGTCTGGCCCGTGGTTTCGAAATGAGCGACCTGGCCGCCGTCAAGGTGCGCTTTCGGGCGCTATCCGACACCGAGATCGAAACCTACCTGCGACACGAAGAGCCCTACGACTGCGCCGGCAGCGCCAAGAGCGAGGGGCTGGGCATTGCCCTGCTGGAATCCATCGACAACGACGACCCGACCGCCTTGGTCGGCCTGCCCTTGATCCGCACGGCCCGCATGCTTCGTGCGGCGGGCCTGCCTGTGTTGGGCTGATCCATGACCCGCGCCCCTGCAACCCCGTCGTCAAGCGCCACGCATCCGCCGGCCGCGGTACCCTTGTCCACCGGGTCACTGTGGCTGGTGCCGGCTCCACTGGATTTTGGTTGCGATGTCGAGGTGCCCTTGCAGCACCTGATGCCCCAGGGCACGCTGGAGGTGACCGCGCGGCTCAGCCACTGGGTGTGTGAAAACGCCAAGTCCACGCGGGCGTATCTCAAACGGGTGAATGCGCTGGTCAGCCTGTCTCGCCCAATACAGGAACACATGATCACCGAGTTGCCCCGAGCGGTCCATAAAAAGGGGGACCACCAGGGGGAGTACGACGCCCGGGGTCTGCTGCAAGCTGCGTTGGACGGACACGACATTGGGCTCATCAGCGAGGCTGGCATGCCCGCTCTGGCCGATCCAGGGGTGTCGGTGGTGCGCGCAGCGCATCAACTCGGCCTGTGCGTTCGCCCTTTGGTGGGCCCTTCTTCACTGCCCTTGGCCATGGCTGCCAGCGGCCTCAATGGCCAGCAGTTTAGTTTTGTGGGTTACTTGCCAGCACAGGCGCAGGAACGGGCGCAACGACTGCGGGAATTGGAAACCGTGGCCCAACGCACCGGCACAGCCCAATGGTTCATCGAAACCCCCTACCGCAACGCTGCCCTGTGGGACAGCCTGTTACAGGTGCTGGCCCCCACCACGCGGCTGGCGTGCTGCAGCGGCCTCACCCTGCCTGAACAACAGGTGGAGTGTCACGAGGTACAGACGTGGAAACGTCGGGCCGCGCCCACGGCCCTGCACCGACCGACCGTATTCGGTCTGGGCCTGTGAACCGAGGCGGCCCCATGGCTGGAATGGACCGGGCACTGGAAGGCCGGGCACTGGAGGACGGTCACCTCAGGCAGTAGATTCCATGCTGTCTGCGGACAGATCCATCCGGGACTTCAACGCCACCTCAACGCAGGCCCGGGATGGACTTCATCGCCCTGACCGCGCCCTCACCCACCGCGGCGCCAAAGCGTTTGGCCAGGCGTTCAGCCACGTTCTCGTGACGGGTGTAGTCCACCACGTCCTCGGCCTTGACGACCTCACGGGCCACAAAATCCAGACTGCCCAGCGCATCGGCCAAACCCAGTTCAATGGCTTGCTGCCCCGTCCAGAAGAGGCCACTGAACAATTCAGGGGTTTCCTTCAGGCGCTTGCCACGACCTTCACGCACCACCTGAATGAATTGCTGGTGGATCTGATCCAGCATGGTTTGAGCGTAGGCGCGCTGCGTCTTGGTTTGCGGACTGAAGGGGTCCAAAAAGCCTTTGTTCTCCCCCGCTGTCATCAAGCGCCGCTCAACGCCCAGCTTGTCCATCAGACCGGTGAAGCCAAAGCCGTCCATCAACACGCCAATGCTGCCCACGATGCTGGCTTTGTCGACATAAATCTGATCCGCCGCCACCGCGATGTAATAGGCCGCTGAGGCACACGATTCTTCCACCACCGCATAGACGGGTTTCTGGTGCTTGTCCTTGAGACGACGGATTTCATCGTTGATGATGCCCGCCTGCACCGGACTGCCGCCGGGCGAATTGATGAGCAGCACCACCGCCTGCGAACCCTCGTCCTGAAAAGCGTCGCGCAAGGCACTGACGATCCAATCGGCACTGGCGTCCGCGTCAGACGCAATCTCGCCTTGAATTTGCACCACCGCGGTGTGGGCCTGGTTCACGTGGGTGGTTCCGGTGCCACGAGAAAAGCTCAGCCACAGGATCGTCACCACCACGCCCAGCCACAAGAGCCGAATGGCATTGCGCCAGCGCCGTGCCGCACGTTGCTCCTTGAGGTGCGCAAAAGCCAGTCGCTCCAGGGTGTCACGCTCCCAGCCTGGTGTATGCCCAGGGGGCGTCGGACCTTCACCGGTGTTGTGTCGCTCGTAATCACTCATAGGTTGGTCAAAATTCCACGGGTTTCAGGTTGTACGCAGTATGCCAGTGCACGACGCCGTCGTGCTCGCTCAAGGGTATCTTGATGAGCCCGCCACGACAGGCCCCCCCCTGACAGGCCCCGGTATCGGGCGCATACGTCGCCCCATGCGTAGCGCACATCAACCAGCGCCCAGTCTCATCAAAGAAACGGTCGGGCTGGTAATCCATCTCCATCGCCACATGGGTACAACGGTTGAGGTACGCGTGCACTTGTCCGTCAAAACGAACCGCAAAGGCTCGGCAGGTGGCGCCGGCGTACACCACATCAAACGGAACGGCCAGGCCGCTGTTGACCAGGTCGCCCGATGGGCACAGGGGAATCAGCGCCTCATCCATGGGTCAACAACCAGTGCTGCAACTCGGCCACCGAATGGGCCACGAAGCGCGGGGACAGGGCGTCAAAGTTGTCGTGGTGGTGCGCCCCGTAACTCACACCGATGCTGTCACAACCGGCGCGGCGCGCCATCTCCAGGTCGTGGGTGGTATCGCCAATCATGAGTGTGCGTTCAGGCGACACGCCCATCTCGCCCATCAATTCGTGCAGCATCAGGGGATCAGGTTTGCCGGCAGTTTCATCGGCGGTGCGGGAGGCATCGAACAGGCCATGCAACTCCACTGAGCGCAGCGCTTCATTCAATCCCCCTCGACTCTTGCCGGTGGCCACGGCCAGCCAGTGCTGGCGCTCACGCAAGGCCCCGAGCAGAGGCAACACGCCATCGAACAGGCTGATATCGTCCTTGTGCCGGATATAGTGGTGACGGTAACGCTCCCCGAGTTCGGGGTACTTGTCCTGGGGCACATCGGGCGCCGCGTGGGCCAGGGCCGGTATCAGTGCCATGCCAATCACATAGGAGGCCGCCCGATCATCGGGCACCGTGCCACCCACATCACGCACCGCCTCCTGGATGCAACGCGTGATGATGCGCGTGGAGTCGAACAGGGTGCCATCCCAGTCGAAGGCAATCAGGTCATAGCGGCGGAGGCGGGGGCTGGACATGGTCAAGAAAGGCCTGCAGTTCGGGAGGGAGTGGCGACTCGAGGTTCACCGGTCGCAAGGTTTGCGGATGGATGAACTGTAACCGCCAGGCATGCAGGAACATGCGCTGCAAGCCCGCCTTGTGCCACTCGCGGTTGCGCTCGAAGTTGCCATATTTGTCATCGCCCACGATGGGGTAGCCCAGGCTTGAGAGATGAACCCGGATTTGATGGGTGCGGCCGGTTTTGATGGTGACCTCGAGCAGGCTGAAGCTCCCCACCAGACGCGCCACCCGCACCAGCGTGATGGCTCGCTGGCCGTCCGGATCGTCCTTGCCCACCACACGCACCCGCCGCTCGCCCTCCCCCTGCCCGTTGGGCACGAGGTAGCGCTGCAGCGGCATGTCGATCACTTTTTGACGCGATGGCCACTGCCCCGGTACCAGCGTCAGGTAGGTCTTGCCGGTCTCGCGCTGGCGAAACTGCTCCTGCAGTCGTGTCAGTGCGCTGCGCTTTTTGGCCACCATGAGCACGCCCGAGGTTTCCCGGTCGAGCCGATGCACCAGCTCCAGCATCGGGGCCCCGGGCCGGGCCTGGCGCAGTTGCTCGATCACACCGTGGCTGATCCCGCTGCCGCCATGCACCGCCACCCCGGCGGGCTTGTCGATAGCCAGCAGGCCGTCGTCTTCGTACAACACCGGAAACTGGCGGGCTGGCGCCAGAGGGCCCCCGGCTACACCCCCGACGTCGGCGGGCGGTTTGACCGCCAGGCGCAGCGGCGGCACTCGAACCTGGTCGCCCGTGGCCACCCGGGTGTCGGCGCTGGCACGGCCCTTGTTCACCCGCACCTCGCCCGAGCGGATGATGCGGTAAATCAGGGTTTTGGGCGCCCCTTTGAGGTGGCGCATCAGCCAGTTGTCCAGGCGCTGACCGTCCGATTCCTCGTCCACGACCAGCATTTGGACCTCGGGAGTCGGATTGGGCTGAGCTGCCCCTATAATGTTCTTCACCAGCGACGAGTTCCAAGTGCTTGATTTGATTCGTAGATTAGAGCACGCCGAACCCCCGCTGTGAGGTCGATGCCCCGCCTGGACCCGTTTGCCCCTGCTGAACCAGAGGCATGTAACCCGGGCGGTTGAGCCGATACCCAGACAACCACGATACGGAATACCTTGGCTGTCGTTGCTCCATGAAAGCGACGACGGCGGATAACAGCGAGACACCCCGACCATGGAATGGTTCATGCTGATGTGGATGCTTTGCCGACGCTGGCTGATGCCCGCGCGCGACAGCTTGGCCACCTGCATGACCAACCCCATGCTTCCCGGGCCCGGCCACCTGCCCCTGAGGGCGGTGCGTCCAGTTCTGCGACTCGCTCCTGTCCACATCCCCACACACCGCTTGCGACCCTGAGGGGTGCGCGCGGTCCCGTGGGCCATTCCATTCGTTGTCTGGTGCTGGTTCCGGCATCGTTGGCCCGTCATGGGCCTGTGATGTTTAGAGTTAAAGGAACGCATCATGAAACGGATGCTGATCAACGCGACCCAGGCTGAAGAACGCCGCCTGGCCATCGTCGACGGACAAAAACTGCTCGATTACGAAATCGAGATTGAAGGGCGCGAGCAGCGCAAGGGCAACATCTACAAAGCGGTGGTGACCCGCGTCGAGCCCTCGCTGGAAGCCTGCTTCGTCGACTATGGCGAAGACCGCCACGGCTTCCTGCCCTTCAAGGAAATCTCCAAGCAATACTTCCAGGGCAGCGTGTCGCCCAGCCAGGCCCGCATCCAGGACGTCATCAAGGACGGCCAGGAATTGCTGGTCCAAGTGGAAAAAGAAGAGCGTGGCAACAAGGGCGCGGCCCTCACCACCTTCATCTCCCTGGCGGGTCGTTATGTGGTCCTGATGCCCAACAACCCGCGCGGCGGTGGCGTGAGCCGTCGCATCGAGGGTGACGAGCGGGCCGAACTCAAAGAGGCCATGGACCAGTTGGAGTACCCCAACGGCATGTCCATCATCGCCCGCACCGCCGGCATCGGTCGCTCCGCGCCCGAGTTGCAGTGGGACCTGAATTACCTGCTCAAGCTGTGGACAGCCATTGACGGCGCTTCCAAGGCTGGCAAGGGCGCCTTCCTGATTTACCAGGAATCGAGCCTGGTGATTCGAGCCATCCGCGACTACTTCAACAATGACATCGGTGACATCCTGATCGACACCGACGACATCTACGAGCAAGCGCAGCAGTTCATGTCGCACGTCATGCCCGAGCACGCTGCCCGAGTGAAACGCTACCGCGACGACACCCCGCTGTTCAGCCGCTTCCAGATCGAGCACCAGATCGAGTCGGCCTACGCCCGCACGGTGAACCTGCCCAGTGGCGGCGCCATCGTGATCGACCACACCGAAGCCCTGGTCTCGGTGGACGTCAACTCGGCGCGCTCCATCCGGGGCGGTGACATCGAGGAAACCGCCACCCGCACCAACCTGGAAGCCGCCGACGAAGTCGCTCGCCAAATGCGTCTGCGTGACTTGGGCGGCCTGATCGTGATCGACTTCATCGACATGGAAGAGTCGCGCAACCGACGCGAAGTGGAAAACCGCCTGCGTGACGCCCTGCGCCAGGACCGCGCCCGTGTGCAGTTCGGCACCATCAGCAAGTTTGGTCTGATGGAAATGAGCCGCCAGCGCCTGCGCCCGGCCCTCTCAGAAGGTGCCTCCATCCCCTGCCCGCGTTGCGGCGGTTCCGGCCATATCCGTGACACCGAAAGCTCGGCTCTGCAGATCCTGCGCATCATCCAGGAAGAGTCCATGAAGGACAACACCGCCGCCGTGCACGCCCAAGTGCCGGTCGACGTGGCCTCCTTCCTGCTCAACGAGAAGCGCACCGAGATCGCCAAGATCGAGATCAAGCAGCGCATCAGCGTGCTGTTGGTGCCCAACAAGACGCTGGAGACACCCAACTACCGTCTGGAGCGCCTCAAGCACGACGACCCGCGTCTGGACAGCATCGAGGCCAGCTACAAGATGGCCGAGGAGTTCGAAGACCCCACCACCATGACACGTCGCTCGCAAGAGCCGACCAACAAGCAGACCCCGGTGATCAAGGGTGTGCTGCCCGACGCACCGGCGCCGGTGGTGGAGCCCAAGCCCGTGGCCGAGAAGGCCCCTGCAGCCCGTGCCGCCAGCGTTGCGCCCGCTGCACCCGCAGCAACGGTCACGAACGAACCACCGGCTTCTAAAGGATTTGTCGGCTGGCTCAAGAATCTCTTTGGCGGCAAGTCCGACGCAGCGCCTGCTGCTGCGCCCGCCAGCGAAACCCCAGCAGCCAAGGAAGAGCGCCGAGAAGGCCGTGGTGGCAACCGCCGCGGTGGACGTCGTGGAGATCGTGGCGACCGTGGCGGTGATCGCGCCGAGCGCGGTGAGCGTCAGCCACGCGAAGGCCGTGGTGAGGGTCGCAGCGATCGCCAGGGGCAGGAAGCCCGTGGCGAGGGCCGTGACAACCGTGGTGAGGGTCGAGGCGAGGGTCGCTCCGAGGGCGTCGATCGCCCGAACCGTGATCGTCCGAACCGTCCGAATCGAGACGGCCAGGGTGTTCGTGCAGAAGGCCGAGCCCAGGATCAAGCCCCCTCCGCCACAGAGGGCGATAACGCGGAAAGCCGCACCGAGCGCGCGCCCCGTGGTGAGCGCCAGGGCGAGCGGGGCGAAGGCCGTCGCGAGCGCGGGGAACGTGGCGAGGGCCGTCGTGAGCGTGGTGAGGGCCGAGGCGAAGGCAGAAGCGAAGGTCGCCGCGATCGCGGTCCACGTACCGAGGACGGACAGGCGCTTTCACCCGACAACCATGCACTGGTCGCGGCCCCCACCGCCGAGGTGCCAATGGCCGCTGAAGGCGTGATCCACCCTGAGAGCAGTGAATCCTCCCGCGCTGAGCGTCCTGCCGGCGAAGAAGGTGGCGAGCGCCGTGAGCGCCGCTCACGTGACCGTTATGGACGCGACCGCCGCGAGCGAGGCGAACGCGCCCCGCGTGAAGGCGAAGCCTCGTTGGATGGCCATTTGCCGTCCACGGCCGAGACCTCAACGGCACCTGCGCCAACAGCCACCGCACCGGTTCGCGCGTCGATGCCGCGCATTGGCCAATACGCCCTGCCGGTGGCTGAACTCGAAGGCCTGGCCCACGCTTCCAGCCTGGAGTGGGTGCAATCCAACCCCAGCCGTGTGGCCGAGGTGCAAGCCGCCATCGCCGCCGAGCCCAAGCCGGTTCACGTGCCGCGCGAGCGCCCGCCCCTGGTGGTGCTGGACGATGGCCCCTTGATTCTGGTGGAAACACGCCGCGATCTGCAGCAACTGGCGATGCCGTTCGAATCAACGCACACCGCCTGAGACTGAACGCTCCTCCAGAGCCCCATCCTCAACCGAGGTGGGGCTCGGGGCTCAATGCGCCACCAGCGCTGCGCGCCGCCAGGCCTGTGCTGTGGCCGCTTCATCACCCCGCTGCTGGGCCAACTCAGCCAATGCACACCAGGCCTTGCGTTGCAGACTTGGTTGAGTGAGTTGAGGCGCACAACGCTCGAGCATTTGCTGCGCCTTGCCCCACAACGAGTGCCGCATGCACACCCGGCCATAGAAGTACAGCAGACCCATGTGCTGCGGCTGGCTTAAGCGGGCCTGTTCGGCGCGTGCCAGCCAGTCCGCCTGAGGCTCATCAGCCTGCAGGGCTTGCTCGAGCACCTCGATCAGCTGCAACTGCTGTCGATCATCGAGCGCCAAGGACCGATCGCCCCAACCAGTCCACAGGGGTAACAACCAGTTCAGCGCCAGGCGGGCCGACCCCTGCAAGTGCAGTACACGCCGTGCGGCGTGCAGCGCAATCTCAGGCACCAGGCGCTCGGAACGGTCCAGGGTCGCCCAGGTCTGCGTCAGCTGAGCCGCGTCGTGACACTGGTCCAGCCGAACCAGGATGAGGCTGCGCAGCAGGCTCGCAGAAGCCGTGGGCGAAAACGCGCCGTGTTTGGTCAGCAAGCGTGCCGTGTCCAGCGCCAGATCATGTCGTGCGCTCAAGCGCGCGGCCTTCAGCCTCAAGCGCAGGGCCAGGGTACGGCGCGAGGCCCCGTGTGGGAGTTGCGTCAACCAGTCCAAGGCCGCCGCCGCGTCTCGGTCCGACAGAGCCCAGCGGGCTGCGCTGAGCAGTGCCGCATCGCCCACATCGGGAGACACGGCATCGGCGGATTTCTGGGCCAGGCCCCAGCCTTGCTGAAAATGCAAATCGCGCGAGGTCTGGTCGTGCAGCACATGCGCGCTTTCGGCAGCAATCAGATGGGCCAGCGCTTGCAAGGTGGGCAGGTGCTTGGGCGGGGGCTCGGAGGGCAAGGCCTGGGCCTGCAAACTGTCGGCGAGTTCCAAGCCTAGCTCCGCTGACTTGCGCGCTCGCAAATACCGCCCCGACATCAACAAGGCGAGCGATTCAAACACCGCTGCGTGCAGGTGTCGCTCCTTTTGCTGGGCGCGCCAGCGACGTGCCTGGTGCGGCAATTCCAGAAAGGCCGCCAAGGCACGCAGCGCCAGGTGCATCAGAGCAAAGCTCAGCACCCACAGCAGCACCACCAGGTTGATCGACAAATCCAGACGGTAAGGCGACCAGAACAAGGTGACCATGCCCTGGTTGTTGCCTGCCAGCAGGGCACCGGCCACGGCAATGCCAAACAAGGCCAGCAACCACAACGCCGCTCGCATCTCAGCGCCCCGCCGCCGCCGTGGCCAACGCCGCCAGCGTGTCGTCAATGCGTGGCAATTCGACCTGCTTGCTGTCAGCCAGCACCTGACGCAGGGCCGCTTGAGCAGCCTGCCCGCGGCGCGAGCCGACGTCGAAATAGCGCTCCAGATCACGTTGCACCTGGGTCAGGTCCTGGCGCGCTGCTTCGTGATGGCGCGTGAGCAGGGCCAATCGGGCATTGAGCAGGCGCAGCTTGAGGTTTTCGCGCAAAAAATAACTTTGCTCGGGCGCCAGCAAGCCGGCTTCGGGACGGTCGATGCGGCTCACCCTCACCAGGCTACGCGCCTCCTCCCAAACAGCCAGCAAGACCCCCTCCCACCAGCTGGCGCTGACGGCCCTGGCCCAGCTGCTGGTGGTTGCCGGCTCGGGTGCGGGTGGCTTGGGTTCAGAACCAGACACGGCATTGGCCAGGGGCAGATCGTCGACCCAGCGAGCCAACTCGTCCAGTCGGATCAGCAAGCCCGGCGTGTCTGTCACCGATGCCGTGTTGACGCGCTCAATGTCGCGCGTGAGCGCGCGCTGCAAGGGAGCCAGCCGGGGCTGCGAAACCTTGGCCAAGCGCGCTTCGGCCGCGCGCAAGGCGGTCAACAGCGGCTGCACGCTGCCGGTCAGTTGGGCCTGCTGCTGGGCCAGACGAATGGCCGAGTCGATATCGACCACCAGGTTTTCATCGCGCGAGCGCGAGAGGCTTTGCATCAACTCTTCCAGCTGGCTGCGCTGCAGGGCCACTTCGTTGAGTTTGCCGTCGGTCAGGGCCAGATGAGCCGCCGTGGCCCGGGCCAGATCCTGGGCCTGTTTGGCCGTGGCTTTGGCCTCGATGGCCTGCTCGCTGGTGTCAGCGCTCTGACGCGCCAGTTGTTCCTGAATACCCGAGAGTTTTTGCCACAACAGCACGGCACTGACCATGGCCAACGCAGCGACCCCTCCAATGGTCAAAACCCATGCGCGTGACACCGCTCGCTGGGGTGCCAGCGCGGTCTGTGTCGCAGCAGGCTTTGCGGGGGCATGGGTCGGCTCGGCAGCCTGACGTGGCGATGGCTCTGGCACGGGTGTGGATTCGGACTCGGCACTCATGAGAGCGATTCTAATGACGCCACCTGGCGCGCCAGTTCGTTGGCCTGCGGTTTGCACACCGACACATACCCCCATCCGAGCCATCGCAACACCTGCGCGATGCGGTCATGCGTGGCCACAGCGCGTGCCGTAGACCATGGCCCGTGGGGCAACAACTCCGCCAGGTAGTGCACTGCCAGCGAACTGCTGAAGACCCACACAGACCCATCGGCCAGGGCCTGTCGGGCACGCTGCTGGCGCTGGGTATCCCAGCGCGGCGCACCGCGCTGATAGGCCACCACCCAGCGCACCCGAACGCCCAGGGTCGTCAGTTGCTCAGCCAGCCAGTCACGTCCCACACCGGTCTGCTCCAGCGGCGAATTCGTTTCTGCGTCGCGCTCTGAGGTGGCTTCGGTGCCGCGCACAATCGCCACCGTCTCACCCGCTGGCCAGGCGGCCACTTGGGTGCGAACCATGGCCCACAGGTGCTCGGTGTCGAACTGGGGGGCATCATCCGCGGGCGCGTCAATCTGCATCTCGGCCACACCGCACTGGCGCAGCGCACGCCGAGTCCCTGGGCCGGTTGCCCAGAAACGGACGTCGGTCAGGTCCGCCCCGTCAGGGCGTCTTGCAAAGAAATGCTGGACGGCCGGTGTGCTGACGAACATCCAAGCGCGACAGGCTGCAAGGTTGTGCCAGGCCTGGTCGATGGCAGCCGGTGAATCCACTGCCTGCGTTTCAATCAGAGGCCAATCTCGCACCTCATGTCCAGCGGATTGCAGAGCCTCCTGCCACGCACGGCTTTGACCGGCCGGCCGGGTCAGGATGACACAAGACATTCAGCGCGCGCCCCCGGCTCGCAGGCGAGCCGCGACCTCAGTGCCAATGCGCTCGGCCGTGGCCAAGTCAGCGCAATCATCGGTCAGCTCGGCAGTGACCAGCGTGGCAGCGCCTTCAGGATCTCCCCAGGCGGCGCGCAAATGCAGGTACTCGCCCTGCATCACCGCGTGTGCGGCGAGAGGCATGGAGCAGCTCCCCCCCATGGCGCGGCTCACGGCACGTTCGGCTGCCACAGCCAGCCAGGTGGTCTGGTGGGACAGCGGAGCCAGCAGGTCGTGCAAATCGGCGCGGTTGGCGCGCACCTCCAGGCCCAGGGCCCCTTGCCCGGCAGCGGGCAGCATTTCATGGGTTTCGAAGATGGACCGGATGCGCTCGCCCAGGCCCAGACGCTTGAGTCCGGCGGCCGCCAGCACGATGCCGTCGTACTGCCCCTCGTCGAGCTTGCGCAGACGAGTATCCAGGTTACCCCGCAAAGGCTCAATGCGCAGGTCCGGGCGCAAGGCACGCAGCAAGACGGTGCGGCGCAGGCTGGAGGTGCCCACCACCGCGCCTGGCGGCAGGGCCTGCAAATGGGGGTAGCGGGATGACACCCAGGCGTCGCGTGGGTCTTCGCGCTCCATCACACACGCCAGGGCAAAGCCCTCGGGCAGCTCCATCGGCACGTCCTTGAGCGAATGCACCGCCAAGTCGGCCCGACCCTCTTCGAGGGCCACTTCCAGCTCTTTGACAAACAGGCCCTTGCCGCCCACTTTGCTGAGGGTGCGGTCCAGTATCTGGTCGCCCTGGGTGGTCATGCCCAGCAAGTCCACGGTACGACCGCGGTCGCGCAACAGCGCCTGAACATGGTGGGCCTGCCACAGGGCCAAACGACTTTCACGGGTGGCGATGATCAAGGGTGCTGCACTCACAACAAAAATCCCAACGTTGAAGGGGAGAACACGGCGCTCATGCTAGCACGGGGGCAAGGCCGTCCGCCCACTAAAATCGGCGCATGGCAAGCAATCAACTCGACACCAAATCCCAGGGCTGGTCGGCCCTCTTCTCCGAACCCATGAGCGAGTTGGTGCAGCGCTACACCGCCAGCGTCTTCTTCGACCAGCGCCTGTGGCGTGCGGACATCGCCGGCTCGCTGGCCCATGCCGGCATGCTGGCCCAACAAGGCATCCTCAGTGCGGACGACCTGGCCGCCATCCAGCGGGGCATGGCGCAGATCCAGGCCGACATCGAAGCCGGCCGTTTCGAGTGGAAGCTGGAACTGGAGGATGTGCATCTCAACATCGAGGCCCGCCTCACCCAACTGGTGGGTGACGCGGGCAAGCGTCTGCACACGGGCCGCAGCCGCAACGACCAGGTGGCCACCGATGTGCGTTTGTGGCTGCGTGACGAAATCGACCAGATCGTCAACCTGCTGACCGAGTTGCAGCGCGCCTTGTTGAGCGTGGCCGAGCAGAACGTCGAGGTCATCCTGCCGGGCTTCACCCATTTGCAAGTGGCCCAGCCGGTGAGCTTCGCGCACCACCTGCTGGCCTACATCGAGATGTTCGCTCGTGATGTGGAGCGCCTCCAGGATGTGCGGCGTCGTACCAACCGATTGCCGCTGGGGTCGGCCGCGCTGGCGGGCACCACCTACCCGCTGAACCGCGAGCACGTGGCCATGGCACTGGGCATGGTCGACGAACACGGCCAGCCGGCTGTGTGCCAGAACAGCCTGGACGCGGTGAGCGATCGCGATTTCGCCATTGAATTCACCGCGGCTGCCAGCTTGTGCATGGTCCACATCAGCCGACTGAGTGAAGAACTGATTCTGTGGATGAGCCAGAACTTTGGCTTCATTCGCATCGCCGACCGTTTCACCACCGGCAGCTCGATCATGCCGCAGAAGAAAAACCCCGATGTGCCCGAGCTCGCGCGCGGCAAGACGGGACGTGTGGTGGGTCACCTGATGGGGCTCATCACCCTCATGAAAGGCCAACCCCTGGCCTACAACAAGGACAACCAGGAAGACAAGGAGCCGCTGTTTGATACGGTGGACACCCTGCGCGACACCCTGCGCATCTTCAGCGAGATGATCGGCGGCGAAGTGGACCCCGCCACGGGGCAGAAGTCTGGGGGCTTGCAAGTCAACCCAAGCGCCATGCAAGCAGCCGCCCAAAAGGGTTATGCCACCGCCACCGACCTGGCGGACTACCTGGTGAAAAAGGGATTGCCCTTTCGCGACGCCCACGAAATCGTGGCGCACGCGGTCAAGGCGGCGAGCAGCCATCCATGCGATCTCTCTGAATTGCCGCTCTCGGTGTTGCAGGGATTTCATCCGTCCATCGGGGAGGACGTCTACCCGGTGCTCAGCCTGCGTGGTTCGCTGGAGGCGCGCAATACCCTGGGAGGCACCGCACCATCGCAAGTGCAGGCCCAGATCCAGCGGCATCACCAACGTTTGAAGTAATGGGATTGGGTTGTCCCGGTTTTCACAGCCACCCGGGCAGGGTGGCGCTAGGATGCATCCGCTGTTATTCGCCATCCGCGAGGAATTTATGACCGTCATCACCAACATCGAAGATCTGCGTGTTCTGGCCCAGCGGCGCGTACCGCGCATGTTCTATGACTACGCCGATTCCGGCAGCTGGACCGAAAGCACCTACCGCGCCAACGAGTCGGATTTCCAAAAGATCAAGTTGCGCCAGCGCGTGGCCGTCAACATGGAGGGGCGCAGCACCGCCTCCACCATGATCGGCCAGCCGGTGGCCATGCCCGTGGCGATTGCACCCACCGGCCTGACGGGCATGCAGCATGCCGACGGCGAGATACTGGCGGCACGGGCGGCCAAGGCCTTTGGCATTCCGTTCACACTCTCCACCATGAGCATCTGCTCGATCGAGGACGTGGCCCAAGGCACCGACGGCCATCCGTTCTGGTTCCAGCTTTACGTGATGCGCGATCGTGACTTCATCGGCCGCCTCATTGACCGCGCCAAGGCAGCGGGTTGTTCGGCCCTGGTGATCACGCTGGATTTGCAAATCCTGGGGCAACGCCACAAGGACTTGAAAAACGGTTTGTCTGCGCCCCCCAAACTGACCCTCCCCAACATCCTCAACATGATGACCAAGCCCCGCTGGTGTCTGGGCATGCTGGGCACCCAGCGACGCGAGTTCGGCAACATCGTGGGCCACGTCAAGGGGGTGGAGAACATGGGTTCGCTTTCCTCCTGGACCGCGCAGCAGTTCGACCCGCGTCTGAACTGGGGCGATGTGGAATGGATCAAGAACCGCTGGGGCGGCAAGATCATCCTCAAGGGCATTCAGGACGTGGAAGATGCCAAGCTCGCCGTGGCCAGTGGGGCCGACGCGCTCATCGTCTCCAACCACGGCGGGCGTCAGCTCGACGGGGCCGAGTCCAGCATCAACTCCCTGCCCGCCATCGTCGACGCGGTGGGCAGCCAGATTGAAGTGCACATGGACGGCGGTATCCGCAGCGGCCAGGATGTGCTCAAGGCCGTGGCACTGGGGGCCAAGGGTACCTACATCGGTCGCTCCATGCTGTATGGCCTGGGTGCTATGGGCGAGGCCGGTGTGAGCAAGGCCTTGCAGATCATTCACAACGAGCTGGACCTGACCATGGCGTTTTGTGGTCGCACCCAAATCGGGACCGTTGACTCCAGCATTTTGTTGCCCGGCACGTTCCCAAAGGCTTGAGGACCGCCAGCGCATCGCGCGCGGTTATCGCCGACCGTGACGCCCTGCAGGTCGCCGACGTGCCATGCCTCCATGACAAGGGGATGACGTGACCTCGCGGGCTCTCACTCGGCGCATCGCCCACCTCGACATGGACGCTTTCTACGCGTCGGTCGAGTTGCTGCGCTATCCGCAACTCAAGGGACTGCCCGTGGTGATTGGCGGGAGCCGACACCGCGAAGAAGTGTTGACCGAGCGGCTGCAAGCGGCCTATCCCGATGTCGACTGGCGCAACACGCCCAAAAGCGAAATTCCGTTGGCTTTTTTTCAGACGCTGGAGAACTATGCCGGCCGTGGCGTGATCACCACCGCCACCTACCCCGCTCGGCAATTCGGCATTGGCTCGGCCATGGGCCTGATGAAAGCAGCCAAGCTGTGTCCGCAGGCCTTGCTGCTGCCGGTCGACTTTGATCGTTACCGGCAGTTTTCGCGGCAGTTCAAGGCGGTGATCACCGAGATCGCCCCCGTGATGGAAGACCGTGGCGTGGATGAGGTCTACATCGATTTCACCGAGGTGCCGGGGGGTCAGCGTGAGGGGGGGCGCACCCTGGCCCGGTTGATCCAGCGTGGCATTCTGGACGCCACAGGACTGACTTGCTCGATTGGCGTGGCGCCCAACAAACTGCTGGCCAAGATGGCGAGCGAATTCAACAAACCCAACGGCATCTCCATCGTGCTCGACGAGGACCTGAGCACACGCATCTGGCCACTGCCATGCCGCAAGATCAATGGCATCGGCCCCAAGGCAGAAGCCAGGCTGGCCGCTGCAAACATCCACACCATCGGCGAGTTGGCGCAAGCGCCGCGTGACTGGCTGATAGCGCACTTTGGCAACAGCTACGGCGCCTGGTTGCACGACGCTTCGCACGGCCGCGACGACAGACCCGTGGTCACGCACAGCGAACCGGTGACGCTCAGCCGTGAAACCACGTTTGAGCGCGACTTGCACGCGGTGCAGGACCGCGAGGCCTTGGGCGCTATCTTCACCCGACTGTGCGAGCAAGTGGCCCAGGATTTGCAACGCAAAGGCTATCTGGGTCGCACGATCGGCATCAAGCTGCGGTATGACAATTTCAAGAGCGTCACCCGAGACCAAAGCATCGACTTCTACACCGCCGATGCGGCCACCTTGCGCCGTGTGGCGGGGCAATGCCTCAAACGGGTGGACCTGCACCGGCGCTTGCGCTTGCTCGGCGTGCGGGTGAGTTCGCTGGTTCCCAGCGAGGGGCTCACCCAGAAGCCTTGGACATCTGTCAACGCATCATGGGCCGAGCACCAGGTGCAGGAGGAATTGCCCGGCCTGGGTGCCGATGAGTCGATCGACTGAGGTATTCACGCATCCTTCATTGCCGCGCGGTGCGAACACTGAGCGGCAAGTTCTGCGGGTGGCTGGTGCGAAAGGGGTTGATGTCCAGACCCCCTCGGCGTGTGTAACGCGCGTAGACCATCAACTGCGACGGCCGGCATTGCCGCCAGATATCCATGAAGATGCGCTCCACGCAGTGTTCATGGAATTCGTTGTGGTTGCGAAAACTCACCAGGTACTGCAGCAAACCTGCTTGGTCTATCTGAGGCCCGCTGTAGCGGATCTGCACGCTGCCCCAATCGGGCTGTCCCGTCACCAGGCAATTGCTTTTCAGCAATTGACTGGTCAGAGTTTCCGTCACCGGTGACTCGTCAAATTGGGCGCTCAGCAATTCGGGGGCGGGTTGGTAATGGGTGCATTCCAGGTCGAGCCGATCCAGATCCAGGCCCTCGAGTTCCTGCACCCCCTCACGTGCGAATGCCCCGGGTGGGATCAACTGCACGCCGGCAACACCGCTGCGACCCGAGCCCTGCCACAGCGCTGCAGACAGATCTGTGCGAATCCGTGCCACCACCTCCTCGGGCCCGGCCAGGCGCGCATTGGAAAAGCTCCCCAGGTACAACTTCAGCGACTTGCTCTCCACGATGTTGGGCGAATCCGCCGGCACCACCAGCCGCGCCAGCGCCACCTGTGGCTTGCCGCGCGCATTGAGCCAACTGAGTTCGTAGGCCGTCCACAGGTCCGCCCCCATGAAGAGGGGTTGTTCGCCCACGCCAATCAACGCGCGTTGTGGGGCGCGCGGCATGGGAAACAACACCTCCGGGGCGTAGTCGGTGGGGTAGCTGGCGATTTTTCCCAGCGGGGAAAGTTCAGGCGTGCTCATGCAGGAATTGAATCAGAGTAGGCAGGCATTGTTGCAGCAAGCCGGGCGGGAAATCGTGCCCCATGCCGTCGATCACCTGTAAGCGTGCATGGGGAATACGACGCGCCGTGTCTTCACCACACGGCAACGGCAGCAGCGGGTCCTCACGACCATGGATCACCAAGGTGGGACGGGTGATGTCGTGGAGCAATTCATACCGGTCAGCGTCACTCATCACCGCCAGGGTTTGTCGCAGCACGCCGGCGGGGCGGTAAGCGCGCTGCACCGCCTGCCGCACACGTGCGGCCTGCACCAGAGGATCTTCATGTTCCGCCGGGCTGCCAATCATGCGCAACAAGCGCTGCATGTTGAGCATGGCCTGCTCCAGTCCCAGGTTCAGCGATGTGGCAGACATGGCCTTGAGCACCTGCGGCTGCGGTCCCGGCAAATCCGGAGCACCGCTGGAGCTCATCCAGCTCACCAGCGATATCACCCGCTCAGGCGCGGTCCAGGCCATGCGCTGGGCAATCATGCCGCCCATGCTCACCCCGATCACATGCGCGCGTTCGATGTGCAAAGCATCGAGCACGCCCAGGGCATCGCGGGCCATGTCTTGCAGGCTGTAGGGTTTGCGCATGGCCCAGCCCAGGCGATGCTTCAAGCCATTCCACAGCAGGTTGGGCACGCCCCAGTCGTCAAACCCCGTGGACAAGCCCACATCCCGGTTGTCAAAACGAATCACCCGATAGCCCGCCTGATCCAGCGCTTGCAGTAAAGGGGTGGGCCACGCGATGAGTTGCATGCCCAGGCCCATGATGAGCAACACCGCGGGGCGCTCCCGCTGGCCGGAATCTTCCACTTCCAGCTCGATGCCATGGGCTTGCATG
>RFTK01000040.1 GCA_009923505.1 Betaproteobacteria bacterium
CATCATCCTCGGTCTGGACTTCTTTGCCGTAGATGGCCAGCCAGCCGGGCTTGACCATCACCTTGCCCTCGGACTTGAAATGGTGGCTGACGCCCTGGTGCGCCACCTGGGTGATACGGGTTGTGACCTGGAATTCGGCGGACGGGAAGAACACCGCCAGGAAGCGCCTGACCACCAGGTCGTACAGTTTTTGCTCTGCCTCGGACAACCCCGAGGGGGCCTGCAGCGTTGGAATAATGGCAAAGTGGTCGCTCACCTTGCTGTTATCGAACACACGCTTGCTGGGCTTGATGTAGCCGTTGTTCAAGGCGGTCAGGGCAAACGGCGCCAGGTGCTTCATGCCGCTGTCGGCCAGCATCTCGAAGGTCTGGCGCACAGTGGGCAGGTAGTCCTCGGGCAGGTGACGCGAGTCGGTTCGGGGGTAGGTCAGGGCCTTGTGGCGCTCGTACAGGCTTTGCGCCAGGGCCAGGGTGGTTTTGGCGGAATAGCCGAAGCGGCCATTGGCCTCACGCTGCAATGATGTCAGGTCAAACAACCCGCCTGAGGATTGGGTGGTGGGCTTGCTTTCCTCGGTGACCGTCGCCGCCTTGCCACGCACCGCGTCGGCAATGGCCTGCGCTTCCTGCGCCGACCAGACGCGATCGGCCTTGCGCTCGGGGTCGTTCTCGTCTTTCTTGTGGGTGGGGTTGATCCACTTGCCGGCGTATTCACCCGCCTCGACCAGAAAGCTGGCGTGGACCTCCCAGTAGTCACGGCTGATGAATTTGCGGATTTGCTCTTCGCGCTCGACCACCACGCTCAGCGTGGGCGTTTGCACCCGCCCCACGGTGGTGAGGAAGAAGCCGCCATCGCGCGAGTTGAAGGCGGTGAAGGCCCGGGTGCCATTGATACCAACCAGCCAGTCGGCCTCGGAACGGCTGCGCGCGGCATCGGCCAGGCCCTGCATCTGCTTCTCGGTGCGCAGGGCATCAAAACCGTCGCGGATGGCCTGGGGCGTCATGGACTGCAGCCACAGGCGCTGGACCGGCTTGCCCAGGGGCTTCTTGCCCCCCGCGTATTGTTCAATCAGACGGAAGATCAGTTCGCCTTCACGGCCCGCGTCGCAGGCGTTGATGAGCGTCTCCACATCCTTGCGCTTGGCTTGCTTGATGACCGCGTTCAGCCGGGTCTTGGTCTTGTCCACGGGTTTCAGATCAAAGTAGGGCGGGATGACAGGCAAATGGGCAAATGACCACTTGCCGCGTTTGACGTCGAATTCCTCAGGGGCCTGGATCTCGACCAGGTGGCCCACGGCGCTGGTGACGACAAAGCGGTCGTTCTCAAAGTGCTCGTCGTGCTTTTCAAACTTGCCGGCAACGGGCGTGAGCGCCCGCACGATGTCCTGTGCGACCGAGGGCTTTTCGGCGATGACCAGGGTTTTGCTCATGAATGACAGGGTCCTTGTGCTTCCAATTCTGTGGGCTGGGCCGATGTGCTTCTACAATCGGCCCTCGCGCGCACGCGCACGCATGTGCGCACGCATGTACGTATTCAACTTAACAAAAATTCAGGCCGTGTCAACCAGCCCCCCCTCTTCCCCCAACGGTCGACGCATCCAGACCCGCCGCTCTGGCGTGCATGGCAAAGGTGTTTTTGCCCTGCAAGACATCCCCAAAGGCGAGGTGATCATCGAGTATGTGGGGGAGATCATCAAGTGGAAGGAAGCCTTGAGGCGCCACCCCCACGACCCCCAGGATCCCAACCACACCTTCTACTTTCACCTAACCAACAAGCGGGTGATTGATGCCCTGTACGGCGGTAATGCATCACGCTGGATCAACCACTCGTGCAAGCCCAATTGCGAGGCTGAAGAGGACAACGGCCGCGTGTTCATCAAGTCGCTGCGCAAGATCAAGGCGGGCGAGGAGCTGAACTACGACTACGGCCTGGTCATCGACGCGCCCTACACACGAAAACTCAAGGCCGAGTACCCCTGCTGGTGTGGCGCCAAGAAGTGCCGCGGCACCTTGCTGGCGCCCAAAAACGGCCGCTGAAAGCCCTCGATGACCACGCCCTGGCCTCTCGAGGACTTGTGGCTGGCCTTGTCTCCTCTGAGCCCAGGCCTGAGCCTGGAGTTGCTGCCGAGCATTGACTCCACCAACACCGAGTTGATGCGGCGGGCTCGACAGGGCCAGACCGATCCGGTGGTGCTCATTGCCGAGTCGCAAACGGCTGGTCGCGGTCGTCTGGGGCGCCGCTGGACCAGCACCCCCGGAGAGTCGCTGACGTTTTCCCTGGGTCTGATGCTACAGCCACCCGACTGGTCAGGCCTGTCGTTGGCTGTTGGGGTGTCGCTGGCCGAATCCTTGACCCAGCTACTGCAAGCACAGCCCCCGCAGACAGCACACCCGGACTCTGCACGCCCCGTGCTGGGGCTGAAGTGGCCCAACGATCTGTGGTGTGACACCGGCACGGGCCCACACAAGCTGGGCGGCATCCTGATCGAAACCGCCACAGTACCTGACGCGTCAACCGGTTTGACAGGGCGCTACGCGGTCATTGGCGTTGGGCTGAACGTGCGCACCCCTGTGGGCTTGGACAGCACCATCCCCCCGTTGGGCCTGATGGCCTTGAAGGCTGAGGTGCGAGCGCCGGCCTTGCTGCGCGAATTGATGCCGGGCTTGCTACGCACGGTGCTGGACTTCAACCGGGAGGGGTTCGCGCCGCTGTTGTCTCGATTTGCTCATCGGGACTGGTTACTCGACCAGGCCATCCGTCTCTCCGATGGACGGGAAGGATGGGCACGCGGGGTCGATAGGCAGGGTCAACTGCTGGTGGACACCGATCGCGGTCGCGAAAGCATCAACAGCAACGAAATCAGTATTCGCCCGAGACACTGATCGCTTTGGTGCGGGGAGTCCATGCCCGTTCGGATGACAGGACGGGTCTCGAAGCAGTCCATCGTCGTTGGACCCTCACTTCATTCCCACGCGGTCCAGCATCTGCTGCACCTTGAACTGGTTCATGCCCACGGCGCTGATTGGCACCAATTCGCTTTTGAAACCACCCCCCGACATGGCCTGCAAGGCCGGATTCTCCAGCTTCAAGCCCGGCACCACCGGCCACTCGTTGTTGCCATTGGCAAAGTGTTGCTGAGCAGCAGGGCTGACCAGGTACTCAAGAAATTTCACCGCGTTCTCGGGATGCTTGGCATGGCGCGCCACACCGCCGCCCGCAATGTTCACATGGGTGCCCCAGCTGGCCTGGTTGGGAAACACCACCCCCAGGTGGGCCATGACCGCCTGATCGTCCGGCTTGTTGGACCGCATGAGGCGCGCGAGGTAATAGGTGTTGGTCAGGGCCACGGCGCATTCGCCGGAGGCCACGCCCTTGATCTGGTCGGTGTCCCCGCCTCGGGGCGGTCGGGCGAGGTTGTCCACCAACCCTTTGAGCCAGCGCTCGGTCTGGACGGGCCCCAGGTGCTCGGTCATGGCCCCAAAGAGGCTGAGGTTGTAGGGGTGCGAGCCGGAGCGGATGCACAACTGCCCCTTGAACTGGGGGCTGGCGAGTTTCTCGTAAGTGTCGAGTTCTTCGCGCTTGAGGCGCCGCTGGTCAAACACGATGACGCGCGCTCGCGTGGACAGCCCGAACCAGGCCGAACCACCCTCGTCGGTTGGCTTGGCACGCAACGTGGCAGGCACAGACGCGTCCAGAACCTTGGACTTCACCGGCAGAAAGAGTCCGTCAACCTCCGCGCGCCACAGGCGGGCAGCATCCACCAGCAGAATCACATCCGCGGGTGAGGCCGACCCCTCGGCTTTCAGGCGCGAGAGGATGCCCGCGTCATCGGCATCTATCCGGTTGATGCGAATTCCTGTGGCTTGGGTGAACTGGCTGTACAGCGCTTCGTCCGTGGGGTAGTGCCGAGCCGAGTAGAGGTTGAGCACTTTGTCCTGCGATTGCGCATGGGCCGCAGGGAGTTGTACCAGCGTTGCCGCCGCCATCAGCAGGGCACCCAGGTGAGGCATGATCGAGATAGGGGAACGCACAGGGATAGCTCCAGGTCTGTATCGGCTTTCAGGGCCAAAGAGTGGCTATCCTACATCAAATGAGAATTATTCTCAATTGGCCAGCTCCAGAAAGTCTTCAGACCGGGTCGGGCCGGCGCAAGGCGCGGCTGAGCAACATCACCGGGATCAGCCCCACCAGCACCAGCGCGAGCGATGGCAAGGCGGCCTCGCCCAGACGCTCGTCGCGAGCAAGTTGGTACGCCATCACCGCCAAGGTGTCGGTGTTGAACGGTCGCAGCACCAGGGTGGCCGGCAGTTCCTTCATGACATCCACCAGCACCAGCAACACGGCAGCGGCCATCGAGCGGCGCATCAAGGGCCAATGCACCGCCCGCCACAAGCGAGACCAGGGGGTGCCCAACATGCGTGCACTTTCGTCCAGGCTGATGGGAATACGGGCGTAACCACTGTGTACCGACTGCAAAGCCACGGCCACAAATCGCACCAGGTAAGCCCACAACAAGCCCAGCAAGGTCGCGGTCACCCAGGCACCGACGCCCCAGTCAGGCCAGCGAGCCTGCACCCAGCCCACAGGCAGCAATAGGCCCACCACGATCACAGCACCCGGCACGGCATAGCCCAGCCCCACCCCTTGCACAGCCCAGGTCACGGGCCCACGAGGCTGTCGCCGGGCTTCAAAAGCCAGCCAACTGGCGACAGCTGCGGCCAGCAGCGCCGTCAGCAGGCCCAGGCGGAAACTGTTCCAGGTCCAGTCGAGGAACCGTCCCCAGGGCCAGTCGGTGGTGTCGCCCGATGTCCACAATGCGTGCAACAGCAGCACGACCGGGACCACAAAACCCAGCAGCACCGGCACCAGGCACAACAGCTGTGCCAATACCTGAGCACCGCCGTGCAACCTTACAGGCTGCGCCTCACGCGCACGCTCTGCAGCGCGGTTGCCAGCAAAACGCAAGCGCGACTGGGCCCGCCGCTCGACCAGCAGCACGACCAACACCACCCCCAGCAACACGGTGGACAACTGGGCCGCGGCCAGGCGGTCTTCCATGACCAACCAGGACTTGTAGATGCCGGTGGTGAAAGTCTGCACACCAAAGTAACTGGACACACCATAGTCAGCCAGCGTTTCCATCATGGCCAAGGCCGCGCCGGCTGCAATGGCGGGTCTGGCCAAAGGCAACGCCACCGCCCGGATGCGACGTGGCAGGGAGGCCCCGAGCAGACGGGCCGCTTCCATCAGGTGCGTGGCCCGCTCGGCCAGGGCACCTCGGGCCAACAAATACACATAGGGGTACAGGGTGAGCGCCAGCACACAGGCCGCCCCCCACAAGCTGCGAATTTCGGGCAAGACACGTCCTTGCAATCCCCATTGCTCACGCAGCCACTGCTGCGCCGGGCCGCTGAACTGCAAAAAGTCGGTGTAGGCGTAGGCCACCACATAGGCGGGCATGGCCAGGGGCAGCAACAAGGCCCACTCCAACACGCGTCGTCCTCGAAACTCGAACAGTGTCACCGTCACCGCCGATACCGTACCCATGCCGACCACCCCCACCAGCACCCAGGCGCACAGGACCAGACTGCTCAGTGCGTAATCCGGCAAAACCGTCTGAGCCATCCCCAGCAGGACCTCGGCGGAACGGGCGTCCGCTTGCAGCCAGGCACCCAGCACCGTCAACACGGGCAGCAGCAAGCAGGCCAACACCAACAGGAGAAAGATTCGAGACAAATACATGCAAGCCGAGGGTGACGATAGGCATCGCGCCCGCACAGATCCAAACATCGAACCTGCGCTTCACGGGTTTCGATTGTAGGCAGCCTCCTGCGCCGCTCGGCTATCTACAATGCTCAGCATGTTTCTTGATGTCTCGCAGTTGCAGGTCCAGTATCCCGGGCGCGTCCAACCCGCGGTCGACCAGGTCACCCTGGGACTGCGGGCCGGAGAAATGGGCGTGCTCATCGGACCGTCCGGCTGTGGCAAGACCACCTTGCTGCGCAGCGTGGCAGGTCTGGAGCCCGTGACCCGTGGGCGTATCCGGCTCAATGGCCAGGTGGTGAGCGAGCGTGGCTTGCATGTGCCCGCCGAGCAGCGCCGCATCGGCATGGTGTTTCAAGACTACGCCTTGTTCCCCCACCTGGATGTCGGTGACAACATCGGGTTCGGCCTGGCCCACTGGAAACGCGAGGCTCGTGAGAAACGGGTGCAGGCTGTCTTGCGCCTGGTGGGGCTCGCCAGCAGTGCACGTCGTCTTCCCCATGAACTCTCCGGGGGCCAGCAGCAGCGGGTGGCCCTGGCGCGCGCCCTCGCACCGCAACCCCAATTGCTGTTGCTGGATGAGCCTTTCTCCAACCTGGACGTGGATTTGCGTGAACGCTTGGCACACGAGGTGCGCCAGATTTTGAAGGAAGCACAAACCACGGCTCTCTTCGTCACGCACGACCAGCTCGAGGCCTTCGCCATCGGCGACGTGATTGGGGTGATGGCCCAAGGTCGCCTTCACCAGTGGGACGACGCCTACTCGCTTTACCACCGTCCGGCCTCTCGATTGGTGGCGGAGTTCATCGGCCACGGGGTGTTCACACCCGCCGTTTTGCGCATGGAGGGCTCCCAGGTGGTGGTGGCGACCCCCCTGGGTGACCTGACAGACGTTGCCGAGTGCCCCTTGCCCTCGGCCTTTGCCGCTGGCCAGTGCGATGTCCTGTTGCGGGCCGATGACATCGTGCATGACGACGATGCGCCCGTGAAAGCCGAGATCCTGCGCAAGTCCTTTCGCGGCTCGGAATTTTTGTACACACTTCGCTTGGAGACTGGCGAGCAGGTGTTGGCCTTGGTGCCCAGTCACCACGATCACACCGTGGGCGAATGGATCGGCATTCGCGCCCAGGTTGACCATGTGGTGACATTCAATCGTGATGACCCGCAGGGCTCAGCCCCTCACCCGCTTCCTGCCACGGATGTCGACTGAGTCGGTACCATGACATTCCAAGCGACCTGAGCTTTTTACCCCCCACCTGGAGACCCGCATGAGCCTCACGCTGTACTACGCCCCTGGCGCTTGTTCTTTCGTTCCGCATGTGCTGCTGCAAGCCAGTGGCGCAGCGTTTGAGCCTAGCTTGCTCAAGCTACACAAGGGCGAGCAACGTGAAGCGGCCTACCTGGCCATCAACCCGCGCGGACAAGTGCCGGTGCTGGTGGACAGCGGCACCGTGATCACCCAGATCGCTGCCATCTGCCTGCACCTGGATGCGCTGTTTCCAGGCGCGCACTTCCTGCCCACGTCACCTATTGCGCGTGCCAAGGCCCTGGAAACACTGGCCTGGATGAACAACACGGTGCACCCCACGTTCACGCATTACTTTATGCCCAACAAGTTCACCGATCAACCCGAAGCGCAAGCGGTGCTCAAAACCTATGCAGCCGTGCAATACCGCTCGCTGATGGACGAGTTGCAGCAATTGGTGCAACTCGCGCAGCAAAATGGGCAGGCTTGGCTGAGCGGCGCGAACCTGGGTCCCCTGGACGCCTATGCGCTCACGCTGCTGCGCTGGGGCACGATGGCGGGCATCAACCCGGTCGATCTGCCGGTGCTGTGGAGTCATGTGCAGAAGGTCGCCGAGCACGCCGCGGTCAAGGCCGTGATGGAGCGCGAGCGTCTGGTGCTGAACCTGTTCAAGGGCTAAGTGCCTGATCTAACTTCGTCCATGGAGAGCGTTCGGGCAAAGCGCACCGTGAAGCAAGCGCCGGGCGGCTGACGGCCCGGGTGCGCATCGCCCACCGTGACGGTGGCTTCGTGCCGGTTCGCAATTTCCATCACGATCGGCAAGCCGAGCCCGGAGCCGTCGGTGTCCGATCCCAAGGCCCGGTAAAACGGCTGAAAGACCAGTTCGCGTTCGGCCGGCACAATGCCAGGGCCCGTGTCTTCCACCTGGAACACTGCCACGCGACTGAAACGATCCGCCAACACACGAGCCGTCACCACGCCAGGGTGATCCTCGCTGGACGGACAGTAATTGATCGCGTTGTCGATCAAGTTGCGGATCAACTCCTTGAGCAAGGTGGGGTTGCCCGACAGCCACACACCCGGGTTATCCGCGTCGACGCCGTCGTACCCAAGGTCGATGTGCCGATCGAGTGCACGGGGCAAGGAGTCCTGGATCACCTCGGTGACCAGCGTCACCAGATTGCAAGGCTGGCGCGCCAGGCTGGCACCACCACTTTCTGCACGAGCCAGGGACAGCAACTGGTTGACCGTGTGCGTGGCGCGCATACTGGCGCGTCCAATGTGCTGCAACGATTGCTTGAGCTCCTGAGCGCTCCCTCCCTCCCGCTGGGCCAGGTCGGCTTGCATGCGCAAACCGGCCAAGGGTGTTTTGAGCTGGTGCGCTGCATCGGCCAGAAAACGCTTTTGCGTGGCGATCGAGTCCGTCAGTCGCATGAGCAGATCGTTGATGGAGGACACCAGCGGTGCCACCTCCAGCGGCACCACGCGGTCATCCAGCGGGCTCAAGTCATCGGGCTTGCGCTGGCGAATCCGCTCTTCCAGTTGGTTAAGTGGCTGTATGCCACGCGCCAGCGCCAACCACACCAGCAGCACCGCCAGGGGCAGGATCACGAACTGAGGGAGCATGACCCCCTTGATGATCTCAGCGGCCAACACCGAGCGCTTTTCCAGCGTCTCGGCCACCTGCACCAGCACGTAGCGCACCTCCGGCAAGTCCATTCGCACCCACACATAGGCGACGCGAACTTCGGTACCGCGCATCGCGTCATCGCGCAGCCGCACTTCGCCGGAGAGGGGTTTTTCCTCCTCCGGGGGCAACGGGAAATCACGCTCTCCACTGATGAATTCGCCGCGCGGCCCCAGCACCTGGTAGTAGATCAGGTCTGCATCATCGGCGCGCAAGATTTCTCGTGCAGGCTGGGGCAGGTTGAACTGCACCTGCTGGCCGTTGTACCGCACGAGTTGGGCCAGCACCTGCACGTTGTACTCCAGGCCACGGTCAAACGGGCGCCCTGCGATGCCCTGAGCCACCAACCAGGTCAAGGCCAGACTGATCGGCCATAACAGCAACAGGGGCGTGAGCATCCAGTCCAGGATCTCACCAAACAAGGAGCGCTGCTCGCGCTGAAAAATTTTCACTTCATCCGGGAATTTTTTCGAGGCAGTAGCCCAGCCCACGCACCGTGGCAATGCGGATCGGGCCTTTCTCGATCTTCTTGCGCAGGCGGTGGATGTACACCTCGATGGCGTTGTTACTCACCTCTTCGCCCCATTCGCACAACCGCTCCACCAACTGATCCTTGCTCACCAAGCGGCCTGCGCGTTGCAACAGCACTTCCAGCAAACCGAGTTCGAAAGGTTTGGCCATGTAGTCGTCCGCACCATAGTCCAAGCCCTTGACCCGTTCTTCGACACTGTCGGCGGCGGTGAGGATGATGACCGGGACGGCGCTACCGCGCGCGCGCAGGCGCTTGAGCACTTCCAGGCCATGCATCTTGGGCAATCCCAGGTCCAAGATCAGCAAGTCGAATTCGTCGGTGGTCATCAGGGCCGCATCGGCCTCGGTGCCACTGGCGACATGGTCCACCGCAGCCCCCGATGCCCGCAGACTGCGCAACAGTCCATCGGCCAGTACCTGGTCGTCTTCCGCTATGAGGATTCGCATGGTGTCTCCTATGGGGGCTTGGTGAGCCATTCTAGGCATGCGGCCCCCAGGTCTGACCCCCGAGACTTCACCGATACTCGCTCGCATAGGCTTCCAGGCCTAGCCAGATCACCGCGGCCACCTCGGCGCCCACCTCCTGCTCGAATTCGCGCTGGGCCTGACCCACGGCCATCTGAAACGCGCGCACCCAGGCCCGGCCTGTCTCGGTGAACTCGATACGGCGGGCACGCGCATCACGCGCATCGGGGGCCCGGGTGACCAAGCCCCATGCTTCGCACTGATCCACCAGGTCTCCCATCGCCTGCTTGCTCATGCCTGCGCTGCGCGCCAACTCGCTCAGCCGCGCGCCGTCCATTGGCAAATGCCGGGTGATGTGAACGTGCGCTGCGCTCACCTGCGCGCGCGCCGCCAAATTGGACAGCGCCAGGGGCACATCGACATGCCGGGCCATGAGCGACAACACGCGCTCATCGAAGCGGCGCAAGGCCACCCCCATCAATCGGCCCAGATGGGCTTGTCGGCCATCCCAGGCCACCAGGGGGGGAGTTGTGTGATCCATGCACAAATGGTAAGGCAAACTGACCAAAAAAATCCTTTACGGCCCTCTAGTCCATCCGTTACAGTACTGTTCAAGCATCCAGGCTGTTGATCAAGACAGTGTCCAACACCCCCGGATCCTCCCTCAACCCGTTGAACCCAAAGGACATCTCATGGACGCACCCGTCAAAGGCTCCGCCGCCAACAGCGAAAAAAGCAAAGCCCTGCAGGCCGCGCTGGCCCAAATCGAAAAGCAGTTCGGCAAGGGCACCATCATGCGACTGGGTGAGGGCGAGGTCATCGAGGACATCCAGGTGGTATCCACCGGCTCCCTGGGCCTGGACGTGGCGCTGGGGGTCGGCGGTCTGCCGCGCGGACGCGTGGTCGAAATCTACGGCCCAGAATCATCCGGCAAAACCACGCTCACCCTGCAAGTCATCGCCCAGATGCAACAACAAGGCGGCACCTGCGCCTTCGTCGACGCTGAACACGCCCTGGACGTGCAATATGCCCAGAAGCTCGGCGTCAACATCCCCGACTTGCTGATCAGCCAGCCCGACACCGGCGAACAGGCGCTGGAAATCGTGGACAGCCTGGTGCGCTCGGGGGCGGTGGATCTGGTCGTCATCGACTCGGTGGCAGCCCTCACCCCCAAGGCTGAAATCGAAGGCGAAATGGGTGACTCCCTGCCTGGTCTGCAAGCCCGCCTGATGAGCCAAGCCCTGCGCAAGCTCACCGCCACCATCAAGAAGACCAACTGCATGGTCATCTTCATCAACCAGATCCGCATGAAGATCGGCGTGATGTTCGGCAGCCCCGAAACCACCACCGGCGGCAATGCACTCAAGTTCTACGCCTCGGTGCGCCTGGACATTCGCCGCACCGGCACCATCAAGAAGGGCGAGGAAGCCATCGGCAACGAAACCAAGGTGAAGGTGGTCAAGAACAAGGTCGCCCCCCCGTTCCGCACCGCCGAGTTCGACATCCTCTTTGGCGAAGGCATCAGCCGCGAAGGCGAAATCATCGACATGGGCGTGAATGCCCGCATCGTCGAGAAGTCTGGCGCCTGGTACGCCTACAACGGCGAAAAAATCGGCCAAGGTCGTGACAACTCCCGCGAGTTCCTGCGCGAGAACCCCGAGTTGGCCCACGAAATCGAGAACAAGGTGCGCGAGTCACTCGGCATCCCCCTGCTACCAGATGCCGATTTCTCTGCAGTCGCAGTCGAGGCCGAAGAAAGCTGACCGTCCATTGACCCATGGCCCTTCCCGCTTCTCGGATCTCCCTCAAGGGTCGCGCCTTGCGGCTCTTGAGTCAGCGCGAGCACTCTCGTGTTGAACTCGAGCGCAAACTGGCCGCGCATGAGGAGGAGCCCGGCTCGCTGGCGCGGGCCCTGGACGAACTTCAGGCGAAAGGATTCATCAGCGAGGAGCGGGTGGTGGAGTCCGTGGTCCACCGTCGCGCCAGCAAGCTCGGCGCGGCGCGGGTACAGCAGGAGCTTGCAGCCAAGGGCCTGTCCGCTGAGTCCATGTCGCTAGCCCTGGAGCAGCTTCGTGTCACCGAGTTCGAGCGCGCGCGCGACGTCTGGTCACGCAAATTTGGCGAGTCCGCCACAGACCCCAAAGAACGCGCGAAACAAATGCGTTTTTTGCTCAGCCGAGGATTTGCGGCTGAGGTGGTGCGAAAAGTGACGGGCTAGTCCGGGCAGCATCAGCGCTGCCGATTGCACGCCTTTGCGTTCACACACCCAGCATCAGGCGAATATTCTGCACCGCCGCGCCACTGGCGCCCTTGCCCAGGTTGTCCAATCGCGCCACCAGCAGCGCATGGCGATGCGTCTCTTGCGGATAGACACGCAACTCCAGCCGGTTGGTGTCGTTCAAGGCCGTGGGCTCGAGCTTGCCATCCTGCGTCGGCGCCTCCACCGTGACCCAGGTGGACCCCACACGCGCATAGTGGTCGCGCAGCGCTTGCTCCAGATCCGCCGCACGTACTCGGTGAGGCAAGGCGTCCAGATGCACCGGCATGTTGACCAGCATGCCTTGTCGGAAGTTGCCCACCGAAGGCAAGAACAAGGGGCGCGCACGCAATCCTGTGTGCTGCATGATCTCGGGCACATGCTTGTGCTGCAGGCCCAGGGCATAGGCCTCGAAGGGCGGCGCCTTACCGGCCTCGTAAGCCTCGATCATCGTCCGCCCCCCACCGGAGTAACCGCTTACAGCCGGCAAGGTTATTGGGAAATCAGCGGGTATCAGGCCGGCATCCACGAGCGGTCGGATCAATGCAATCGCGCCAGTGGCGTAGCAGCCGGGGTTGGACACACGCGCCGCGCTGGCCACGGCCTGGGCCTGGCCCTGCGCCAACTCGGGAAATCCATAGACCCAGCCTGTTGCCACACGGTGGGCCGTGGAAGCGTCCACCACCCGTGGGCGGTGCCCCGGCAGACTGTCAATCGTCGCCACCGATTCGCGTGCCGCATCGTCATGCAGGCACAGCACCACCAGGTCGGCCAGGGCCATGATGTCACGCTTGGCCTCGGAATCCTTGCGACGCGAGGGGTCGATGCTGAGGACCTCGATCTGCGGCATCGTCGCTAAACGATCACGAATTTGCAAACCGGTCGTACCGGCCTCTCCGTCGATAAAAACCTTGGCCATGATCAAGCAGCTGCGTCGATGAATGAGGGGGTCCAGCCCGTGTAAGGGTCAGACAAGGTTGGTGCAACGCAACATGATACATTTCACGGCGGCGAAGTTCAGGGCGGGGTCAGTCCGTGTTCACTCGCCCCTATTTTCACCGACGACAAAGAGAACCCTCATGAAGATTCACGAGTACCAAGGCAAGGAGATCTTGCAACATTTTGGCGTGCCGGTCCCCCGCGGTATACCGGCCTTCACGGTGCAAGAAGCGGTCGAAGCCGCCCAAAAGCTCGGCGGCCCGGTGTGGGTGGTCAAAGCCCAGATTCATGCCGGTGGTCGTGGCAAGGGTGGTGGCGTGAAAGTGGCCAAGTCGATTGACGACGTCAAGCGCCTGGCCGGTGAGATCCTGGGCATGCAGCTCAAGACCCACCAGACCGGCCCCGAGGGCCAAAAAGTCCGACGCCTCTACATTGAAGACGGCGCAGACATCCAAAAAGAATATTACGTCTCGGTGGTGACCGACCGCGCCAGCCAGAAGGTCGCCATCATGGCGTCGTCTGAGGGCGGCATGGACATCGAGGAAGTGGCGCACAACACCCCCGAAAAGATCATCAAGGTCTTTGTAGACCCGCAAGTAGGCCTGACCGACGCACAAGCCAAGGAAATCGCCGACGGCATCGGCTTGCCCGCCAGCTCCACCGCCCAAGGCGTGGATGTGTTCAAGAAGCTCTACAAGTGCTACATGGAAACGGACGCTTCGCTGGTGGAAATCAACCCCCTGAACCGTGACAGCCAGGGCAACATCATTGCCCTGGACGCCAAGTTCAACTTCGACAGCAACGCGCTGTTCCGTCACCCCGAGATCGTGGCCTACCGCGATCTGGACGAAGAAGATGCCGCTGAAATCGAAGCCTCCAAGTTCGATCTGGCCTACATCAGCCTGGACGGCAACATTGGCTGTCTGGTCAACGGCGCCGGTCTGGCCATGGCCACCATGGACACCATCAAGCTGTTTGGCGCCGAGCCGGCCAACTTCCTTGACGTGGGCGGTGGCGCCACCCCCGAGAAGGTCACCGAAGCGTTCAAGATCATGCTCAAGAACCCCAAGGTCAAGGCCATTTTGGTCAACATCTTCGGCGGCATCATGCGTTGCGACACCATCGCCACCGGCGTGATCACCGCCTGCAAGGCGGTCAACCTGAGCGTGCCGCTGGTGGTACGCATGAAAGGCACCAACGAGGAGTTGGGCAAGAAACTGCTGGCCGAGTCGGGCCTGCCCATCATCAGTGCCGACACCATGGCAGAAGCGGCCCAGAAGGTCGTGGCCGCTGTCAAATAAGCCAGGGGAATTACACATGTCGATTTTCATCAACAAGAACACCAAGGTCATCACCCAGGGCATCACCGGCAAGACCGGTCAGTTCCACACGGAAAAATGCCAGGAATACGCCAACGGCAAGCATTGCTTCGTCGCCGGCGTGAACCCCAAGAAGGCGGGCGAGAAGATTTTCGAGATCCCCATCTACGCGTCGGTCAAAGAAGCCGCTTCGCAGACGGGCGCTACCGTTTCCGTGATCTATGTGCCGCCTGCCGGCGCGGCTGCTGCCATCTGGGAAGCTGTTGAAGCCGACCTGGACCTGGCGATCTGTATCACCGAGGGCATCCCCGTGCGCGACATGCTCGAGGTGCGCAACAAGATGAAGGCCAAGGAAGCCGCTGGCGGCAAGAAAACCCTGTTGCTGGGCCCCAACTGCCCAGGCCTCATCACCCCCGACGAAATCAAGATCGGCATCATGCCCGGTCACATCCACCGCAAGGGCCGCATCGGTGTGGTGTCCCGCTCGGGCACGCTCACCTATGAAGCGGTGGCGCAACTGACCGAAATCGGTTTGGGTCAATCCAGTGCCGTGGGCATTGGCGGCGACCCGATCAACGGCTTGAAACACATCGATGTGATGAAAGCCTTCAATGACGATCCCGAGACCGATGCTGTCATCATGATCGGTGAAATTGGCGGTCCCGACGAGGCCGAAGCCGCGCGCTGGTGCAAGGCCAACATGAAGAAGCCCATCGTCGGTTTCATCGCCGGCGTCACCGCCCCTCCGGGCAAGCGCATGGGTCACGCCGGTGCGCTGATCTCGGGGGGTGCTGACACGGCCGATGCCAAACTCGCCATCATGGAAGAGTGCGGATTCAAGGTCACGCGCAACCCCTCCGAGATGGGCAAATTGCTCAAGGCTTTGCTGTGAAGGTGACAGCCTAAGCACAATTACCAACGGGCCCGCATGACGGGCCCGTTACACTTGCAGGCTGTCAATTTGACGTTCGCTGCCCCACCGAGGCGCACGGCGTAACCACGGAGATAGAGCATGGAATTCCTGAACAACACCGATTTCTGGATCGGCTTGATGAAGATCATCTGGATCAACATCATCCTGTCCGGCGACAACGCGGTGGTCATCGCCCTGGCAGCACGCTCGCTGCCCCCGCACCAGCAAAAGAAAGCCATTCTGTTCGGGTCGGGCGCTGCCGTGGTGCTGCGCATTGTGCTGACCATCGTGGCTGTTCAATTGCTGGCGCTGTCTTACCTGCAGATCATTGGCGGCCTGTTGCTGCTGTGGATTGGCGTGCAGCTGCTCAGCGAGAACGACGAGGAAGAGGAAGGCGAAGTCAAACAAGCCAGCCTGTCGGCAGCGATTCGCACCATCCTGATCGCCGATATCGTGATGAGCCTGGACAACGTGATCGCCGTGGCTGCGGCGGCCAAAGGCTCCACCACCCTGCTGATCATCGGCCTGGCCATCAGCATTCCGCTGGTGATCTTCGGCAGCACCCTCATGATCAAGCTCATGGAGCGCTTCCCCATCATCGTGACCCTGGGCGCTGCCCTGATCGGCTGGGTCGGTGGCGAAACCATCATCAGCGATGTGGCCCTGAAATCTGCGCTGGAGGCCAACCCCTCGCTGCATTACATCTGCGCAGCGGTGGGCGCCGTGGTGGTGGTAGGCCTGGGCAAGTTCCTGCAGGTAAGGCATCACCAAAAAGAGGCTGCGGCCGATTGATGCACATCACCCTCTCACGAGAGGGTTGATCTACCATCGGAGCCCTTCAACATTGCTCCGGGAGAGATCACATGCAACGTCTGCAACAGGGCTTCACGCTCATCGAGTTGATGGTGGTGCTGGCCATCATCGGCGTTCTGGCTTCCTTTGCGTTGCCAGCCTACCAAGACTACACCATCCGCGCTCGCGTCGGCGAGGGGCTCGCACTGGCTGCCACCGCCAAAACCCAAGTCATGGAAGTGCTGGCCAACGGCAATGCTACCAGCGCGGCCGACGGCTATGCCGCGGGCTACCAATCGCCGGCTGCCACCCTCAATGTGGCCTCCATCGCCATCCAGCCTGCCAGCGGTGTCATCTCCATCAAAACCCAAGCGGTGGCCGGTAATGGCACGCTGCATCTGGTGCCCTACACCGGAACTCGTGAAGCCCCTGCGGTTTTGCCCAGTGGCATCAGCAATTTCACGCCTCCGGCGCAAGCCTCGGTGAGTTGGCGCTGTGTGGTGCAGGGCAGCGCTGTCCCTGGTGGACTCGCGCTGCCCGCCGGCGATTTGCTCCCTGCGAAGTACGCCCCGGCTGAGTGCCGTTGATGTGACCACCCTTCAAGGGCCCAGAGCTCTGCCGTCCCCTGCTGTCGCGTGGCTGGCCTGGGCGGCCATGGTCCTGCCCTGGCTGTGGCCCTGGGCACCCCCACCCAGTCCGTCAGTGCCAGGTTTGTTGGTGACCTGGTGTCTCACGGCTTTGCTGTGGGGAGGTCTTGTCTGGAGCACACGCAGTGCTTCGTGGCAGCAGTCCTCATCCGCTTTGATCATCTTGACGGGGCTGCTGGCCTGGGCGGCTTGGCGAATGCCTGTGATGGATCTGGCGTTACTGGGAGGTCTTGCGGGCAGCGTATTGTGCGTGATGGTGGCTTCGCAGTGCACACGCTTGTCGCGCTCAACGCTGCTGCGCCATCTTTGCTGGGCCTTGCTGAGCGCTGCGGCCCTTTCATCCGGCATTGCCGGCTTGCAGTACAGCGGCCTTCTGCACCAGCCCCTTGAGTGGCTGAGTTGGCTACACGCGAGTCCTAATGAGGAAGCCTATGGGCAACTGCGCCAGCGCAACCAGTTCGGATCGCTCATGTCTCTAGGGCTGGCGGCATGGCTGTATCTGGCTCACAGGGGCGAGTTCTCTCGGCCGATGCGTCTGGTGACCTGGGCCAGCCTGTTGGCATTGACACTGGGCCAGGTGGCCTCCACCTCGCGAACCGGGGCGTTGACCTGGATAGTTTTGTGCCTGTTGGCCCAGTGGTGGCCCACGCAGAGCAAGAGCCCCGCCCATCACACGGGTGCGCGCTCAGGCGCTGCGCTGGCCCTGCTCGGATTTGTCTTGTTGTGCTGGGTCTTGCCCTCTCTGGCATCTTCAGTGGCCACCGTCGAACTGCCAAAAGCCAGCGCGCTTGAGCGATGGGTTGAACAAGCCGAGGGCCTGGGCATTTGCGAAAGCCGGGTCGTCTTATGGCGCCACGTGCTTGAACTGTCCTTACAACAACCCTGGCTGGGCTGGGGATGGGGCGAGTTGGACTTCACGCATGCCACGCAAGCGGTGCAGGGAATTCGGTTCTGTGGGCAGTTGGGGCATGCACACAACCTCCTCTTGCAAGCGGTGGTGGAGTGGGGCTGGCCGCTGTCGATGTGCGGTCTGGGTGCTCTCATGTTCTGGACAGTGCGCCGACAACCCTGGCTGGCCCGGACCCCCGAGGCCGTGTTGGGATGGTCATGGCTGGGGGTGATTGGGGTACACAGTTTGCTGGAGTTTCCGCTGTGGTACGGGCCTTTTCAGCTGGTGCTTGGCCTGGCGGTCGGCCTGGTCCAGCCCATGCCCTGCACAGACAGTCGCGCAGACCATGCCACCAAGTCCTGGGCTCGATCACCCGTCATGCAGGGGATGGTGGCCCTGTGGCTCATGTGCTCGCTGTGGGCAAGCTGGGATTACCACCGCGTGTCACAAATTTTTCAACCCGCGGCACAACGCAGCGACGCCTGTCGCCAGCAACCGCTGGCATGCCTGGATGACGTGGTGTGGTTTCATCAAGGACGAGACTACGCCTTGCTCAGCCTGAACGCTGGCACCCTGGACCCTCAGCAGGCCCGGGCGTTGGCCCAGCGCGTGGCCCATTTTGCCCCCGAGCCCTGGGTGTTGGCGCTCACAGCCGCCTTGCCTCCAACGCCCGCGCCGGCTGCAAATCGCTAGTTAATACGGGTGGGCAAAACGCCTGTCTCGCGCTAGCATGTTTCTAAGGGGGCTGTCAGCCTTCCAGAAGGGTGGCCGCATGTCTCCATCTCTCACCAGGCGCAAGGGCTGCGCCAGCCAAGCACTCCTTGCTGGGGTCTTGTGTCTCCTGCTGCAAGCCTGCAGCCAAGCACCGCTTGCACCCACAGTTTCTGTTGCACCGTCAGTACCTGAGCTGACACCCCCTATTTCGGTAGACAACACACCCCCAGCCACGCCCCCAATCACTGCCTCCCACACGCCGGCCGAGTATCGACAACTGGCCGCGCGCCATGTGTATGAGCAGCATGCCTCTCAACTCTACAGTGGCCCCATGCCGCCTCTGCTGCAAGCGGTGGGCGTGCTGGACATTGAAATCGGTGCTCAAGGCGAGGTACGGGGCCTGAACTGGCTTCGAGCTCCCACGCATGTCCCCGAGGTGATGCGCCAGATAGAACAACTGGTTCACCGTGCAGCACCCTACCCGGCTCCCTTGAATCTGCGTAGCGTGACCTACACCGATACCTGGCTGTGGCATCACAGCGGGCGGTTCCAGTTGCACACTTTGTCCGAAGGACAACTGGGTGAGTCGGGGATCAGCAACGCTCAAGCGCCGAAACGTCCAACCACACGGCGATCCGCTGTCTCGCAACCATCCGTGGTAACGGGAAAGTGTTCGGACCCTAAGCCAACCTATTGCTGAATCATTTCAACTTTAACTCGCGACGCATCGCTTCCCCCAACAAATACGACCCGGTTTCAGTCACGTGGTTGTCGTCCATCCACAAAGCACTTCCCTCTCGAATCGCAAGGCATCGTTGCTCCGGGCACAGTATGACCGCTGGATCAAACACCTCCAGAGAGGGAAATTTCTCGCGCCAGAGAGTCACCAGTTCTCTTTCCGAGACTTGGAGATTTATTTCTCGATCCACAGAGAACTCGCATTTTCCTGGATCAACTTGTCGCCCCAATGGAAGCTTGTTGGTACATAACCGCGGGTTGAAACGCAACTCGGGTATTGGGAGAACATAGACAACCTGACGTCCCGCGTCGATCAATCGCGCCAGGGTTGACTCCATGCGATTTTGATAATCCGTCAAATCTGACTGCATGCTATTGGGCTGCAACACCAAGCGGTGCACTATGAACACATGTTTGACCGCCGGGTTCGTGGTTAGCCATTCCACCTGTTGCTCAAATGTTTGGCTGCAATCTTCGTTGCCGTGGTAAAGCGCAAAGTTACATCCTCCTCGCCCAACGAGTTTGACGACACGTCCCTCTGAGGCAAAAGACTTGGCAATACCCCAGTATGCATGGAAAGCATGGCTGTCTCCAAATACCACCGTGTTTGGCCTTTCATTCGGTGTTGACTGCAGGCAGATGCTGGCATTAGGGTAGACAAAGTTCGGATTGCAATCCCCTTCAGGATACATCCCCTTGTCTTCCCACTTGCTGAAGTCACGCTTCATCTGCGCGGGTAACTCAATGATCTTCCGATATCGAAATTCCAATCCGTCCCGCGAATACACATTCCATCCCGCCAGCCCAAGCACAGACATCAGCAGCACCAGCATAAGCGTGGTCACCCAACCCCGGTGCCGAAGAAACCTTTCAACATATCGGTATGTGAATGCTGACAACATGACCGCTATCAGCACCAGCGCAGTTCTCCTCATCACAGAGAGCTCTTGGTTCTCAACGATGCGCGCAAAACTCAACAGCGGCCAGTGCCAGAGATACAAGGGGTAACTGATCAAACCCACACCGACCAACACTTTGGTAGACAGTACATGGTGGTTTACCCATGCGCCCTCAGAGGCAATCAATAAAGCAGCACCAAGGGTGGGCAATAGCGCCCATCCACCGGGGAACAGCGAATCTTTGTTCAGCACCACCATCGATACACCTATCAGCATCAACCCTAGCGCTGCGATCTGGCCTCGGTACTGATGAGTCCAGCAGGGCACGTTAGCTATCGGCGTCTTTCTGATCAAGGCGAGCCCAGCACCCATCAAAAGCTCCCAGGCGCGGCAATAAGGAAGATAAAAAGCAGACACCGGGTCATGTCCCACAGTGAAAACATTCCACCCCCAGGAGATCAAAAACACCAGCCCTGTGATCCATAACAGGCGTGAGTTCACCCGGTATGCCAACCAGACTACGCAGGGCCAAACGATGTAAAACTGTTCTTCGATTCCCAGGGACCACAGATGCAACAAGGGCTTCAGCTCCGATGCCGTATCGAAGTAGCCGCTTTCTTTCCATAGCGCCAGGTTTGAGAGGAATCCGGCACCAGCAACAACGTGCATGCCCAACTCGGCAAATTCATTCGCCAACAACACCTGCCAACCCACAACCATACACGCAAATAACACCACACTCAAGGCCGGGAAAATTCGACGAATACGTCGGGCGTAAAAATGGAAGAGACTGAATTGACCACCGTCATGGTCAGCCAGGATGATTCGCGTGATCAGAAAGCCACTGATCACAAAAAACACATCCACTCCCACAAATCCCCCGGGAAATACCGTCGGGAATGCGTGAAACAGCACCACCCCCAGTACAGCAACAGCCCGCAGACCATCAATGTCAGGACGGTACTGGGTAGCCGGTACAGCAGAGGCGCTCATGTCATCATGCGTCGCGTTGTGGCGCGTCTTTACGCCGCCCAGTGCCCACTCTTCCCCCCCATCTTCTCCACCAGCCTGACCCCCGTCATCGTCATCCCACGGTCCACCGCCTTGCACATGTCGTAGATGGTGAGCAAGCCCACTTGCACCGCCGTCAGTGCCTCCATCTCCACCCCAGTCTGCCCCACGGTTTCCACGGTGGCGCGGCAGCACACGGCGTTGCGTTCTGGCACCACGGTGAATTCCACCGCCACGCGTGTCAAGGCCAGGGGGTGGCACAAGGGAATCAGATCGCTGGTTTTCTTGGCCGCCTGGATCGCCGCAATCCGAGCCACGCCCAACACATCGCCCTTTTTGGCATGGCCGGATTCAATGAGTTCTCGCGTGGCCGGCAACATCTCGATCCAGCCCTCGGCGGTGGCGCGTCGGTGGGTGGAGGTCTTGTCGGCCACATCCACCATGTGGGCTTGACCCTGGGCATCAAAATGGGTGAGAGTCATCGGAGCCATCGCTAACGGTTAGTATGATGGTCGGATCATAAGGTCATGCCATTGTTCTCGCGTCTGCCCCCCCCCTCTCGTCGGCTCAGGCGACGGAACGCCACCCGGGCGACTCTCCTGTTGTGCTTGGGCATTGGGCTTGCCATGGGCAGCTTGCACCTACCCCTGGATGCACGGGCCGACCCCCCGCCTGGCGCAGTGACAGCCCCTTCTGGCCCAATGCGTCTACCCAGTCTGGGGGACAGCAGTGAGATCTCCCTGGGCGAAGAACGTCGGCTGGGCGACAGCATCATGCGTGAAATCCTGCGTGACCCGGATGTCATCGACGACCCGGTGCTGGCCGAGTATGTGGGCGCGATGTGGCAGCGGCTGCGAGAGGCGGCAAAGTTGCGTGGCGAACTGTCGCTCGAGTTGGATGAGCAGTTCGCCTGGGACATGATCCTCGTGCGCGACAAAAGCGTGAATGCGTTTGCCTTGCCCGGTGGCTACATGGGTGTGCACCTGGGACTCATCGGCGTGGTCTCCAGCCAGGACGAACTGGCCTCGGTACTGGCGCACGAACTCAGCCACATCACCCAGCGGCACATTGCACGCATGCTCACGCAACAGCAACAGCAGTCGCCGCTCATGATTGGCTCCATGATCTTGGGCTTGTTGGCCGCCAGCCGCAGCCCCCAGGCGGCGCAGGCCATGATGGTGGGCGGTCAGGCGGTGGCGGTACAAACCCAACTCAATTTTTCTCGCGACATGGAGCGTGAGGCTGACCGGGTCGGCTACGGCGTGGCCACGCAGGCCGGTTTCGAACCTTCGGGCTTTGTCAGCATGTTTGAGAAATTGGCGCAAGCCTCTCGGCTCAATGACAGCGGGGGATATCCCTATCTGCGCAGTCACCCGCTGACCACCGAGCGGATTGCCGACATGCAAAGCCGTCAACAACTGCTCAGCGTCAAGGGCACTCCCGCCAGCGTCGATCTGGTGCACAGCCTCCTGTCGGCCCGTGCACGGGTGCTCTCTCAACCCAATGTGGACGCGTTGCGTTTCTTCAGCCAGGACGCCAATACCCGGCACGCCACACCGGTGCGCCAGGCTGCAGCTTTGTATGCCGGCGTGTTGGCTGACAGCCAGCTGCGCGAACTCGAACGCGCTCGGCAGCGACTCGCCTCGTTGAATCTGTTGACACAGCACGACCCCTCCGCACGTGAGTTGGTGCAGTTGCTGTCGGCCGAGTTGAGCCTGTCTGGCGGTCAAGCTTTACAAGCCGTGGCGCAACTGCAGGCGCTCCCCCCACGGCGCACGGTACAGCTGCTATTGGCCCAGGCCCGAATTGCCACCGGCTTGCCCGAACAGGGTCGCCTGGCGGCGCAGGACATGCAAATGTTTGTGAGTGCAAACAACCGTGATAGGGCTGCCTGGGACTTACTGGGACAGGCGTTGGGCTTACAGGGTGACGCCTTGCGCTCGTTGCGGGCACAGGCCGAGGCCAGTGCCTTGCGCTGGGAGTACGTGGGGGCGCTGGACCGACTCAGGGCTGCGCAAGACCTCGCCCGCAACCGCGCACGAAATGGCACCCTCAGCCGCAGCGATGAAATGGAGGCCTCCATCATCGACAGCCGGGTACGCGTTTTTCAGTCAGCGCGTCGGGAACAAATGCTCCAGCGCTGGATGGATCACCAGGCCCATCGCCGAGTAGATCAGTGAGCCCAGCAGGGCGTGACCAAAGTTGCGCACCTGAAACCCCTCCAGCATGGCCGACGCCGCCCAGAACAAACCGGCGTTGATGACAAAGAAGAACAGCCCCAGGGTCACCAAGGTCACGGGCAAGGTCAACACCACCAGAATCGGCCGCACCACCAGGTTGAGTAAGCCGATCACCAGCGAGGCCGCCAAGGCAGCGCCAAAGCCGTGCACCTCCACCCCAGGATCTAGATTGGCCAGCGCCAGCAAGGCGGTAGCGCTGAGCAGCCATTTCAATATCAGCTTCATGGTGCTTTCAGGATAACACCGCCAGTACCGCTATGATCCATCCCCCACCTGCCTATGTCTGCCATCCACATCACCGACATCGAAGCCGCCATCAACCACTGGCGCGCCTTGAAGCCGTCCCCGGACGGCGTCACACTCGCGCCCGAATTGCGCGCGCTGGCCGAGGTGTACGCACTGATGGTCTATTACCGCGAGGACGAAGCGGCCGAGCAGGGCTTTCCCAAGAAAGCCTATGAGGCCTGGCTGGCGTGGTACGACACCACCCAGGACACCCCCTGCATTGCGATTTGCTCGACCAGCCAAGGCGACGCCGAGTGCAAGGGCTGCGGGCGCAGCTTTGATGAAGTGCAGCGCTGGACCGAGATGAGCCCAGCCGCCAAGCGCGCCACCTGGCGGCGCATCACGATACTGGGCCAGGCCTGGCGCTTCAACCGCTACATCGAGCGATCGAAAGATCAGACTCGGCGTGCGAGCTCCGACGCCTTGCCCACGTAACTGGCCGGTGTCATGGCCAGCAGGCGTTGGCGCGCCTCCTCAGGGATGTCCAGCGAACGGATCAAGCCGTGCAGGGCCTCGGCGGTCACGCTCTTGCCGCGTGTCACGTCCTTGAGCTGCTCGTAGGCGCCTTGCACGCCGTAACGGCGCATCACGGTCTGAATCGGCTCGGCCAAGACTTCCCAGGCGGCATCCAGGTCCGCCTGCAGCGCTTCTTCATTGAGTTCGAGCTTGTCCAGGCCAATGGACATCGACTGGTAGGCCAGCGCAGTATAGCCCAGGGCCACGCCCATGTTGCGCAGCACCGTGCTGTCGGTGAGGTCACGCTGCCAACGGCTGATGGGCAGCTTCTCGCTCAGGTGGTGCAGCACCGCGTTGGCCAGGCCCAGGTTGCCCTCGGCGTTTTCAAAGTCGATCGGATTGACTTTGTGCGGCATGGTCGACGAGCCAATTTCGCCCTCGCGCAAGCGCTGCTTGAAGTAGCCCAGGGAGATGTAGCCCCACACATCACGCGACCAGTCAATCAGGATGGTGTTGGCGCGCGCCACCGCATCGAACAGCTCGGCCATGTAGTCATGCGGCTCGATCTGAATGCTGTAGGGCTGAAAGCTCAGGCCCAAACCCACCGGATCAGGGGTGTCAGCCCGTGTTGCGGGCGGCGTTTCCACCACGCGCTGGCTGAAGGCCTCCCAGTCCACCTCGGGCCAGGCGGCGAGGTGTGCGTTGTAGTTGCCCACGGCGCCGTTCATCTTGGCCTTGAGGGACACGACCGCGATCTGCCCGCGCACCTGGCGCAAGCGCACCACCACGTTGGCGATTTCCTTGCCCACGGTGCTGGGGCTGGCGGTTTGACCATGGGTGCGGCTGAGCATGGGCACCTCGGCATAGCGGTGCGCCATCTGGCGTAGACGATCGATCACGCCATCGAGTCCGGGCAACACCACCTCGGCACGGGCCGCCTTGAGTTGCAAGGCATGGCTGGTGTTGTTGATGTCCTCGCTGGTGCAGGCAAAGTGCACAAACTCCTGCACATGCGCGAGTTCCGCACGCACCGCCTCAGACAAGGCGGTGGATTCGAATTGCGCCTTGATCCAGTACTCCACAGCCTTGACGTCGTGGTTGGTCGTTTTCTCAATCGCCTTGATGGCCAAGGCATCCTCCGTCGAGAATCGCTCCACCACGCCCAGCAAATGCTGACGGGCTGCGGGGCTCAAGGGGGGGAATTCCTGCAGACCCACTTCGCTCAACGCGAGAAACCAGGTGATTTCAACTTGCACGCGGCAGTGCATGTAGCCCTGCTCGCTCATGAAGGGGCGCAGGCGCGCCAGTTTGCCGGCATAGCGGCCATCAAGCGGCGACAAGGCCGTCACAGTGGATAAGCTCATACCAGGATTCTAGGTGAGTGGTTCTGCCAGTCTGGTGCACCGTCAAACCGCCATGGGTCGCACCGCGCGTGCGCTCCGCCTGCCGATAGAATGCCTTCAACTTCAACACCCTCCCTTATGAAACTGATCGGCGCCATCGCAAGTCCCTACGTCCGCAAGGTCCGCATCGTGCTAGCCGAGAAAAAGCTCGACTATCAGTTTGTCCCCGAAGACGTCTGGTCTGCCAACACTTCCATCACCGACTCCAACCCGCTGGGCAAAGTGCCCTGTCTGGTGATGGAGGGAGGTGAGGCCTTGTTTGACTCACGGGTCATCGTGGAATACCTTGACACACTCTCGCCAGTGGGCAAGTTGATCGCCAATTCGGGGCGCGAGCGCGCCGCCATCAAGACCTGGGAGGCCCTGGCCGATGGC
>RFTK01000005.1 GCA_009923505.1 Betaproteobacteria bacterium
GCTGATCCACCCGATTGCGATGGAAGAGGGTCTGCGCTTTGCCATTCGCGAAGGCGGCAAGACCGTCGGCGCCGGCGTCGTCGCCAAGATCATGGAGTAATGCTGTAGGGGTATAGCTCAATTGGCAGAGCGTCGGTCTCCAAAACCGAAGGTTGGGGGTTCGATTCCCTCTGCCCCTGCCACCCGACCCTGAATCAGGAGTTCGAGTGGATTCAAAGCCCGCCAAATACTTGGCGGGCTTGCGCGTCTTGACAGACATTCAAATTTTGCTGGTTTAGAACGGAATTTAGTCCCCATGGCCACCGCTGATGTTGAAACCGTGAACACTGCTGCCGACAAGGCCAAGCTGGGTGCGGCTGTTGCGCTGGTGCTGGCCGCGCTGGTGGCGTACTACCTGCTGGGCCAACGCGGTCCGTTGCTGCAGTGGGCCTCATTGCTCGGGTGTCTCGTGGCGGCTGTGGCCGTGTTCCTGACCTCCTTGCAAGGTCGTCAACTGGTGGGCTTTGGACGTGACGCCTGGCGCGAAGTGCAAAAGGTGGTGTGGCCCACACGCAAGGAGTCCTTGCAAATGACGGCCTATGTCTTCGCCTTTGTGGTGATCATGGCCTTGTTCTTGTGGCTCACCGACAAGACCCTGGAGTGGTTCTTCTACGACCTGATTCTGGGCTGGAAAAAATAATGACTGATACCCCTGACAACGCCGATATCCTGGCGCCGGCCGCCAACCCGGACTTGCGCTGGTACGTGGTGCATGCTTATTCGGGCATGGAGAAGGCGGTCGAGCGCAACATTGCCGAGCGCATTGCACGTTCGGGCATGGAGCACAAATTTGGTCGCATCCTGGTTCCCACGGAAGAAGTGGTCGAGATGCGCAATGGCCAGCGTCGCACCACCGAACGTCGTTTCTTCCCCGGCTATGTGCTGGTGGAAATGATCATGGACGATGACACCTGGCACCTGGTCAAGCACACCAGCAAGGTCACCGGTTTTGTGGGGGGGGCCAAGAACCGTCCCGCGCCCATCTCTCAAGACGAAGTGCAAAAAATCGTCAGCCAGATGCGCGAAGGCTCGGACAAGCCGCGTCACAAGGTCGAATTCATCACCGGTGAACTGGTTCGTGTGAAGGAAGGCCCGTTCACCGACTTCAACGGCACGGTCGAGGAAGTCAACTACGAAAAGAGCAAGATTCGCGTGTCAGTGACCATTTTCGGTCGCGCCACGCCGGTCGAACTGGAGTTTGGTCAGGTCGAAAAAACCTGAACTCCCTGAAAGAATCCATCAGGCGCTTTCCGACTCGGTGCTTGATGGTGTGAACAGAGTCGCTACCCCGGGGAGTCTGGGGGTCTGAAGGCCCAAGACGTTTGAACCCGCAAGGAGAAAAAGCATGGCGAAGAAAATCGTCGGCTTCATCAAGCTGCAAGTGCCAGCTGGTAAGGCCAACCCGTCGCCCCCGATCGGTCCCGCACTGGGCCAGCGCGGGCTGAACATCATGGAATTCTGCAAGGCGTTCAACGCCCAGACCCAAGGCGTCGAGCCTGGTCTGCCCCTGCCGGTGGTCATCACCGCGTTTGCAGACAAGTCCTTCACCTTCATCATCAAGACGCCGCCGGCGACCACGCTGATCAAGAAGGCCATCAAGCTCGACAAAGGCTCGTCCAAGCCTCATGCCGACAAGGTGGGCAAGATCACCCGTGCCCAGCTCGAAGAGATCGCCAAGACCAAGATGAAAGACATGACCGCAGCCGATTTGGACGCTGCTGTTCGCACCATTGCTGGCTCGGCACGCTCCATGGGCGTGACGGTCGAAGGAGTCTGAGCATGGCCAAGATCACCAAAAAACAAAAAGCTCTCGAGGGCAAAGTCGACAGCAACAAGCTGTACCCCTTGAGCGACGCCATCAGCATCGTCAAAGAGTGCGCCACTGCCAAATTCGATGAGTCCATCGACGTGGCCGTGCAACTGGGTATCGATGCGAAGAAATCGGACCAGGTAGTTCGTGGCGCCGTCGTGTTGCCCAACGGCACCGGCAAGACCGCTCGTGTGGCCGTGTTCGCCCAAGGCGCCAAGGCTGACGAAGCCAAGGCCGCCGGCGCCGACGTGGTGGGCATGGACGACCTGGCTGCCCGCGTGAAAGCTGGCGACATGCCCTTCGACGTGGTGATTGCCGCGCCCGACGCGATGCGCGTGGTCGGTACCCTGGGTCAAATCCTGGGCCCCCGTGGCCTGATGCCCAACCCCAAGGTGGGTACGGTGACGCCTGATGTGGCCACCGCGGTCAAGAACGCCAAGGCAGGTCAGGTGCAGTACCGCGTCGACAAGGCCGGCATCATTCACGCCACCATTGGTCGTCGTTCTTTCGAGAGCGACAAGCTGCAGGGCAACCTGGTGGCGCTGATCGATGCACTCAACAAGTCCAAGCCTGCTTCGAGCAAAGGTGTTTACCTGCGCAAACTGGCCGTGTCGTCCACCATGGGTGTGGGCGTTCGCGTGGACATGCAAACGTTGGGCGCCTGAGGCGTCCGTTGTATTCGGCTGGTCGCGCAAGCGGCCGGTTGGAGTGGTGGGCCGATCGATCCTTGTGGTCGTTCGGGCCATCCAAGACCGCTGGCGTACCCTCGGGTACTTAATCCCCCAGCCAGCGCAGATGGCGATCCCGCTGCTCAAGGAATCCGTTCCCTGACAGTCTGGTCGCTGAAACACAGGCGTGTCGACGGGCGCAAGCCCCAAGACACATTCAAAAGGAGTAGACCTTGAGTCTGAATCGCAGTGAGAAAGAAGCCGTCATCTCTGAGGTGACGGGCCTCGCCGCTCAAGCTCAAACGCTGGTGATGGCGGAATACCGCGGCATCACGGTCGCCGACATGATCAAACTGCGCACCGATGCGCGCAGCAAGGGTGTGACGCTCAGCGTGTTGAAAAACACGCTGGCCCGCCGTGCTGTCGCAGGTAGCCAGTTTGAGGTGGTGGCAGACCAGATGACCGGCCCGCTGATCTATGGCTTTTCTGCTGATGCTGTCGCCGCCGCCAAGGTGGTGGCTGACTTCGCGAAAACCAACGACAAGTTGGTCATTCGCGGGGGTGCATTTGCAGGCAAGGCCCTGGACGTCAACGGCGTCAAGCAACTGGCCAACATTCCCTCCAAGGACGTGTTGCTGGCCCAGTTGTGTGGCTTGCTGATGTCGCCGATGTCCCGCACCGCCGTGGTGTTGGGCGCGTTGGCGGCCAAGAAAGGCGAAGCCGCTGCCGCCTGATGGCGTGTAGCGCAGTGTTCAATTCGCCATCGCCCGACGATGGCACTGTTAGGAAACGAAGGAATCAACATGGCATTCGATAAAGACGCATTTTTGACCGCTCTGGACAGCATGACGGTCCTAGAACTCAACGACCTGGTGAAAGCCATCGAAGAGAAGTTTGGTGTGAGCGCTGCCGCCATGGCCGCTCCGGCTGCCGCAGGTGGCGGCGGTGGTGGCGCTGCTGCCGCCGAAGAGAAAACCGAATTCTCTGTGGTCCTGGCCGAAGCCGGCGCCAACAAGGTGTCCGTCATCAAGGCCGTGCGCGAGATCACCGGCCTGGGCCTCAAGGAAGCCAAGGATCTGGTGGATGGTGCACCGAAGCCCGTCAAGGAAGGTGTTGCCAAGGCCGACGCCGAAGCCGCCAAGAAGAAGCTGGAAGAAGCCGGCGCCAAGGTCGAGCTCAAGTAAATCGGTTTGGGGCCTGCTGCGCGGGGCCACTTCGCCGTTGCGATGCTCGCCGTACTCGTGTACGGCTGCGCTTCTCGCGGCAAATTGGCTCCCGATCGCTCGGCCCAAACACGATTTACTCACGGGCTGGTGATCGTTTGATGGCCGGCCTTGTGTGCTGCAGAGCACACCTGAAAGTGAAACAATTTTTTACTTTCAAGTGTCTTCTGATCTGACTGCAGAAGAACCTTGGATCGGGCCGTGTGCAATGCGCGGTCGTCAGCCAAGGCTGGTAGTGGCCAGCCGCCAAGCTGTACCGACGGGCCAATGGGCCTGCGGGATATCAGTCGCCGAGAGAATTCATGCCCGGAGAACTCATGGCCTATTCATATACCGAACGCAAGCGCATCCGCAAGAGTTTCGGCAGCCGCGACAGCGTGCTGGAAGTTCCCTATCTGCTGCAAATGCAAAAGGACGCCTACACCGCGTTCCTGCAAGCTGAGAGCACACCGCGTCAACGCACGCCAGAAGGCTTGCAGGCAGCGTTTGAAGCTGCGTTCCCCATCGTCTCGCACAACGGTTTTGTCGAGATGAAGTTCATCGAATACAACCTGGCCAAGCCAGCGTTCGATGTGCGCGAGTGCCAGACCCGTGGTCTGACCTTTGCCTCGGCTGTTCGTGCCCGTGTGCAACTCATCATTTATGACCGTGAGTCCTCCACCGCCCAATCCAAGGTGGTCAAGGAAGTCAAAGAGCAAGAGGTCTACATGGGCGAAGTGCCGCTCATGACCGAGAAGGGCTCGTTCATCATCAACGGCACTGAGCGCGTGATCGTGTCTCAGTTGCACCGTTCGCCCGGTGTGTTCTTCGAGCACGACAAGGGCAAAACCCACAGCTCGGGCAAGCTGCTGTTCAGCGCCCGCATCATTCCTTACCGCGGATCCTGGCTGGACTTCGAATTCGACCCGAAGGACATCCTGTACTTCCGCGTCGACCGTCGCCGCAAGATGCCGGTCACGATCCTGCTCAAGGCCATCGGCCTCAACCCCGAGTCCATCCTGGCGAACTTCTTCGTCAACGACAATTTCCGCCTGATGGACAGCGGCGCGCAGATGGAATTCGTCGCTGAGCGTCTGCGTGGCGAGGTGGCCCGCTTTGACATCACCGACAAATCCGGCAAGGTGATCGTCGCCAAGGACAAGCGTGTGACGGCGCGTCACACCCGCGAACTCGAGCAAACGGGCACCACCCACATCAGCGTGCCTGAGGACTTCCTCGTGGGCCGTGTGGTGGCGCGCAACATCGTCGATGGCGACACCGGCGAAATCATTGCCAAGGCCAACGAAGAGCTGACCGATACCCTGCTGAAAAAATTGCGCACCGCTGGCGTGCAAGAACTGCAGTGCATCTATACCAACGAACTCGACCAGGGCGCCTACATTTCGCAGACCCTGCGCATCGACGAGACGGTGGACGAATTTGCCGCGCGTGTGGCCATCTACCGCATGATGCGCCCCGGCGAGCCGCCGACCGAGGACGCGGTGCAGGCCCTGTTCCAGCGCCTGTTCTACAACCCCGACACCTACGACCTCTCGCGCGTGGGTCGCATGAAGTTCAACGCCAAAGTCGGCCGTGACGAGTCCACCGGCCCGATGGTGCTGACCAATGACGACATCCTCGCTGTGGTCAAGATCCTGGTGGATCTTCGCAACGGCAATGGCGAAGTCGACGATATCGATCACCTGGGCAACCGCCGCGTGCGTTGTGTTGGCGAACTCGCCGAGAACCAGTACCGCACCGGTTTGGCCCGTATCGAGAAGGCCGTGAAAGAGCGTCTGGGTCAGGCTGAGCAAGAGCCCTTGATGCCGCACGACCTGATCAACTCCAAGCCCATTTCTGCGGCGCTCAAGGAGTTTTTCGGTGCTTCGCAGCTGTCGCAGTTCATGGACCAGACCAACCCGTTGTCCGAGATCACGCACAAGCGCCGCGTCTCGGCCCTGGGCCCGGGCGGTTTGACGCGCGAGCGTGCCGGCTTCGAGGTGCGTGACGTGCACGTCACCCACTATGGTCGTGTGTGCCCGATCGAGACCCCGGAAGGTCCGAACATCGGTCTGATCAACTCATTGGCCCTGTATGCCCGCTTGAACGAGTACGGTTTCATTGAAACCCCGTACCGTCGTGTGGCCGACGGCAAGGTCACCAACGAAATCGACTACCTCTCTGCCATCGAGGAAGGCAAGTACGTCATTGCCCAGGCCAACGCCACGTTGGACAAAGACGGCCGCCTCACCGACACCCTGGTGTCGGCCCGCGAAACGGGGGAGTCCATCCTGTGCGGTGCCGAGCGCATCCAGTACATGGACGTGTCGCCTGCGCAGATCGTCTCTGTGGCCGCTTCACTCGTGCCATTCCTCGAGCACGACGACGCCAACCGCGCCTTGATGGGTGCCAACATGCAGCGCCAGGCCGTGCCGGTGCTGCGTCCCGAGAAAGCCTTCGTCGGGACCGGTATCGAGCGCGTGGCCGCGATCGACTCCGGTACCGTGGTCACGGCCAGCCGCGGCGGTATCGTCGATTACGTCGATGCCACCCGCATCGTGGTTCGCGTCAATGACAACGAGACGCAAGCTGGCGAAGTGGGCGTGGACATCTACAACCTGATCAAGTACCAGCGCTCCAACCAAAACACCAACATCCACCAGCGCCCGATCGTCAAGCGCGGTGATGTGCTGGCCAAGGGTGACGTGATCGCGGACGGCGCCTCGACCGACCTGGGCGAACTCGCCCTGGGTCAGAACATGCTGGTGGCCTTCATGCCCTGGAACGGCTACAACTTCGAAGACTCCATCCTCATCTCCGAGCGCGTGGTGGCCGAAGACCGTTACACCTCCATCCACATCGAGGAACTGGTGGTGATGGCGCGTGACACCAAGCTGGGCGCGGAAGAAATCACCCGTGACATTCCCAACCTGTCCGAGCAGCAACTCAACCGCCTGGACGACTCCGGCATCATCTACGTGGGTGCCGAAGTGCAGCCTGGGGATGTGCTGGTGGGCAAGGTCACGCCCAAGGGCGAGACCACGCTGACGCCGGAAGAAAAGCTGCTGCGTGCCATCTTCGGCGAGAAGGCCAGCGATGTGAAAGACACCTCGCTGCGCGTGGACCAGGGCTCCCAAGGCACCGTCATCGACGTGCAGGTGTTCACCCGCGAGGGCATCCAGCGCGACAAGCGCGCGCAGCAGATCATCGACGACGAACTCAAGCGCTTCCGCCTCGACCTGAACGACCAACTGCGAATCGTGGAGGCTGATGCCTTCGACCGTATCGAGAAACTGCTGATCGGCAAGGCGGCCAATGGCGGCCCCAACAAGCTGGCCAAAGGCTCGGCCATCAACAAGGCCTACCTGGACGGCGTGGAGAAGTTCCACTGGTTCGACATTCGCCCTTCTGACGAGGATGTGGCCTCTCAGCTCGAGAGCATCAAGAATGCGCTCACCCAAACCCGACACAGCTTTGACTTGGCGTTTGAAGAAAAGCGCAAGAAGCTCACACAAGGTGACGAGCTGCCCGCGGGCGTGCTCAAGATGGTCAAGGTGTACCTGGCCGTCAAGCGTCGCTTGCAACCGGGTGACAAGATGGCCGGTCGTCACGGCAACAAGGGTGTGGTCTCCAAGATCGTGCCCGTGGAAGACATGCCTTACATGGCCGATGGCACACCGTGCGACATCGTGCTCAATCCGCTGGGCGTGCCCTCGCGGATGAACGTGGGTCAGGTGCTCGAGGTTCACCTGGGCTGGGCCGGCAAAGGGATTGGTCAGCGTATCGGTGACATGCTGCAGCAAGAGGCTCGTGTGAGCGAGTTGCGCAAGTTCTTCGAAGAACTCTACAACTCCACCGGCCGCAAGGAGTCGCTCAAGCAATTGAACGACGACGAACTGCTGGAGATGGCGCACAACCTCTCGACGGGCATTCCGTTTGCCACGCCGGTGTTTGACGGTGCCTCGGAAGATGAAATCCGCGCCATGCTCAAGCTGGCCTTCCCGGAAGACATCGCCAAGGCCAAGGGCCTGACCGCCACGCGCACGCAGGCTCACCTGTACGATGGTCGCACCGGCGACGCCTTCGAGCGTCCGACCACGGTGGGCTACATGCACGTGCTCAAGTTGCACCACCTGGTCGACGACAAGATGCACGCTCGCTCCACTGGCCCGTACTCGCTGGTCACGCAGCAGCCCTTGGGCGGCAAGGCCCAGTTCGGTGGCCAGCGTTTCGGCGAGATGGAGGTGTGGGCGCTGGAAGCCTATGGGGCCTCCTACACCCTGCAGGAAATGCTCACCGTCAAATCCGACGACGTGCAAGGCCGCACCAAGGTGTACGAGAACATCGTCAAGGGCGAGCACGCCATCGATGCGGGCATGCCCGAATCGTTCAACGTGCTGGTCAAAGAAATCCGCTCGCTCGGCATCGACATCGAGCTCGAGCGCTCCTGAGGCATGGCGGGACAGACCCAATTGGCAAAGCGAATTTGCTCTGTCCACCACTGATCAAAATTTAAGGATTTGAGCCATGAAATCACTCCTCGACCTGTTCAAGCAGTTCACCCCCGATGAGCATTTCGATGCCATCAAGATCGGCATTGCCTCGCCCGAGAAGATCCGTTCCTGGTCTTTCGGTGAAGTCAAGAAGCCCGAAACCATCAACTACCGCACCTTCAAGCCCGAACGTGACGGCCTGTTCTGTGCCAAGATCTTTGGCCCGATCAAGGACTACGAATGCTTGTGCGGTAAGTACAAGCGTCTCAAGCACCGCGGCGTGATCTGCGAGAAGTGCGGCGTTGAAGTCACGCAAACCAAAGTGCGTCGCGAGCGTATGGGTCATATCGACCTGGCTGCACCTTGCGCCCACATCTGGTTCCTGAAATCGTTGCCGTCGCGTCTGGGCTTGGTGCTGGACATGACGCTGCGCGACATCGAGCGCGTGCTGTACTTTGAAGCGTATGTGGTGACCGATCCCGGCATGACCCCGCTGAAGAAATTCGGCATCATGTCCGAGGACGACTACGACGAAAAGCGCAAGGAATACGGCGACGAGTTCGTCGCCAAGATGGGCGCTGAAGGCGTTCGCGATCTGCTCGAGGGCATGGACCTCGACCTCGAGATCGAGAAACTGCGTGGCGACCTCACCGGCTCTGAAGTCAAGGTCAAGAAGAACTCCAAGCGCCTGAAGGTGCTCGAGGCCTTCAAGAAGTCGGGTTTGAAGCCCGAGTGGATGGTGCTGTCGGTGCTGCCGGTGCTGCCCCCGGATCTGCGTCCGCTGGTTCCGTTGGACGGAGGCCGTTTCGCCACCTCCGACCTCAACGACCTGTACCGCCGCGTCATCAACCGCAACAGCCGTCTGCGTCGTCTGCTCGAACTCAAGGCGCCCGAGATCATCGCGCGCAACGAGAAGCGCATGCTGCAAGAAGCCGTCGACTCGTTGCTGGACAACGGCCGTCGTGGCAAGGCCATGACGGGGGCCAACAAGCGCGCCTTGAAGTCACTGGCCGACATGATCAAGGGCAAGTCGGGTCGCTTCCGCCAGAACTTGCTGGGCAAGCGCGTGGACTACTCTGGTCGTTCAGTGATCACCGTGGGCCCGACCCTCAAGCTGCACCAGTGCGGCCTGCCCAAGCTGATGGCGCTCGAGTTGTTCAAGCCCTTCATCTTCTCGCGCCTGGAGGCCATGGGTATTGCCACCACCATCAAGGCCGCGAAGAAGGAAGTCGAATCCGGCACGCCGGTGGTGTGGGACATCCTCGAAGAGGTGATCAAAGAGCACCCGGTGATGCTTAACCGCGCGCCCACGCTGCACCGTCTGGGCATCCAGGCGTTCGAGCCCATCCTGATCGAAGGCAAAGCCATCCAGCTGCACCCGCTGGTGTGCTCGGCGTTCAACGCGGACTTTGACGGTGACCAGATGGCCGTGCACGTGCCGCTGTCGGTGGAAGCGCAAATGGAAGCTCGCACCCTGATGCTGGCCTCCAACAACGTGCTCTTCCCCGCCAACGGCGAACCCTCCATCGTGCCCTCTCAGGACGTGGTGCTGGGTCTGTACTACACCACCCGCGAGCGTATCAACGGCAAAGGCGAAGGCCTGGTGTTTGCCGATGTGGGTGAGGTGCAGCGCGCGCTCGACGCGGGTGAGGTCGAGCTCACCGCAAAGATCAGCGTGCGTCTGACCGAGTGGAACAAAGACAAGGTCACAGGCGAATTCATCCCCAGCACCTCGCTGGTGGACACCACCGCCGGCCGTGCTCTGCTCTCCGAGATCCTGCCCAAAGGCCTGCCCTTCAGCAACCTGAACAAGGCACTGAAGAAGAAGGAAATCTCTCGTCTGATCAATACCTCGTTCCGCAAGTGCGGTCTGAAAGAGACCGTGGTGTTTGCCGACAAGTTGCTGCAAAACGGCTTCCGTCTGGCCACCCGTGCGGGCATCTCGATCGCCATCGACGACATGCTGGTGCCGCAAGAGAAGCACCGCATCATTGCCGATGCCGAGGTCGAGGTGAAAGAGATCGAGCAGCAGTACGTCTCGGGTCTGGTGACCTCGGGCGAACGCTACAACAAGGTGGTGGACATCTGGGGCAAGGCCGGTGACGCCGTCTCCAAGGTGATGATGGACCAACTGCGCAAGGAAAAGACCATCGACCGCCACGGCAATGAGGTCGAACAGGAATCCTTCAACTCCATCTACATGATGGCTGACTCGGGTGCCCGCGGTTCTGCCGCCCAAATCCGACAGCTGGCCGGTATGCGTGGCCTGATGGCCAAGCCTGACGGCTCCATCATCGAGACCCCTATCACGGCGAACTTCCGTGAAGGTCTTAATGTATTGCAGTACTTCATCTCGACGCACGGTGCCCGTAAGGGTCTGGCTGATACCGCGCTCAAGACCGCCAACTCGGGTTACCTGACCCGTCGCCTGGTGGATGTGACGCAGGATCTGGTGGTGACCGAAGACGATTGCGGTACCCACGAAGGCCAGCTGATGCGCGCCATTGTTGAAGGCGGTGAAGTCATCGAATCGCTACGCGACCGTATCCTGGGTCGTACCGCAGCCGAAGATGTGTTGCACCCCGAGAACCGTGCGGTGCTCGCCACGGCCGGCACCATGCTGGACGAGGACCTGATCGATGAGCTCGAGTCTGCTGGTGTGGACGAAATCAAGGTCCGCACGGCGCTCAATTGCGAAACCCGCTTTGGCTTGTGCGCCAAGTGCTATGGCCGCGACCTTGGCCGTGGTGGTCTGGTGAATGTTGGTGAGGCGGTGGGGGTGATTGCCGCGCAGTCCATTGGCGAGCCCGGCACCCAGCTGACCATGCGTACCTTCCACATCGGTGGTGCTGCTTCACGGGCGGCCGTGGCCTCCAGCGTGGAAGCCAAGTCCAACGGCGTGATCGGCTTTAACGCCACCATGCGCTATGTGACCAACAGCAAGCGCGAACTGGTGGTGATTGCCCGTTCCGGCGAGATCATCATTCACGACGAACACGGCCGCGAGCGCGAGCGCCACAAGGTGCCCTATGGCGCGACCCTCACGGTCAAGGCCGACCAGCAGATCAAGGCTGGCACCATCCTGGCCAACTGGGATCCGCTGACCCGACCCATCATCACCGAATTCGCCGGCCAGGTGAAATTCGAGAACGTGGAAGAAGGCCTCACTGTGGCCAAGCAGGTCGACGAAGTGACCGGCCTGTCCACCCTGGTGGTGATCGATCCCAAGCGTCGTGGCGCCGCCAAGGTGGTGCGTCCTCAGGTCAAACTGATCGATGCAGCTGGCAAGGAAGTCAAGATTCCTGGCACCGATCACTCGGTGACGATTGGCTTCCAGGTTGGCGCGCTGATCCAGGTGCGTGACGGACAGGACGTGGGCCCCGGCGAAGTGCTGGCCCGTATCCCGGTGGAAGGTCAGAAGACCCGCGACATCACCGGCGGTCTGCCGCGTGTGGCCGAGCTGTTCGAAGCCCGCTCACCCAAGGACAAGGGCATCCTGGCTGAAATGACCGGTACCGTGTCGTTCGGCAAGGAAACCAAGGGCAAGGTGCGTTTGCAAATCACCGATCCGGAAGGCAAGGTCTGGGAAGAACTCGTGCCGAAAGAGAAGAACATCCTGGTGCACGAAGGCCAGGTGGTCAACAAGGGCGAGAGCATTGTCGACGGCCCCGCCGATCCGCAGGACATCCTGCGCCTGCTGGGCATGGAAGAGCTGGCTCGCTACATCGTGGACGAAGTGCAGGACGTGTACCGACTCCAGGGCGTGAAGATCAACGACAAGCACATCGAGGTGATCGTTCGCCAGATGCTGCGTCGTGTCGTGGTCGAGAACGCGGGCGACTCCGGTTACATCGGCGGTGAGCAGGTCGAGCGCTCGGAGATGCTCAACACCAACGAGGCGTTGCAGGCCGACGGCAAATTGCCGGCGACCTACAGCAACCTGTTGCTGGGTATCACCAAGGCGTCGCTGTCCACCGACAGCTTCATCTCGGCGGCGTCGTTCCAGGAGACCACCCGCGTGCTCACCGAGGCTGCCATCATGGGCAAGCGCGACGAGCTGCGTGGCCTGAAAGAAAACGTCATCGTGGGTCGTCTGATCCCGGCGGGCAGCGGCATGGCCTACCACCAGGCTCGCAAGGTCAAGGACGCGATGGACGAAGCCGAGCGTCGCGCCATTGCAGAGGCGGAGGCGGCCGAACTGGCCGGCGAAGTCCCGGGCGAGGTGGCCTCGTCGGTGGATGGCGAAAGCGCTGCTGCAGCCGAGTAAACACAAAGGCCCTCGCGGGCCTTTGTCGTTTCAGCGGAGGATGTCATGCTGACAGCGGGTTGGTTCTGGCTCACCATCGCCATCGGGGTGTTTTGGGCCCTGGGGGCTTACAACCGTCTGGTGCGCTTGCAGTCGCAAGTGCAGCAAAGCTTTGACGCGCTGGAATTGCGCCTGCTCGAGTTCGCCGAGTTGGTGCAGCAGGTGCTCAGCGAGGGAGTGATCTCTTCTGCCCCATGGCGTTCTGAGCTGAACCTTGATCAGGGCGCCAGTCACTGGAGCCGGTTGCAAGAGTGCGCACGTCACCTCGCCATGGAGCTGGCCCATATGCAAGAGCATCCGTTGCGGGCGGACTCGGTGGTGCGTGTTCGCGATTCGCAAGCGCGATTGCAAGCCGCCTGGGACAGCCTGGTGGCGCCGTCGGCGTACCGCGTGGCCGTGTCCGATGCACTGCAGCAACGCTGGCAGGCCCAACGGCTCTTGGTGCAGCCCGACACGCAGCGTTTTAACCAAGCGGTTGAACAGTACAACCAGGCCATTGCTGAGTTTCCGGCGGTATTGCTCGCGCGGCTGTTCAAGTTCAGGCCGGGCTTTGTGTTGTGAGCGAGCCGGGACGGTCAGCCAGTGTGTCGTCCATGGCAGGGAACCGTCCAGGCACTGGTGAGAAGCCGTCCGCCGTTTCGCCGCCGCTGTGGCAGTTGTTGCAGACGGTGGCGCAGTCGCTGCAAGCGGTGCGTCAAGGCCAGTCGACCAGCCGTTTGCTGCCCCAGATCGAGGCGACGCGACGAGCGGCTGTGCAGTCGCTGTTGTTTCGGGTGTTGCGACAGTTGGGCATGGCGCAGGCATTGCGCCAACGCTTGGCGCCGCGTGCGCCAGCCCCGGCCGTGGACGCACTCTTGTGCACGGCCCTGGCTCTGTGCTGGGACGAGGACCAAGCGCCCTACGATGGACACACGCTGGTGAATCAAGCGGTCGAAGCCGCCAAGCGCAACCGCCGCACGCAGGGGCAGGCGGCGTTCATCAATGCCTGCCTACGCCGATTTCTGCGCGAGCGAGCGCCCTTGCTGGCTGCGGTGCAGGCCGATCCCAAGGTACTCACTCCGCTACCGCCCTGGTGGGTGGCGCGCTTGCAGCGCGATCACCCCCTGGCATGGCAATCCCTGTTGCAACTGGGACAGCACCCGGCTCCCATGACCGTGCGGGTCAATGGGCGGCACACGACCCGCGAGGCCTTGCAGGCGCGCTGGCACTCGGCGGGCATCACCAGCCAACCGGTCGGGCGAACGGGCTTGCAACTGGATAAACCGATGGATGTCCACCTACTGCCGGGCTTTGATGCGGGGGATTGTTCGGTGCAGGATGCCGCTGCCCAGTTGGCCGCCGAGTTGTTATGGGACGGCTTGTTGCAGACCGTGACACCACCTTCAGGAGCGGCAGACCATTCGGCTTGGCGACTGCTCGACGCCTGCGCAGCACCCGGTGGCAAGACAGCGCACATGCTGGAAGCGGCACCCTCAGGGGGGCGCTCGGTGGAGTTGCTGGCGCTTGAGATCGACGCCACCCGTATGCCCCGCATTCAGGAGAATTTACAGCGCATCGGATTGCAAGCTCAGGTACGTTGCGCCGATGCAGGCGAACCCGCCACCTGGTGGGATGGACGGCCCTTTGACGGCGTGTTGCTGGACGCGCCCTGCAGCGCCTCGGGCATTGTGCGCCGCCACCCGGATATCGCCTGGCTGCGCCGCGAGTCGGACATCGCAGAACTCGCGCAGCAGCAAAGCCGCTTGCTCGAGGCGCTGTGGCCGTTGCTGCGGCCTGGAGGCGTGCTGGTCTATTGCAGCTGCTCGGTCTTTCGGGCCGAAGGTCAGGACCGCATCGATTCGTTTCTTGCGCACAACACTGATGCACGTTTGCGCCCCTCCCCAGGGCATTTAATGCCCCTCGCTCCTGGAAATCAGCCCGGCCTCCCGGACAATTGGCTGGGTGATCACGATGGTTTTTATTACGCGGTGCTGGAGAAGTCCCTGGGCTGACGTGGGGGGCGGTGCGTGGGGTCTGAGGGCCTGCCGTGCGGTACAGGTCTGGGTGCTGTGGAGTCTCTTGATGATCACCGGTGCGGCCCAGGCCCAATCTCCGCCGGGCCAGCCCATCCAACTCGAGGATTTGCAAGTTCAACGTCTGGAAGATGGCTATTACATCAATGCCAGCATGCAGATTGAATGGCCCACTGCCGTGGACGAGGCGCTGAGCAAAGGCGTTCCCCTGCATTTCGTGGCCCGTGCGGACATCTTGCGCGAGCGCTGGTACTGGTATGACCGCGAGGTGGCACGCCAGGAACGCTACATGCGCCTGAGCTACCAACCGCTGACCCGGCGCTGGCGTTTGCTGGTGTCTTCCCAGCCCATTGGCAACACAGGACTGGGCGTGTCATTGGGTCAAAGTTTTGACAGCGCGAGCGAAGCCTTGTCGGCTTTGGGTCGCATCAACCGCTGGAAGGTGGCTGAATTGGCCCAGGTGGAGGTCGATGCCAAGCATCGTGTGGACTTCAGCTTTCGGTTGGACCTGACCCAGTTGCCCCGCCCTCTGCAACTGGGCATTCTGGGCGAGAGTGACTGGAACCTGGGCGTGAGCCGTACCCTCAAGCTGACGTCCGACGCCAAATGACCGCCGACAGTGCCCAGGCCCGATCACGCCGCTTGCGCTGGCTGATGGGGGTGGGCTTGTTCACCATGCTGGGACTGGGCATGGTGCTCCTCTTTTTGTTGACCCAGGCCACGCAGAGCTGGGAGTTGTACGAGCAGTACTACACGGTGCTGTTCACCCTCAACTCGGTGGTGGCCGGCGTGTTGCTCGCGGTGATTCTCTGGATTGTGGTGCGCTTGCTGGCGCGTGTGCGCGAGGGCCGATTCGGCAGCCGGTTGCTGCTCAAGCTGGCGTTTATCTTCGTGCTGGTGGGTTTTTTGCCGGGCTTGCTGATTTACGGTGTCTCCTACCAGTTTGTGTCCCGCTCCATCGAGGCCTGGTTTGATACCAAGGTGGAAGGGGCCCTGGCAGCGGGCTTGAACCTGGGCCGCACCTCGCTGGACACACTGGCCAGCGATCTGGGGCAGAAGTCACGCCAGGCGGCGGTGCAACTGGTCGATGCACAAGGGGTGTCAAGCGGGGTGGCTCTGGAGCGCTTGCGCGATCAATTGGGGGTGGAAGAACTGGTCGTGTGGTCTGGCTCGGGGGCGCCGTTGGCCAGCGCCGGTAACTCGTTGCTCGCGTCCCTGCAAGACCGCCCCAGCAGCCTGCAGCTGCGCCAATTGCGAACCCAACCCGTCATCACCCAGATCGAGGGGCTGGAGGACGAGCCGGGCGCAGGCACCACCCGACCGCGGGTGAAGGTGTTGGTGTCGATGTCGGCTCCAGGACTGGGTTTGCTGTCGGAGGCCCGGGTGCTGCAAGTCACCCAAAACCTCCCCCCCACGCTGGTCGCCGACTCCTTGGCCCTTCAGCAAGCCAACTTGCAATACCAGGAGCGCGCGTTGGCGCGCGATGGTCTCAGGCGCATGTACATCGGCACGCTGACCCTGAGTTTGTTTCTGTCGGTGTTTGGCGCGGTGCTGCTGGCTGTGTTGTTGGGCAATCAGCTGGCTCGTCCCTTGCTGATGCTGCTTAATGGTGTGCGCGAAGTGGCCGCTGGCGACCTGGGGCCCAAACCGGTGCTGAGCGGGCGCAACGAGCTGGACGGATTGACGCGTGCTTTTGCGGCCATGACGCAGCAGCTGGCCGATGCCCGCTCGACGGTGGAGCGCAGCATGGAGCAAGTCACGCTCGCGCGGACCAATCTGCAAACCATCCTGGACAACCTGACCACCGGCGTGGTGGTGTTGGATACACAGGGACGCATCGTCTCGTCCAACCCAGGGGCCACCCGGATTTTGCGAGCCCCACTGGCGGCGTACGAGGGGCGCGCGCTCGCAGACTTGGAGGGGCTGGCAGATTTTGCACACCAGGTGCAACAACAGTTCGATCACCTGGCCGCTGAGCGCATGCAGCACGGACTGGATCACTGGCAGCAATCGTTCGAATTGCAAAACCCTTCGGGTACCCACTACACCTCGGCGTTGGAGAAGGCCTCGGATGGCACCATTTTGGTGGCCCGCGGTGCTGTGCTGCCCAACCAGGCCCGCTTGCTGGTGTTTGATGACATCTCGGAGATCGTCTCAGCGCAGCGCGCCCAGGCTTGGGGTGAGGTGGCCCGCCGACTGGCCCATGAAATCAAGAACCCGCTCACCCCGATCCAGCTCTCCGCGGAGCGACTGGAAATGAAATTGGACGGCAAACTGGACGAGCCAGAGCAAGCCATCCTCACCAAGTCGGTCAAGACCATCGTGGACCAGGTGGACGCGATGAAGCGATTGGTCAATGAATTCCGTGACTACGCGCGCCTGCCCAAGGCGGAGCTCGAGCGGCTGGACCTGAATGCGTTGATGCAGGAGTTGCTGCAGCTGTACTCAGCCGAGAACGCCACCGTGCCCGTGGCGGCGCAATTCGATCCCGCCTGCCCACCCATCATGGGCGATGCCCAGCAGTTGCGGCAGGTGGCGCACAACCTGCTGCAGAACGCGCAAGACGCGAGCGAAGGCTTGCCGGTGCGGCATGTGCAACTCTCCACAGTCTGGAATCCGCAAAGCCGGCGGGTGCGTCTGGTGGTGCGGGATTCGGGCACCGGTTTTCCCGAGGCTATTCTGAAGCGGGCCTTCGAGCCCTACGTGACCACCAAGGCGCGGGGTACCGGGCTGGGCTTGGCCGTGGTGAAGAAAATCGCCGATGATCATGGGGCGCGCATCGACCTGAAAAACATCGAAGACGAGGGCCAGGTGGTGGGCGCTCAAGTATCGTTATCATTCCAGGCAGCAGACCTATAAATTCACGGAGCCCGGGCTTCACTATGGCAAATATTCTGGTGGTCGATGACGAGTTGGGTATTCGCGATCTGTTGTTCGAAATCCTCAACGATGAAGGTCATGCAGTCGAGCTCGCTGAGAATGCGGCTCAGGCCCGAGCGGCGCGTGTGCAGTCGCGCCCGGACCTGGTATTGCTCGATATCTGGATGCCTGACACCGATGGCGTGAGTCTCCTCAAGGAGTGGTCAGCGGCAGGCTTGCTCAACATGCCGGTCATCATGATGAGCGGCCACGCCACCATCGACACCGCCGTAGAGGCCACGCGCATCGGCGCCCAAGCTTTCCTGGAAAAACCCATCACCTTACAAAAGCTGCTCAAGGCCGTGGAGCAAGGACTGGCACGCAAGCCCTCTGCCACGGCCCATGCCGGCGGCAATGCGACGTCGGCGCAAAGCGCCGAACTGAGCGTGGAAATGATGGGCTCGGAGGCCGCCCTGGCAGAGCCCGTCGCTGTGGTGCTCGCGCCCCACGAGCAAACCTTCGATCTCAGCCAACCGCTGCGCGAGGCGCGAGACGCCTTTGAGAAAGCCTACTTCGAGTTTCACCTGGCCCAGGAGGGCGGCTCGATGACGCGTGTGGCCGAAAAAACCGGCCTGGAGCGCACCCACCTCTACCGCAAGCTCAAGCAGTTGGGCGTGGACCTCAGCCGCGGCAAGCGCGGCACGGCTTAAGCAGTCCCCATTACTGGGCTACCCAAGCCCTCACACCGCGCTCACATGTTGCGGCGGTACTGACCGCCTACCTCGAACAAGGCTTGGGTGATTTGTCCCAGTGAGCAGTGGCGCACGGCCTGCATCAGCACCTCGAACACATTGGTGTTGTTGAGCACAGCCTGTTGCAACTGGGCCAGTTGCTGGGCGGCCGCGTCAGCATGACGGGTGTGGAAATCCTGCAGTCGCGCGAGTTGGCTGCGCTTTTCCTCGTCGGTGCTGCGCGCCAGTTCCAGGGTCTCGGGGGTCGGGTCACCCTTGGGGTTGCGGAAGGTGTTGACGCCGATGATGGGGTACTCGCCGGTGTGCTTGAGCATTTCGTAGTGCATGCTCTCGTCTTGGATGCGGCCGCGCTGGTAGCCGGTTTCCATGGCGCCCAACACGCCGCCGCGCTCGGCGATGCGGTCGAACTCGGACAGCACGGCCTCTTCCACCAGTTCGGTGAGTTCGTCGAGGATGAAGGCGCCCTGGTTGGGATTTTCGTTTTTCGCCAACCCCCACTCACGGTTGATGATGAGCTGAATCGCCATCGCACGGCGCACGCTTTCTTCAGTGGGCGTGGTGATGGCCTCGTCGTAGGCGTTGGTGTGCAGGCTGTTGCAGTTGTCGTAGATGGCGATCAAAGCCTGCAGCGTGGTGCGGATGTCGTTGAACTGAATTTCCTGCGCATGCAGGCTGCGGCCACTGGTCTGGATGTGGTATTTGAGCTTTTGCGAGCGCTCGTTCGCGCCGTACTTTTCCTTCATCGCCACCGCCCAGATGCGGCGCGCCACGCGACCGAGCACCGTGTACTCGGGGTCCATGCCATTGCTGAAGAAAAAGCTCAGGTTCGGTGCGAAGTCGTCGATGTGCATGCCTCGTGCGAGGTAAGACTCCACATAGGTGAACCCATTGGACAGTGTGAAGGCCAGCTGGCTGATCGGGTTGGCACCGGCTTCGGCGATGTGGTAGCCGCTGATGGACACTGAGTAGAAATTGCGCACCTGGTGGTGCACAAAGTACTCGGCGATGTCGCCCATCACCTTGAGCGAGAACTCGGTGCTGAAGAGGCAGGTGTTTTGACCCTGGTCTTCTTTCAGGATGTCGGCCTGCACGGTACCTCGAACGTTTTGCAGCACCCATTCCCGGATCTTGGCGGTTTCGGTGTCGGTGGGTTCGCGGCCGTTGTCGGTCCGGAACTTGTCGAGGTTCTGGTCGATCGCCGTGTTCATGAACATCGCCAGAATGGCCGGTGCGGGACCGTTGATGGTCATGGACACACTGGTGCTGGGGTTGCACAGATCAAAGCCACCATACAGGACTTTCATGTCGTCCAGGGTAGCAATGCTCACGCCCGAGTTGCCCACCTTGCCGTAGATGTCGGGCCGTTCGTCGGGTTCGTGGCCATACAGCGTCACCGAATCGAAGGCGGTGGACAAGCGCTTGGCCGGCATGCCCTCAGAGAGCAGTTTGAAGCGGCGGTTGGTGCGAAAGGCATCGCCTTCGCCCGCGAACATGCGGGTGGGGTCCTCGCCCTCGCGCTTGAAGGCAAAGGTGCCGGCGGTGTAGGGGAAGCTGCCGGGGACGTTCTCCAGCATCAGCCATTTCAGGCGTTCGCCGTCATCCTCATAACGAGGCAGGGATACCTTGCGGACCTTGGTGCCACTCAGGGTGGTCGTGGTGATGGCCGTTCGGATTTCCTTGTCGCGAATCTTGACCACGTATTCATCCCCTGCATAGGCACGCTGCATGTCGTCCCACTGGGCCAGCAGTTTGCGCTCGGCCGCACCCAGATACTGCTCGCGCGAGGAGGCCAGGTCGTTGGCCGCTTCAGCGGCTCGGGCGCGATCGGGCTTGTCCGCTTGGAGCATGCGTGAGGCGGCACGCAGTTGCTGGATTTCACGGGCCAACTGTGCCTGCTGGTGTGCGCGTTGTTTGTAGCCGCGCACGGTGTCGCTGATCTCGGCCAGGTAGCGGGTGCGTGCAGCAGGCACGATGGGGTTTTGGTGCGTGCTGTGTCGGGTGGCGGGTTGTTGCAGCCGACCGGCACTGAGCTGCAAGCCCAGCTCAGCCAGGCGCGGTTTGAGTGCCTGGTACAGGGCCGTGACGCCGTCATCGTTGAAGCGTGAGGCCATGGTGCCAAACACCGGCATGTCTTCGGTCGCCACCGTCCAGGCTTCGCGGTTGCGCTGGACCTGCTTGGCCACATCGCGCAATGCATCACTCGCACCCTTGCGGTCGAATTTGTTGATCGCCACGAACTGGGCGAAATCGAGCATGTCGATTTTTTCGAGTTGGCTGGCAGCGCCGAATTCGGGTGTCATGACATACAGGGGCACATCCACGTGCGGGACGATGGCGGCGTCCCCCTGGCCGATACCCGAGGTTTCGACGATCACCAGGTCAAAGCCGGCGCAGCGTGCAGCGGCCACCACATCGGGCAGGGCCGCACTGATCTCGCTGCCGAAGTCACGGGTGGCCAGCGAGCGCATGAACACGCGCGCACCTTGCCGCCACGGACCGATGGCGTTCATGCGAATGCGGTCACCCAGCAAGGCGCCACCGCTTTTGCGGCGTGAGGGGTCGATGGACACCACCGCGATGCGCAAGGCATCATCCTGGTCAAGGCGAAAGCGACGCACCAACTCGTCGGTGAGCGAGGATTTGCCAGCACCTCCGGTGCCGGTGATGCCCAGCACGGGCACACGGGTGTTGGCTGCCTGCTCATGCAACTGTTGGACCAGCGCGGGCTCGACCAGACCGTTCTCGAGCGCGGTGATGAGTTGCGAGAGCGCGCGCCAGGCGGCGTCTTCGTGGCCTTGAATGGCGGCAATTTTTTGCGGGGCGTGTGCGCTCAGGTTCTGATCGCAGCGCATGATCATCTCGCCGATCATGCCTTGCAGTCCCATGCGTTGACCGTCTTCGGGACTGTAGATGCGGCTCACGCCGTAGGCATGCAGTTCACGAATTTCCTCCGGCACGATCACCCCGCCGCCGCCGCCGAATACCTGAATGTGTTCGCCACCGCGTGCGCGCAACAGGTCCACCATGTACTTGAAGTATTCGACGTGACCGCCCTGGTAGGAGCTGACCGCAATGCCTTGCACGTCTTCTTGCAAGGCGGCGGTGACCACGTCATCGACCGAGCGGTTGTGACCCAGGTGAATCACCTCAGCGCCCATGCTTTGCAGAATGCGTCGCATGATGTTGATGGCGGCATCGTGACCATCAAACAGGCTCGCCGCGGTGACAAAGCGCACCTTGTGTTGGGGGCGGTACTGGGCCAGGGCCTGGTATTCGGCGGACAGGTCGGTCATGGAAGTCTCCTGCGAACGGCGCTCCCCTGACCAAGCCTGATGCGTGGCCCTGGGATGTGCCGATTGACGTTTACGTAAACGTCAATGGCGAATGATACGACAGTCTGGCTGGCATGCGGCTGACGGCCAGACCTCTGGCCCCCCCGCAGGGGCGCCCCATCAGCTTACTTCCCGTAGAGGTAGTTCGGCAACCACAAGGTGAGCTGAGGCCAGATGTACATCAGCACCATGCACACGATCACGATCAGCATGTACGGCATCATGCCGGCGAAGATCTGGTTGATGGTCACATGCGGAGGCGACACGCCCTTGAGGTAGAACGCCGACATGGCCACCGGTGGCGAGAGGAAGGCGGCTTGCAGGTTGACGAACACCAGCACGCCCCACAGCATGGGGTCGATCTGGAAGTGGGCCAGCAGCGGCAGGAAGATCGGCACGAAGATCACGATGATCTCGGTCCACTCCAGCGGCCAGCCCAGGATGAAAATGATGGCCTGCGACAGCAGCATGAACTGGATCGGACTCAGGTTGAGCGCCATCACCCACTCCTCCACCAGGCGCTGGCCACCCAGGATGGCAAACACGGCGGAGAACAGGGCCGAGCCCACGAACAGCCAGCACACCATGGAGGTGGTCTTGGCGGTGAGGTAGACCGCTTCCTTGATGCGTTCAAAATTCAGCCCGCCCGAAGCCCACGCCATGACGAAGGCGCCGGTTGCGCCCACGGCGGCCGACTCGGTGGCAGTGGTGATGCCCAGCAGAATTACCCCCAGCACCACCACGGTCAACACACCCAGGGGCATGACCGATCGCACCAGCATGTCCAGAATTTCGTACTGCTCGGCATCAAAGCCGCGGTAGTACCACAGGAGCAAGCCCAAGACGAACACGCAGGTGATGGCAAAGCCAGTGTAGAAGCTCTCGGGCACAGGTTCGGTGCGCGGTGCGTTGGAGGTGTCGCCGTCCCCTAGGGCTTGCAGCGGCGCATCTTCGCCGGAGCCCGGAGGGGCTTGCACCCCGTCAGACCCCGGGGGTTCCTGCACGCCGCCCGTGCGCTCGGCGCCCGGTGGCTCTTGCACCCCGCCGTCCGAACCCGGGGGCTCCTGGACACCTCCCGAGGCGCCTGGGGGCTCTTGCACCCCAGCAGAACCGGGGGGTTCTTGCACGCCTGCGCTGGCGCCGGGCGGCTCTTGCACGCCGCTGCGCTCGGTGGCGGTCGCCGGTGCCGTGGACGATGCGGCGGCGCTCACGCTCGAGGCGGCCTCCGCCGCGCGGTTCTCGGCTTGTGAATAAATCACCACGTACCACCAGGCCGCGCCCAGCGTGACCGCCGCCATGATCAACGGCACCAGGCTCATGAGCAAGCCCTTGACGAGCTTGACCCAGCTCAAGCCCAACTGCGCTCCGCCCGTGCTGAGCGCTCGCGCGGGTGACAGCACTGCCGCGAGCAGGGCCGGCAGCATGCGTGGCGAATACCGATCGGCCACATGTTGCACCCAGGGCGAGACCGGGGCGCGCAATTGCTCCAGGGGCAGTTTGGGCGCGACCTTGGGGTCGATCAGCACCCAGCCGATCACATAGATCAGGTACAGCAAGGCGAGGAAGAAGCCTGGGAACATGGCCGCTGCGTACAGCTTGACCACCGATTGACCGGCCACGGCCGCGTAGACGATGATCATCACCGAGGGCGGAATCAGAATACCCAGGGTACCCCCGGCCGTGATCACGCCGGCAGCCAAGCGCGTGTCATAGCCCGCGTTCAGCATGGGGCGCATGGCAATCACGCCCATGAGCACCACCACCGCGCCGACCAGGCCACTGGCAATGCCCCAGAAAGTGCAAATCACCAGCGTGGTGACGGCCAGCGAGCCGGGCAGCCGGCGGAAGGCCAACTGCACGCTGTGGAACATCTTGTCCACCAGGGCACCGCGTTCCATCACATAGCCCATCAGCACAAAGAGCGGGATGGACAACAGGGTGTCGTTGGTCATGGCCCCGAAGGTGCGCTGCACCATCAGGTTGAAAATCTTGTTGTCGAACCAGGGTTGCGACGGGTCGTAGAAGGTGGAGAAGCCAAACACCATGCCCAGCCCCATGAGGGTGAAGGCGGTGGGAAAGCCCATCATGATGACCACCACGATGAGGCCCAGCATCAGCAGGCCGAGTGCGGGATCGCTCATGCGTGACCCCCTTTGGCGCGCTGGTGGGCTGATTCTTCGATCGACTTGGCATTGGCGATGGCCTGCTGGCGCGCCTCCTCATCCACGTAGGTACTGCTCGCAAGTTGCTGTTCGACCACGTCGATCTCGTCCGCGTCCTTGAGGCGTGGTGTCCATTCACCCGTGCGGATGCACACCACGCAGCGCAGGATTTCGGCCAGGCCCTGGAGCAGCACGATCAGACCCGCCAACGGGATCACCGCCTTGAAGGGGTACAGGGGCAGCGGATCGGCATTGAAGGTTTGTTCGCGGATGGCGAATGAATCGGCGGCATAGGTCCAGCCGGCCCAGGTCAGGGCGATCACCCCAGGGATGAAAAACAGCACATACAGCACCAGGTCCAGCGTGGCCTGGGTGCGCGGCTTGGCGCTGCCGTAGAAAAAATCCCCGCGCACATGGCCGTCCTGACACAGCGTGTAAGCGCCCCCCATCATGAACAAGGTGCCGTAAATCATGTTGCTGGCATCAAAGATCCACGCAGTGGGGGCGTTGAGCGCGTAACGTTTGAAAACTTCAGCCACGACCAGCAGCATCAGCACCACGATGAGCCAGGCAAAAGCCTTGCCCACCGCCATGCTGAGGCGGTCAGCCGCATGGAGCAGGGATTGGGTATTCATGTTCGATCGGGATCAAAAAAAACACCCACCCAGGCAAGCCTGGATGGGTTGATTCTCAGAATGAGAAAAGCTTAGGCCTTTTTCTTGGCGAAGTAGAAATCATAGGCCATCTTGAAGTTGACCATGTAATCGCTTTGCCATTGACCGGCACGCTGGGCGTACGCGCGCTGTGAATCCATGACGCGTTTGAAGAAGGGGTTTTCGGCGGCCTTCTTCTCCGAGACTTTGTCCCAGGCCTCGAGCTGCGCGCGCAGAATGGCGTCGGGCGTCTTGTAGAACTTGATGCCCTGCTTCTTCATCTCCTCGTAGTCCTTGGAGTTGCGGTCGATGGCTTTCCAGCTCATCTCTGCGGAGCTGGCCTGCACCGAGTACTCAACGATCGACTTGAGTTCAGTGGGCAGGGCGTTGTACTTGGTCTTGTTGAACAGAATCTCGAACTGCTCACCACTCTGGTGGAAGCTTTGCAGCATGCAGTTCTTGACCACATCGGGGAAACCCAGCACGCGGTCGGAGGAGGCATTGTTGAATTCGGCCGCGTCGATGAGACCGCGATCGAGTGCGGGCACGATCTCGCCACCCGGCAGCGGGTTGACCGACACGCCCAGCTCATTGAAGATGTCCACAGCGAGGCCAACCGTGCGGTACTTCAGGCCTTTGAGGTCCCCCACCTTGGCGATGGGCTTTTTGAACCAGCCCAGCGGCTGCGTGGGCATCGGGCCATAGACATGGGACACCACGTCGATGTTGAGGGATTTGTAAATCTCTTCCAGGATGGCCTTGCCGCCACCATAGTTGTGCCACGACAGCACCATGTTGGGGTCCATCCCGAAGGCCGGGCCAGAGCCCCACAGGGCCAGGGCGGTGTTCTTGCCGTAGTGGTAGGCCAACACGCCGTGACCACCGTCCAGGGTGCCTTTATTCACTGCATCAAGCAGCTGGAATGCGGGCACCACGGCGCCGGCCGGCAACACCTCGATTTTGAGACGGCCACCGGCCATGTCATTGACTTTCTTGGCGAAGTCGTTGGCGTACTCGTGGAAGATGTCCTTGGCCGGCCAGGTGCTTTGAAAGCGGAACGAAACGGTGTCGGCACGCGACACCATCGGGGCGCTCATGGCGCCGGCAGCAACGGCCGCGCCTTTGAGTAGGTTGCGGCGGCGGGGGGATTTGGACTCGGACATGGATTCTCCTGGTGATGTGTTTAAGACGATAGTGTCTAAGACAGTTGGTCGACAACCCGTGGATTCTTAGCGATTTGTGAATCTGGAACAGAGGGTTTCTACCTATATGCAGCTTATCCCACAGGTGTCCAAGTGAGTCGGTAAAGAGCGGCACAATCTGGACTACCACGAACCACGAACCACGAACCACGAACTACGAAGGCAGTGACCCCTTGATCAGGGCTGACTTGGCCTCGACCCGCAGGAGGAGCGCGATGCAGCGACGAGATTTCTTTCAACACACCGCTGTGGCGGGCAGCACAGCGCTGGCCACAGGACTGACCGGGTGCGCCACCGCGGGCGGTGTTTCCCAGGCGACAGCGCGCATGCCCTTCAGCGTGCCGCAGGTGGTGCTGCCCGTGGTGGGCAGTGACGAGGTGTTCCCCGTTCGCCGTATTTATTGCATTGGTCGCAACTACGCCGCGCATGCCCGTGAGATGGGCTCGGACCCGACACGCGAGCCGCCCTTTTTCTTTCAGAAACCGACCGATGCCATCCAGTTTGTGCCCACCGGCACGGTGGCCGATCATCCCTACCCGCCGCTGACCAAAAACTACCACTACGAGGCCGAGTTGGTGGCCTTGCTGGGGCGTGGCGGTCGCAACATTCCGGTGGACAAAGCCTTGGACCTGGTATGGGGGTATACCCTGGGCCTGGACATGACCCGGCGCGATCTGCAGCGATTCATGGGGGACCAGAAAAAACCCTGGGAGATCGGCAAGAGCTTTGACCAGAGCGCGCCCATCGGTGCCGTGCACAAGGTAGCGCAGACCGGGCATTTCACCCAAGGAGCCATCTGGCTGAAGGTCAATGGTCAAACCAAGCAGCAGGCGGATCTCAAACAGATGATCTGGTCGGTGGCCGAGCAAATCAGCAAGCTGTCCGAGGCGTTCGAACTGTTCCCGGGCGACATCATTTACTCCGGTACCCCTGAGAACGTGGGCCCGGTGGTGCGCGGCGATGTGATCGAGATGCACATCGATGGCCTGCCCAATCTGAGCGTTCGTATTGTTTGACGAGGGTGGAGAGGGTGATGAATCAACGTGCCTTGACCCAGCCCGAGCCCGCCGAGGGCTACGCGGGCGATGTGTCGCCGCAACTGGCGTGGGCGTGGGTGCAATCCGGCCGAGCGGTGCTGGTGGATGTGCGCACCGACGCCGAGCGCGAGTGGGTGGGGTTTGTGCCCGGTGCGGTGGCGTTGGCCTGGAAGCAGTGGCCCGGTATGGCCTTGAACCCTGCGTTCGAGACGCAGATTCCCACTTTGCGAGACAAGCCGCTGTTGATGCTGTGTCGCAGTGGTGTGCGTTCCATCGCTGCCGCCAAACGGGCCACCGAACTGGGTGCCACGGCCTACAACATCCTGGAGGGTTTTGAGGGCGACCCGGACGATCAAGCTCACCGAGCCCGACGGGGCGGATGGAAGCTGAGAGGCCTACCTTGGCAGCAAAACTGACGCGGCGCTGTGCAGGTCGCGCCTCAGGTCTTGGCGCCGTATCGCCTCGAGGCCACTTCCAGCAAGCCGTCGAAGATCAGCGACTCGACCAACTCGATGGGCGTTGACATGCTTGGCGCCATCTTCCAACCGGCACCACCTGTCATGTAGCACAGCGGTTCACGGCCGCAATGCTCACGCACGTGCATGACCATGCGCTCCACCGCGCCGGCGATGGCATAGGTGCCCCCACTGGTCAGCGCGTCGCTGGTGTTGGTGGGAAAGGGGCGCACATCGCCGGTGGGCACCCGCAAGCCCGCCGTGCCGGATTCCAGCGCACGCAGCATGATGCCGTGTCCGGGCAAGATGAGCCCGCCCAGGAAGTGACCCTCGGGGTCCACGGCCTCCACCGTCACCGCGGTGCCCACCATCACCACCACCATGGGGCGCGGTGGCTCACCGGCGGTCTGCGCATGCATGCGTGCCAGGGCCCCGATCATGGCGATCCAGCGGTCAGCGCCCAGGCGGGTCGGGTGGTCGTAGCCGTTGGTGAGTCCGGCCTCAGCGGCGCTGGGCACGACCCATCTGGGCGGCACGTCCCACAATTCCATTTGCTCTTCCACCCGGCGTCGAATGGCTTCGCCGGCTACCACACAGCCCAGCATGTACTGTGGTGCGTCCAGGGAGGCCCACTCGCGTTCGGCCAGGTGGTCGATGTTTTCGAGGAACACGGCGCCTTGCTTCAGCAGGCGAGCTCCAGCTTGTGCGCGGTCATACACCGCCCACTTCAGGCGGGTGTTGCCCACATCGAGAGCGAGAAACGTCATCGGTCAATCATCCGTGGCGTTGGCCAATCCCACCACCAACGCCTCCAGGGCATCGAGGGTGCGGGCCGCACGCAGTTGTTGGTACAGGCGCTCAGCCCGGGCTTGATGGTGTTCAGGGTCCAGCATCATCAGCCCACGGGCTGTTTCGAGCATCCCCACCAACGAACCCGGATTGAGTTCCGCGGCGCGATCATAAAGCGCCAGCGCGCTGTGCTTGCTGGCGCCGTAGGTCACGGCTCCCACCACATCGCCCACCTTGTCGATGACCTCGGCATGGAAGGTGGCCAAGGCCAGGTGGGCATCGGCGTGGCGGGGGTTCAGGTGCAGGGTTCGGTCCAACGCTTCACGCGTGCGCTGCCCCAGCCCCAATGCCAGGGACTTGGCCACGCTCAGCGATTGTGCATGGCGTCCCAGCGAATACGCCAATAGGAACCACGCATTGGGGTTGTCGGGCTGCGAAGTGGTGTGCTGGGTGGCCAGCGTTTGGGCGCGCTCGAGCAGGTGCTCGCGTTGCGCAGCGCGGGGCTCCAGGTAGGTGGCGTAAACGCTCAAGGCGCGAACGGCCAGGGTGAGGCCGGCGGGCTCTTGTCGCTGGGACAAGGCCATGCCTGATTGGTAGGCGTTTTCAAACTCGCCGCAGTGGTACAGCGTCCAGGCCTGCAGCAATTCGTCTGAGCCGGGGATGGGTTCGGCATCGCCCCCGTGAAGCCTGGCCCAGTGGCTTCTCACCTGTTCGGGGGTGAGTGACAGGGAGGGGGTGAACGTCACCCAGGCGTTCATGGTTGGCCCCCAGCAGGGGCGGCGCTGGCGGGGTCTTGGTAAGCCAGCAACAGCAGTCGCAGGTGCTCGCGCGGTTCGGCCTGGAGGTAGGGCAGGATCAGACCCAGCACATGCCGCGCACCGCGCAGCAAGGCGTTTTGGGCCTGTGCGTCTTCCAGGGCATGGCGTGGGTCGCGAGCATATTCGTAGCTGAGCCACCAGGTCAGCATCACCACCATCTGGGTGGCACACAAATCACCCTCTTCGGGACTGATGGAGAGCGCGCCGGTGTGTTCCAGATGGTCGAGCACGGCGCGGAAGGCTTGCCGCTTGAGTTCCAGCACGGCCTGGATATCGGTTTCCAGGCGACGGTTGCGGGTGAGCAAATCGCCCAGGTCGCGGTACAAAAACCGGTATTCCCACACCCGCTCGAACAGGCTGTGCATGAAGAACCAGGCGTCCTCGACATCGCGCACCTCGGGGGCCGCACTCAAGAGGGGGAGCAGAGCCTTCTGGTAACGCTCGTAGAGCGAGTTGATCAACTCGTCCTTGGCCGGGTAGTGGTAGTACAGATTGCCCGGGCTGATGCGCAACTCGGCAGCGATCAGCGTGGTGGAGACGTTGGGCTCACCGAAGCGATTGAACAGCGCCAGCGTGACCTCAAGGATCCGCTCTGCGGTGCGTCGGGGCGCCTTTTTCGCCATGGTGGTGGGTCTCGTGGGGGTCTGTGAAATGGCCCTGTGAGGCGACTCTAACCCAAAGTGTCGGACCCGTCACCCGGGCGATATGCCCGTTACTTGCACGGCACAGTCGTAGAAGGTCGGGGCACGACCCAGGTCCGTCAGGGCCTGGCTGGTGAGTTCGTTCACATTGGTGCCGTTCAATCCATGCCGGCGCCACCAGATGCCCAGACCCACCACCACGCCCGGGCGGGTTCGGTCTGTCACGCGGGCACGACAGACATGCCGTCCGCGGGCATTGAACACGGCGACTGTCTGCCCGTTGTGTACGCCGCGGGCCTGTGCGTCTTGTGGGTGAATCTCCACCAGGGGCTCACCCTCCACATCACGCAGGCTGGTGACGTTCACGAAGGTCGAGTTGAGGAAGTGGCGCGCCGGCGGCGAGATCATGGCCAAGGGATACAGGGAGCCCACAGCCGGCGCTTCGTAATTGGGAAGGTAGTCGGGTAAGCCATCCAGCCCCACGGATGCGAGGCGCTCGCTCATGAATTCGCAGCGTCCTGACGGCGTGGGAAACTGTCCGTGAGCGAAGGGGGCCTCGGGCCCGGGAATGCTGGCAAAGCCTTGTTCGGTCAAGGTGGCGAAGGGCACAAACTCACGGCCATCGGGTTGCCTGAGCGCCTGTTGGCACAGGCTTTCGTCGTCGTCTGCAAAGCAGGCCTCCGCAAACCCCATGTGGCGCGCCAGCGATCGGAAGATGTCGGTGTTGGTGCGAGCCTGGCCACGGGGTGCGATGGCGGGTTTGTTCAGCACCACGTCGGTGTGGCCGTAGGTGCCGTGCACATCCCAGTGCTCGAGCTGGGTGGTGGCGGGCAGCAAATAATCCGCGTAGTCGGCGGTGTCGGTGCGAAAGTGCTCCAGCACCACGGTGAAGAGGTCTTCGCGGGCGAAGCCGGCCACCACCCGCGCAGAGTCGGGCGCCACGGCCACCGGGTTGCTGTTGTAGACCACCAATGCGCGCACCGGCGCATGAGGGGCATCAGGGGCCAGGTGGTCGCCGATGGTGCTCATGTTGAGAACACGCGGGCGACGCGAGCCCAGCAGATCCGGGCGTTGCAATGCCGCGGCGTTGAAACGCTGATGCGCCGAGTTGCTGAGCAACATGCCACCCGCGCGATGCCGCCAGGCGCCGGTCAAGGCCGGCAGGCAGGCGATGGCACGCACCGCATTGCCGCCGCCGCGTGCACGCTGCACGCCATAGTTCAGGCGGATGGCTGCAGGCTGTGTGGTGCCATAGTCGCGCGCCAGGCGCTGGATGGCCTGCACGTCGAGTCCGCAAACGTCAGCCGCACGCTCGGGCGGCCAGGTCAGGGCACGGGCCTTGAGTTCAGCCCAGCCCAGCGTGTGTTGCGCCAGGTAGTCGTGGTCCAGCCAGTCATGAACGATCAACTCGTGCATGAGCGCCAGGGCCAGGGCGGCATCCGTGCCCGGACGCAAGGCCAGGTGCTCGTCGCACTTGTCGGCGGTCTCGGTGCGTCGCGGGTCAATGCAGACCAGCCTGGCGCCGTGGCGTTTGGCTTGCTGCGCCAGGCGCCAAAAATGCAGGTTGCTGCCAATGGAGTTACTGCCCCAGATGAGGATCAACTTCGCCTCGGCGAACCACTCCATCTTCATACCCAGTTTGCCGCCCACGGTGTGCACCAGCGCCTCGGCCCCGGCGCTGGCGCAAATGGTGCGGTCCAGGCGCGAGGCGCCCAGGCGGTGGAAAAACCGTGCCGCCATCGATTCGCCTTGCACCTGCCCCATGGTGCCGGCGTAGCTGTAGGGCAGGATGGCTTCAGGGTCCACGGCCGCGATATCCCCCAGGCGGCGGGCGATGTCTTCCAGGGCTTCGTCCCAGGAGATGGGTTCAAAGCGCGCGTTCGGGCCTTTGGGGCCCACACGCCGTTGGGGTTGTAACAGTCGGTCTGGGTGGTAGGTGCGCTCGGTGTAGCGAGACACCTTGGTGCACAGCACACCGGCTGTGTGCGGGTGGTTGGGGTTGCCCTGTACGCGCACCGCGACGCCATGCTGCACGGTGGTGACCAGCGAGCAGGTGTCGGGGCAGTCGTGCGGGCAGGCGCCCAAGACCTGGGTTTCGGCCGAAGAAGGGTGCGTCATGGGCGGATTGTGCCAGTGGAGGCTGCTCCTGTCGCAGCCCCTATTGCCGGCCCCTTTGGTCGCCATTCAGGACGAGGGTCAACCTTGAGGAAGGGGGGTGCGGCGCCGTCGGCCGACCAAGCCTTCGCGCAGCCAAAGGTCAGTGCCCGCCTGCTTCCACCAGGCAGGCTGCGTGCCGATCCTGCCCCAAGAGCTGGACCAACTGTTCGAGGGCCGGGCGCAAGGTCTTGGCCAGGGTGTAGGGCGGGTTGATCAGGAAGATGCCGCTGGCGGGCAAGCCGGGGCGCTGCACCTTGGTGTCGCCTTGCAGCGACACCGGCAGGGTGGACGCCTTGCCCGACTTGACCGTCAGGGTGGCGTGCAGCCAGGACTTGCCGGCTTGTTGCGTCAGGGTGCGCAAGCGCTTGGGCAGGTCATGCGCTTCAGGCCGACCAATCACCGGGTACCACACCAGGTAGGTGCCGGTGGGAAAGCGTTTGAGGCTGTCCTGGATGGTGGCGGCCACGCGTGCGTAGTCGGTCTTGAGTTCGTAGCTGGGATCCAGCAGCACCAAGCCACGACGGCTGGGCGGTGGCAGGAATTTCTTCAGTCCGTCAAAGCCGTCCTCACGCAACACGGCCACTCGGCGCCCGGCCTCGAGTTGCGCCACGTGTTGCTCCAACAGCTTGGCATCGCTGGGCAGGAGTTCAAAGAGCTTGATTTTGTCTTGCTCTCGCAGGAGGTGATTGATCACAAAGGGTGAGCCGGGATAGCGGTTCCACTGACCTCGCGGGTTGAACTCGGCCACCAGGTCCAGGTAGTCCTGGAGCAGGGGCGAGGGTGCCTGATCCAGCCCCGGCAAGGCAGTGACCAATCGTTGCAAACCCTCGGCCGCCTCGGCGCTGGTTTGCGCCCACTCACTGTCTAGCCTATATAAACCGGCGCCTGCGTGGGTGTCGATAGCCATCAGTGACACAGGTTTCTCGGTCAGGTAGCGAAGCACCGCGACCAGCACCAGGTGTTTCAGCACGTCGGCGTGGTTGCCGGCATGAAAGGCGTGTCGGTAACTGAACATGGGGCTGATGGTACTGCAGGCCCAGTCTGTAATAGAATGGAGGGCTTTCGCAGCGCCATGTGGCTCCGCGGCGAAAAGTTAACCCCACCTAAGAGGTTCCCAACAGAGGAACGCCGACCGTGGAAAAGAGCCCGCCAAACCAACTCAAGGAAATTTCCATGTCTACGTTCAGCGCAAAACCCGCTGACGTGGTGCACGAGTGGTTTGTGATTGACGCCACCGACAAGGTGCTCGGACGTGTTGCCAGCGAAGCAGCACGCCGTTTGCGCGGCAAGCACAAGGCCATTTACACGCCCCACGTCGATACCGGCGACTACATTGTCGTCATCAACGCCTCCAAGATCCGTGTCACCGGCTCCAAAGAGCTAGACAAGGTCTATTACCGTCACTCGGGCTTCCCCGGCGGTATCTATGGCACCAACTTCCGCGACATGCAGGCCAAGCACCCTGGCCGCGCACTCGAGAAGGCTGTCAAGGGCATGTTGCCCAAAGGTCCGCTCGGTTACGCCATGATCAAGAAGCTCAAGGTGTATGGCGGTGCCGAGCACCCCCACACCGCTCAGCAACCCAAAGTGTTGGAACTGTAAGGAGCTCTCATGATTGGTGAATGGAACAATGGCACCGGCCGTCGCAAATCCAGCGTCGCCCGCGTGTTTCTGAAAAAAGGCTCCGGCAAGATCACGATCAATGGCAAGGACATCTCGGCTTTCTTCGGCCGTCAAACCTCCATCATGATCGCTCGTCAACCCCTGCTGCTGACCAACCACGCCGACACCTTCGACGTGCAGGTCAATGTGCATGGTGGCGGTGAATCCGGCCAGGCTGGCGCTGTGCGTCACGGCATCACCCGTGCCCTGATTGACTACGATGCGAGCCTCAAGCCCGCCTTGTCGGCTGCCGGGTTTGTCACCCGTGACGCCCGTGAGGTCGAGCGTAAAAAGGTCGGTCTGCACTCTGCTCGCCGTCGCAAGCAGTTCAGCAAGCGCTGATCCCGATGCCTCAGGGCCCGGTGGGTGCAAGCCCCCCAGCCCTGGGTCCTCCAGCAAGAGCCGCCGCGGGCCTCCCGGCGGCTTTTGTTTTATGGCGATATCCCTGCCATTGGTATTGTTGAGAAAATTACGTTACTATTCTTGCTTAACTCGAGGATGTTGCCATGAGCGCCGTTGCTGAAACCCTGCCTACCGAAATGCCTGAGCCGATTGTCTTCACCGACAGCGCGGCAGCCAAGGTGGCCGACCTGATCGCCGAGGAAGGCAACCCCGACCTCAAGTTGCGTGTGTTTGTGCAAGGTGGCGGTTGTTCGGGTTTTCAGTACGGATTCACTTTTGATGAAGTCGTCAACGACGATGACACCACCATGACCAAAAATGGCGTGTCCCTGTTGATTGATGCCATGAGCTACCAGTACCTGCTGGGCGCTGAAATCGACTACAAAGAAGACTTGCAAGGCGCGCAATTTGTCATCAAGAACCCCAACGCCACGACCACCTGCGGGTGTGGTTCCTCGTTCTCGGTCTGAGAACCCAAGCGCCAGGCAGGTAGGCCCTCCACAGGCAAGGGGTGCTTCCACGCCGCCCCGCTAGCGATCGCCATTGGCGGGGTGCCTCGATCAGGCCGGGTAAATGGCCCCTAAAACCCGCGCACCCCGTGCCCCCGTGACCGCAGGCCAATTGCCGGCTTGTCGATTCACCGTTTGCTGCGCCAGCCAGGCAAATGCGGCTGCCTCCACCTGCAAAGGCGGCAAGCCGGCCGCCCCGGACTCCACCACCTCACAACCCGTCAATCCCCCGCGCAATTGATCCATCAGATGCAGGTTGAGCGCGCCGCCCCCGCACACGATGAGTTGCTGGCAACTCGGGCTGTGTGTCTTCAATGCCTGCAGGCTTGACTGAGCGGTGAAGGCGGTGAGGGTGGCCTGGATATCTGGTGGGGGCACTCCCGCGTACGCGCGTAGACGTTCATTCAGCCAGACTGGGTTGAACAAATCCCGCCCCGTGCTTTTTGGGGGGGGCTGCTTGAGAAACGGTTCGTCCATCAATTGCGCCAGCAGCGCCGGGTGTACCCGTCCACTGGCAGCCCAGCGGCCATCCTGGTCAAAGGCTTGACCCGTGTGAGCGTGGCACCAATGATCCATCAGCAAGTTGCCCGGGCCACAGTCAAAGCCCTGCACCTCACCCGCGGGCCCCAGCAAACTCAGGTTGGCAATGCCGCCCAGATTTAACACGGCCGTGTGCTGACCCGGACGACCAAACACGCGCTGATGAAACGCAGGCACCAGGGGCGCACCTTGTCCGCCTGCGGCCACGTCTCGACTGCGAAAGTCTGCCACCACGTCAATCCCGCAACGCTCGGCCAGCAAGGCGGGTTGGTTCAATTGCCAGGTATAGCCCGTGCCGTCGTAGAGCCCGGGTTGGTGCCGGACGGTCTGACCATGGGCGCCGATCGCTCGGACCGCATGGGCGCTCATTCGAGTCTGTTGCAGCAAGTCGGCGACGACCCGGGCATAGACCTCCACCAGCGCGTTGGCTGCCAGCGCGGCACGGTGCAGCTCGTTGGGACCCGGCGTGTTGAGGGCCTGCAATTCGGCGCGAAGAGGGGCTTCAAACGGAGCGCTGGCATGGGCCAACACTTGGAAGGGGAGGTCACAGCGGGCCAGGACTCCATCCACACCATCGAGCGAGGTGCCCGACATCAGGCCGATGAAACAGCCCGCAGAACTCACTGAATACTGGCGACCTGCATGGTGGCCGCTGCGCTCAGATCGACGCGGGCGGCAGCAGCCTGCTTGAGGAACTGTGCGCGGGCGTGCTCAGGCACGGGGATGGATTCGCTCTGCCGAGCCATCAGCATGGGATCTTTTTGCTGACCATTGACGCGGAACTCAAAGTGCAAATGGGGTCCGGTGGCCCAACCCGTGGCGCCGACCGCCCCCAGTGTCTGGCCCTGGCCCACAGATTGACCCCGTTTGACATCAATGCGGCTGAGGTGGGCATAGACCGTTGAATGGCCGTTGCGGTGCTTGATTGTCACCATATTGCCATAGCCGTTTTGCCAGCCCGCTGTCTCGACCACGCCATCGCCCACGGCGCGCACCGGCGTCCCGGTGGGGGCACCATAGTCCACGCCCAGGTGGGCGCGCCAGGTTTGCAAGATGGGGTGAAAACGCATTTTGAACCCGCTGGTGACCCGCGAGAAAGCCAGCGGGGAGGCCAAGTAGGCGCGGCGCAGGTTTTGGCCATTCATCGTGTAGTAATCGCCGCGGCTTGTGCCCGCTGCCTGGAACCACACCGCCTGGAAGGTCTTGCCGTTGTTGACGAACTCGGCAGACAGCACGCGACCGGCACGCAGGGGCTCGCCGTCCGCTTCCAGACTTTCGTAGACTACCGAGAAACGGTCATCGCGACGCAAGGCGCGGTGGAAATCAATATCGCCGGCAAAGATGTCAGCCAACTGGGCGGCGACGTTGTCGGGGATGCGCGCGTCATCGGTGGCGGCGAACAAGGACGTTTGTATGGTTCCGCTGGCCATGCGGGTGGTGGCTTGCAGGGTGCCGGTGTCTTGACGCGCCACCAACCGATGGCCCTCACGCACAATGGTCAAACGTTCAAACTCCAGGGCATCGTCACGGGCTATCCAGCGCACCGTCAGTTGTTGCAGGCGATGCAAGTCGTCGGCCTCGGCGGTGACCGATCGACCGGCACGACCCAGCAAGGCTTTGCGGGCCAGCGGATCGGTTCGGACAAAATCGGCAGCTGCCGGGTCGGCCAGGCCCAGGCGGCGCAGCAACGCATCAGCGCTGTCTGTGGAGCGGGTGGTGTCGGTGCGGTACAGGCGCAAAGGCGGCGCTGTGTGGGCTGCGTTCAGCGGGCTGGTGAGATCCAGCGACAAAGGCTGCACGATTTCACGAACCGGCAGATCGGCCGCATCAGGGCCCAGGGTTGCCACAGCATAGGAGCCTCCGGCGGCAATCAACATGGCAGACGCGACGGCCATGCCGATGCGTTGCGGATGCTCGAGACGCAATTGCACGACCCGCTGGCTCCAAGAGCCAGCCGTGTCACGCAAGGTGTTCAGCAATTGCGACAAGAACGAATACAAACAACCACTCCAAAGAACCCGGCGTACCGGGCACCTCGCACCAGCGGACACAAGCTGCCGCCGCACACAAGGAAGACACGCCACGTAAAATCGTGGGCGAAGCCGGCATTATAGCGGGCACGATCCAATCTGCAAGCCTTTGGAAAATCCAAAAAACCTATATGAATCAACCCCTTGCATCGCAAAATGAATCTTCTGTGGCGGGTCGGGCCTCGTATCCGGTGACCGATCGGGTGCAAGAAGCCCTGGCGGTGAGCTTGCGCGGCTGCGAGGAACTGATTCCGCAAGACGAGTGGGTGCGCAAGCTCGCACGGTCGGAAGCGACGGGACAACCGCTGCGCATCAAGCTGGGGTTGGACCCCACTGCGCCCGATATCCACATCGGGCACACGGTCGTGCTCAACAAGATGCGGCAATTGCAGGACCTGGGGCATCAGGTGATTTTCCTGATTGGCGACTTCACCACCATGATCGGGGACCCGTCCGGTCGCAACAGCACGCGCCCGCCGCTCACGCGCGAGCAAATCGAGTCCAACGCCCAGACCTACTACAAGCAGGCTAGCCTGGTGCTGGATCCGTCTCGCACCGAGATTCGTTACAACAGCGAATGGAGCGACCCACTGGGCGCGCGCGGCATGATCCAGCTCGCGGCCAAGTACACCGTGGCCCGCATGATGGAGCGCGACGATTTCAACAAGCGCTTCAAAGGTGGTCAGTCGATCAGCGTGCATGAGTTCTTGTATCCGCTGATGCAGGGCTATGACAGTGTGGCGCTCAAGTCCGACCTGGAGCTCGGCGGCACCGATCAAAAATTCAACCTCCTGGTGGGGCGTCATCTGCAGCAGGAATACGGGCAGGAGCCACAGTGCATCCTGACCATGCCCTTGCTCGAGGGGTTGGACGGCGTGGACAAGATGTCCAAAAGCAAAAACAACTACATCGGCATCACCGAGGACGCCAACACCATGTTCGCCAAGGTGTTGTCCATCAGCGACGACTTGATGTGGCGCTGGTTCACCTTGCTCAGTTTTCGCTCGATGTCCGACATTGACGCGCTGCGCCGCGACATTGAGGGTGGACGCAATCCCAAGGACGCCAAGGTGCTGTTGGCCAAGGAAATCACCGCACGCTTTCACAGCGCAGCGGCGGCCGACGCCGCCGAGCAGGACTTCATCAACCGCAGCCGTGGTGGCGTGCCGGATGAAATTCCAGCGGTGTCGCTGGATGGCGCGCCGATGGGCATCGGTGCCTTGTTGAAATCTGCCGGCCTGGCACCGTCCACCAGCGAAGCCCACCGGCTGATCGAGGGCGGCGGCGTGCGGGTGGATTCCGTGGTGGTGTCGGACAAGGGCCTCAAGCTCAACGCCGGCACGTTTGTGGTGCAGGTGGGCAAGCGCAAATTTTCGCGCGTCACATTGCGGTGAGTATGAGTCCCAAGGGCTGGTTGGTGGTGTCGGCCCTCGTGGCGATGGTCACGATCGTGCTCAAGACACTGGCCTGGTGGTTCACCGATTCCATCGGTCTGTTGTCGGATGCGATGGAGTCGGTGGTCAATCTGGCCAGCGCCATGTTCGGCTTGCTGATGCTGACGCTGGCGGCGCAGCCCGCTGACGAGGAGCATCCCTACGGTCACCACAAGGCCGAATATTTTTCGGCCGGTTTTGAGGGCATCCTCATTCTGGTGGCGGCGCTGGGCATCATCTGGGCGGCGCTGCACCGGCTGTGGGACCCGCAACCGGTGCAGCAGATTGGCCTGGGTTTGGTGCTGTCGATCATCAGCTCGGCCCTGAATGGCTGGCTGGCCTGGGTGCTGTTTCGTGCCGCTCGCGAGCACCGCTCCATCGCATTGGAAGCCGATGCCCAGCATCTGGTGTCGGATGTCTGGACATCGGTCGGGGTGGTGGTGGGCATGGTGATGGTCAGCCTGAGCGGCTGGCTGTGGCTGGACGCCGTGGTGGCCATCGGGGTGGCCTTGAACATCCTGCGCGAGGGGGTGCAACTGGTCTCGCGTGCTTTCCAGGGCCTGATGGACCAGGCGGTCGAGCCCGACGTGCAGGCACAAATTCACGCCGTGCTGGCCAATTTTGCACACCAGCCGGGCAAAGCGCACATCGTGCGTTTTGACCACCTCACCACCCGCAAGGCCGGCCAGCGCCGGTTTGTGGACCTGCACATGCACATGCCAGCCAGCTGGACGCTGGGCCGTGCGGCGGCCTTGCGGCTGAGTGTGGAGCAAGCCCTGATGAGCGCGGTGCCCGGCCTGCGCGCTTCCATCCAGTTGCTGCCCAGCGATGTGGAAGCCCATGCCAGTGATGAAAAGGATTTGCTGTGATTGGACTGCTGCAGCGCGTGCGCGAGGCGCGTGTGTGCATCGCCGGTGAGGTGGTGGGCGAGATAGACGCCGGGTTGTTGCTGCTCGTCTGCGCCGAGCAAGGCGATAGCGAGCAACAAGCCGAGAAGTTGCTCACCAAGTTGCTCAAGCTGCGCATCTTCAGCGATGAGCAGGGCAAGATGAACCTCTCCTTGCAGGACCGTGTGGCCACGTCACAGCCAGCAGGTCTGTTGATCGTGAGTCAGTTCACGCTGGCTGCCGACACCTCGGGCGGCAACCGGCCCAGCTTCACCCAGGCGGCATCGCCTGCCGACGGGCTGCGACTCTACGACTGGCTGGTGCAGCGTGCGCGAAGCCTCCATCCCCACGTGCAGACGGGTCGATTCGGTGCGGACATGCAAGTGGAGTTGATCAACGACGGACCCGTCACCATTCCGATCAGGATCGCGCCGGCTGCCACATTGACCTAGTCGCCAGCGCTGGCAGTCGGCGCCGGTTCGTGATTTCCAGGCCATGGCCCACAGGCCAATGCGCTGACGGGGCTCACGGCTTCACGTCTCAGCTGTGCCAAGGTCTGCCGCGCCACCATGCCTGATCCGCTTGCCGCAACACGGGCAAATCGCCGTGCGTGTCGCCATACGCATGCAATTCCCACGACTCACGTGGCTGGCCCTGTTGCGCCAACCAGGCTTGCAGCCGGCGCCACTTTTCCTCGCCGTGGCAATTGGGCGTGGACATGCGTCCGGTGCAGCGACCGTCCTGCATCGCCAAGCCGGTGCAAATCAGATGGGGAATGTTCAGGGCTCGCGCCACCGCACCCAGATACACATCCAGTGAGGCGCTCAGGAGCACGCAGGTATGTCCCGCTTGCTGATGCGACTGCAACTGGTCCCAGGCCCAGGGGTTGAGGTGGCGAGGCAGCCACCTTGTTACCAGACGCTGGGCGCTTTCTTCGAGCAAATCGGCGGAAGCCCCTTGCAAGGTCTGTTGCAACAAGGCGGCCTTGGCCTGGTGGTTGGGCACCAGGCGCAGCACATACGCCATCAGCATGGGTGACTGCCGCACCAAGGCCCATCCCCATTCCAATGTACCCAGGTGAAGATGCAAAAACCCCCCCAGGCTATCGGCGGTGGTGAGCGTGCCGTCAAAGTCGAACACAGCCAGTACCGGGCGCTTGGTGGCGGTGCTGGCCTCGGTGGTCATGGGGTGATGCTGAGGGGTCGCGTTGGCTGGCAGGGCTCGAGGTTCATTCATTGGGTCAACCGATGGCCCATGCATCCCTTCATTGTTCGGCGCATTCATCGCGCATCGCCGTCTGGCCGAGGGCACCGCACCTGGCCGCAATACCGTTCACAGAATGGACAACCGGTCATGGGCAACCAGGATGGAATGTTGTAGTAGCGCTTGAAAATCTCGCCCAGCACCTCTTGTCGGTACGTCTCAAACTTGAAGTCCAGCCCTTCCACCACAAAAAATCGTGCATCCGATTGCTCCAGCTCCAGCAGGGAGACGCGGTCAAAGTAGGGGGTGTAATCCGCCAGTTCGGGGCGGCTGAAGCTGATGATGCGAACCGTCTGGCCGTTAAATCGCGAGTAGTCCACCAGCATGTCGTCCTGCCGTGCGTGAAATTTCCCCAGGCCAAATACCGGGACATAAGTTTTCAGGGTGTGCCCATAGATGGCGGCCGGCGTGTAGGCCGTGGCCATGATGACCGTGTCGGGCTTGCTGACTTGTTGCAACAGCGCTTCGGTGCGATAGCTGCGCACGATCTCTGGATAGATTTTCACGCTCTTCCAGTCGGCCAGCTCACGGGTGTACATCCCGCCCACCACCAACAGATGCAGCCCCAGGAACACAGCCAGGAAGCGTGCCGCACGCGGCAGCGTCTCGCGCGGCAAGGCCAGCGCTACGGCAGCAAACATCAGCGGATAAAAACTCAACACCCAATGCAGGCCAATCACTTTCTTGAGCGACAACAAGGCGAAAAAGGCGACGGGAACCAAGATCAGACACGCCAGCAAACGATGCCGGCCCCAGACCTCTCGCAGTGCCACGTGGTGTTTCACACCCAGCCACAGCACGCCGGGTGTCAGCAGGTAGGCCCAGGTTAGTAAGTACAGCCCCGGCTTGTGCCAACCAAACACCTCGCCCTGGTTGCGGTTGTAAACGTTGAACATGATGTTGGACCAACCGTGTCCCATGTTCCACCACAGGTTGATGGCGGGACCCGGCAGCGCGGCCAGGACCAACACCAGCAAACCGGCCCAGCGTTCGCGCCGCACCACCGCGAAATAGACCAAATAGCTCAGCCCCAGTACCACCGAAAAATACTTGGAGAGGAAGGCGCAACCGATGAATACGCCGCTCAAGGCATACATCACCCAGGCACGCCCATCCAGGCGGGGTCGCACCTCGGCGTGGATCAAACACGCCACCGACAGCATGGACCACAACATCAAGGGCGTGTCGGTGGTCACCAGGGTGTTGATCCAGTTGATCGGCGTGAGCCAGAAGAGCAAAGCCGCCCAGGGTGCACGCTCGCGGTCCCAGGCCGACACGCCCCACCACAACACCAGGCCTTGCACCAGGGGTAGCAACACAGTGGGCAAGCGGATGGACCAGGTGCTGTCACCCAGTCCGTGCAGCATGGCGGCGATGAACCAGCCCACCATGGGGGGGTGGTCGTAGTAGCCCCAATCGGGATACACCCCCCACCAGTAGAAAAAAGCTTCGTCACCCGTGATCGGGAAGGTGGCGCTGATGACAAGCCTGAGCAACAGCGACAGCCCGGCCACGGCCCACAGGGCGCGATGCATTGAAAGGCTCAGGAAAGACGGGCTCATGGGGGCGAACGAGGAGGATCCACCCGCCAACCATACACCAGGGCCAGCAGGCCAATGGCAACGGCCAGCCACAGGGTGAGCAAGCGCACTTGCATGGTCAGCAGCAGGGCCAGCGAGGTGCTGACGCCTTGTTGGGTGAGTAGCCCCACCAGGCTTGCTTCCGTTCCGCCCAACCCGGCCGGTAGTGTGGTGAGCGCGCCCGCCACCATGGACAAGGCATACCAGGAGGTGGCTTGCAGCGCATCAGCCAGCAAGCCGTGGTGCCGGCACATGAGCCACACCGCCAAGCCTTGGGCACTCCAGGCCAACAGGGTCAGGCACCAGGTGAGCCCTGCTTGGTGTTGCAGGCACTGCTGTGCCTGCGCCAACCCCAACACGTGTTTCACCTGGGCCGGGATGAGACGCAAGCACCATTGCCAACTCAAGTTTTGCATCGACAGCCAGATCAGGCTCATCACCAGGGCGCAGACCACCATCGCCACCAGACCGGACGACTCAAAGGGAGACCACAGCAAGGCCGGCACGGCCAAGAGCACCAGCGCCAGCAAATCCTGCCAGCGCTCGGCAGCAAAGACCGCCACGCTGGTGGAGACTGGCAGCGGACTGGGACGCATGAGCAAGCCACGCGCGGCCTCGCCCACGTTGCCGGGTGTTGGGGTCAGGCAGTAACCCGCCAGGTAGACCCTCAGACCACGTCGCCACGGAGTCGGGTGGCCACAGGCCGCCACCCACAGGCGCCAGCGTTGCCCTCGGAGCACATAGCTGAACAAGCACAACGCGGCAGCGAGAGCCCCGTCCCTGGACATGAGCCCGCTCCACACGCTGGGTGCCTGGGGGTCGCCCCACCCTTGCCAAGCCCCCTGGAACATGCCCAGCACCACCAGGGCCACCAAGGCCAGCATCAGCAGACTGCGTCCCAGTGAGCCCAAGGGTGTCACGCGCGCGGACTCGCAAATACCAGCAGCCAGCCCACGGCCGACAACACAATCCAGCGGTCGCGCAGCAGGTCGCGGGCAAAGTCTTCGGCCTGTCCGCGGTGCACCTGGTACACATAGCGCAGCGCGCCAAACACCACCAGCGGAATCGTCATCCACAGGCGTGGCCCATGGCGCTCCAGCGCGTCGGGCGCGGTGGCAAACAGGCTGTAGGTCAGCAAGGTGGCCGTCAGCGTGACCCCCACGCACAGATCCAGAAATGCCGGCGGGTAGTGCGCCAACACCGCGCGTTGTTGTTCACTGGCATGAAAGCTTTCGGCGCGGCGTTTGGCAAACCCGAGAAACAGGGTGACAAACAAGCCGGTGAGCAAGAGCCAGTGCGAGGGCTGAATACCGATGGCCCAGGTGCCCGCCAGCAGCCGCAACATGAAGCCGGCGGCGATGATGAACACATCCACCACCGGCACTCGCTTCAAGCGCAAGGTATAAGCCGTGTTCAGCACCAGGTACGCGGCGAGCAGGCCCATGAAGATGGGGGTGGTCTGCGATGCCAACCAAGCGGCACCTCCCAGACAGGCCAGTCCCAGTGTGGCCCCTTCCGTCCCGGAGATGACTCCACTGGCCAAAGGCCGATGGCGCTTGCGTGGGTGCAGTGCATCGTCGTGGCGATCAAGCCAGTCATTGAGCACATAGACAGCGCTGGACGCCAGACAAAACGCGGCGGCAGACAGCAAGGCCAGGTGCACCAGATCGGTCTGGTGCCACAAGCGGCCAAACAAGAGACCGGCCAGCACAAAACCGTTTTTCAGCCACTGGTGCGGGCGCAGCAGTCGCAGCCAGGCGATGGGGCGCGATGCGTTGGGCGATGGCGTGCTCATCAAGAGATTATCTCAGGCCCCCTGCTGGGCATCCCCTGCCCCACCACCGCCGCTCAATAGGGGTTGGGCAACCCCAGACTGCCCATCAGCAACACTTCCAGCGATTCCATGACATTCGCTTCGTCTTCGCCGTCTTCGTGTTCATAGCCTTGTGCGTGGAGTGTTCCATGCACGACGAGGTGAGCGTAGTGCTCCAGCAGCGTTTTGCGTTGTGCGCGTGCCTCGCGAGCCACCACCGGGGCGCACAGCACCAGGTCTGCCATCGTGAGGGGCGTCTGGGTGTAGGCGAAGGTGAGGACGTTGGTGGCGTAATCCTTGCCCCGGAATTCCCGGTTGAGTGTTCGGCCTTCGGCAGCGCCCACAATGCGCACGGTAATCTCCCCCGCACCCATCAGTGCGGTGGTGACCCAGCGTTTCACGCGAGCGGGGGTGAGCACGCGGCGCAAGGCGTCACGTTGTTGCGGCGACAGGCGGTCCGACCATTGCAGCCGCACCTGACTTTCTGGCGGCGTGTTCATGCAGGGGTGCGCGTGCGTTGCGCGTCATAGGCGTCCACGATACGCGCCACCAGGGGGTGTCTCACCACATCGGCGCTGGTGAAGCGAGTGACCGCGATGCCCGAGACGCGTTTGAGCACGCGCTCGGCGTCGATGAGCCCACTCAGCTGCCCACGGGGCAGGTCGATCTGGCTCACGTCACCGGTGACCACCGCGCGTGCGCCAAAGCCGATGCGGGTCAGAAACATCTTCATCTGCTCGGGCGTGGTGTTTTGTGCCTCGTCCAGGATGATGAAGGCGTTGTTGAGCGTGCGCCCGCGCATGAAGGCCAGCGGTGCAATTTCCAGGGCATTGCGTTCAAAGGCTTTTTGCACGCGCTCATAGCCCATCAGGTCGTAGAGCGCGTCATACAGGGGACGCAGGTAGGGGTCTACCTTCTGCCCCAGGTCGCCCGGCAGAAAACCGAGTTTTTCACCGGCCTCGACCGCCGGGCGGGTGAGCACGATGCGCTGCACGGCGCTGCGCTCCAGCGCATCGACCGCGCAGGCCACCGCCAGATAGGTCTTGCCGGTGCCCGCCGGACCAATGCCAAAGGTGATGTCATGGTGGGCAATGTTGTGCAGGTACACGCTCTGGTTGGGGGTGCGCGCCTGCAGGTTGCTGCGGCGCGTTTGCAGCAGCATGGCACCGTCTGGCGATTCGCCCATGGGCGCGTCCCCCGCCAGCATCAGTTGCACCTGCTCGGGTGGGATGGTGCGCGCCGCCCGTTCATAGAGGGCCTGCAGCACCTCCATGGCCCGTTGTGCCTTGACCTTGGGGCCGTCCACCTTGAATTGCTCGTGCCGGTGGGCGATCTTGACCTGCAGGGCCAACTCAATGGTGCGCAGGTGTTCGTCCATCGGTCCGCACAGGTGGGCCAGGCGGGCGTTATTGGGCGGGGAGAAACTGTGTCTGAGAATCACGTTGATAATCCGTGTCGAGAGGACTCCAATGATAGGCAAGTTGAGCGGAACGCTGATTGAGAAGCAACCCCCCCAGGTGTTGGTGGATTGTCATGGCGTGGGCTATGAGGTGGATGTACCCATGAGCACGTTCTACAACCTGCCGGCGGTAGGCGCCCCGGTTTCATTGCTGACCCACTTCGTGGTGCGCGAGGATGCGCAACTCCTGTACGGTTTTGGCACTGCATCAGAGCGCAACACCTTTCGGCAACTCATCCGCATTTCCGGTGTGGGCCCGCGCACGGCTTTGGGGGTGCTCAGTGGCATGAGTGTCGAGGAACTGGCCCGCGCCGTCACCGAGCAAAGCCCGGGGCGCCTGGTCAAGGTGCCGGGCATTGGCAAGAAAACGGCCGAACGCTTGTTGCTCGAACTCAAAGGTAAGCTCGGTGCCGATCTGGGCACGCCCGTGGCGGGCGCCGTGGGCGACACGCATCACGATATTCAGCAGGCGCTGATGGCCTTGGGCTACAACGACCGCGAAGCGGCCTTGGCCTTGAAGGCCTTGCCGGCCGACATCGGCGTGAGCGAGGGTATCAAGCAGGCCCTGAAAGCCCTGGCGCGTTGAGGAGCGGGAACCCATGAGCATTCAGACCGACGATTTCGCGCCCGCGCCCCGTGTGGTCACCCCGCAGGCGACCTCGCCGGCGGAGGACGCGTTGGAACGCGCCTTGCGCCCCAAGCAACTCGCCGAGTATGTGGGGCAGGCCAAGGTGCGTGAGCAACTCGACATCTTTATCGGTGCCGCGCGCCAACGCGGCGAAGCCCTGGACCATGTGCTGCTCTTTGGTCCGCCGGGCCTGGGCAAAACCACGCTCAGCCACATCATCGCCCATGAGTTGGGCGTGAACCTGCGGCAGACCAGTGGCCCGGTGCTGGAAAAGCCCAAGGACCTGGCGGCGTTGCTCACCGGGCTCGAGAAAAACGATGTGCTGTTCATTGACGAGATCCATCGCCTGTCCCCGGTGGTGGAGGAAATCCTGTACCCCGCGCTGGAGGACTACCAGATCGACATCATGATTGGCGAGGGGCCTGCGGCGCGCAGCATCAAGCTGGACTTGCAGCCCTTCACGCTGGTGGGGGCCACCACCCGGGCCGGCATGCTGACCAACCCGCTCAGAGATCGCTTTGGCATCGTCTCGCGGTTGGAGTTTTATACCGCTGACGAATTGCAGCGCATCGTCATGCGCAGTGCTGGGTTGTTGCAAACCCCGATCGACGACGAGGGCGGCCTGGAGATTGCACGGCGCTCACGTGGCACACCGCGCATTGCCAACCGCTTGTTGCGCCGCGTGCGCGATTACGCCGAGGTCAAGGGCACGGGGCGCATCACCCGCGACATGGCGCAGCAGGCGTTGGCCATGCTCGACGTGGATCCGCTGGGGCTGGACCTGATGGACCGCAAATTGCTCGAGGCGGTGGTGCACCGCTTTGATGGGGGTCCGGTCGGTCTCGACAACATCGCCGCCAGCATCGGTGAAGAGCGTGACACCATTGAAGATGTGATCGAGCCTTTTCTCATTCAGCAAGGCTATTTGCAGCGGACCCCGCGCGGGCGTGTGGCCACCTTGGCCGCTTACCGGCATCTGGGGGTATCCCCGCCAGCCGCGGCGGGGGGCTTGTTTGCCGATCCTGCCAGCCCCTGATGACTCAGGTGCTGGATTCATCCAGCGCGGCGTCTTCCAGATGCCGGGTGTCACCCCACCCCACCAAGGTGAGCCCTTGTGGTGACCACAACAGCCGGTTGATGGCGGCATTGCCCAGGGACCAGCTTCTCGGGGCCTGCATGGGCTGTTGCGTGGCGAGACGATAGAGCGCATCCATCACCCCGCCATGGGCCACCAGCACGATTTGCTCGCCGCGGTGGCGCACAGCCAGGGCCTCGGTGGCCAGAGCCACTCGGTCGCGCACCTGCTCCAGAGTTTCGCCGTGCGTGGGCGCCCAGCCGGGTTCGCGGTCGCGCCAGCGGCGGGTGTCCTCGGGCCACTGGGCTTCAATCTCCGCCCAGGTTCGTCCTTCAAACATGCCGAAGGCGCGCTCGCGCAAGCCCAGGTGAGGCTCGGGTTCTAGACCAACCACGGCGCCAATGGCGCGCGCCGTGTCAAAAGCCCGGCTGAGGTCGCTGCTGTAGATGGCGGCAATGGGTTCTTCGGCCAGCGCGCGCGCGGTCTGGCGGGCCTGCCACTGGCCGCGTTCGTTCAGGCCGATATCGAGTTGCCCCTGAATGCGGGTGTCCACGTTCCAGGCGGTTTCGCCATGGCGGATGGCGATCAGACGGGTGGTTTCCATGGGCGTGAGTGTAGAGGCCGTCCGACAGTGGACAGACCCGCGCGTCCAAATCGAGGAAAATCGCACGATCGTTCGATTTACACGCCATGCCCCTGCCCACCGTCTCCCCCAAAGGTCAACACACCCGCGCCATGATTCTGGACGCCGCGTTGACACTGGCCACCCAGGTGGGGCTGGAAGGCCTGAGCATTGGCGCACTGGCCGACACCACCGGCATGAGCAAGTCGGGGGTGTTTGCCCATTTCGGGTCGCGCGAAGAGTTGCAAATTTCGGTGATTCGCGAATACCACCAGCGATTTGAGCAAGAGGTGTTCTTTCCCTCGCTGCAGTTGCCACGGGGATTGCCGCGATTGCGCTCACTCTTTGAGTTATGGGTCCAGCGCATCGCCCAGGAAATCGATGCCGGATGCCTGTTCATTGGCGGGGCGGCGGAGCTTGATGACCGGCCCGGCCCGGTGCGGGACGCGCTGGCCGCCTCTGTGCGCGTGTGGATGGCGTCATTGCACCGGGCCGTGGTGCAGGCGCAAGAAGAAGGCCACGTACCCCGGGCGTGGGATGCCCACCAGGTGACCTTTGAGTTGCATGGCCTGGTGCTGGCCTTGCACCACGAAGCCCGATTTCTGCGCTCATCTGCGGGGTTGGTGCATGCGCGACAAGGCTTCGAGCGCGTGTTGGGATGTGGGGCCTGAAGACCTTCAGGCCCCTGTGTTGAGAAAGTCTGACAATGTCGTGGATGACAAGGAGTGAACCATGAGTGATGTGCTGCAACAGGTGGAGTCGGGTGTCATGACCCTCACCCTCAACCGCTTGGACAAGAAAAACTCCTTCACCGCCGCCATGTACGCCGAACTGGCCGAGGCCCTGCGTGGGGCTGCGGATGATGCTGCCGTGCGCGTGGTGCTGTTTCAGGGCCATGAAACCATCTTCAGTGCAGGTAACGACATCGGTGACTTTCTCAACAAGCCCCCCAGCACGCCCGACTCCCCGGTGTTTCGTTTTTTAAACACCATCGCCACATTCCCCAAGCCCTTGCTGGCGGCGGTGTGCGGTCCGGCGGTGGGCATTGGCACCACGATGCTGCTGCATTGCGACTTGGTATATGCCGGTGACAACGCCATGTTTTCCATGCCATTTGTGAACCTGGGCCTGTGCCCTGAAGCCGCTTCTTCCCTCCTCGTGCCTCGACTGATGGGTTATCAGCGTGCGGCCGAGGTGCTCCTGATGGGGGACCCCTTCATGGCCGAGGCTGCACTGGAAGTGGGCTTGGTCAATCGCGTGGTGCCGCCCACCGAGGCCAACGCACTGGCTCAGCAACAAGCACGTCGCCTGGCCACCAAACCGCTGTCCTCCGTCATCGAGACCAAGCGCTTGCTCAAGGCGTCCACCACTCCCGCGGTGCTCGAGCGCATGCGCGAGGAGGGCGCGATCTTTGGTCGCATGCTGCAAGAGCCCGCTGCCAAAGAGGCCTTCAGCGCCTTTTTGGACAAACGTAAACCCGACTTCTCCTCACTCTAAGCCGGACATGACCCATCGCCCTGCCCAACCGCCAAAGCCGGTGGTGTTCGAGCCCGAGTACCTGGAGGGCGTGCGCGACATCTTCGAGCGCAAGATCGTGTTTAACCAGACCCTGGGTCTGAAGATCATCGACATTCAGCCCACGGTGGTGACCGCCACGATTCAGATGCGTGACGACTTGATCGGGCATTACAGCCACCACCGAGTCCACGGTGGCGTGATCAGTGCCTGCATCGACACGATTGGCGCCGTGGCGTGTTTCGTGGCCTTGGGGGCCCGGCACATGGACGAATCCGTGACCAAGCGTCTCGAGCGCTTCCAGAAACTTGGGACCATCGATTTGCGTGTCGACTACCTCCGTCCAGGTCTGGGCACCCACTTCAATATCCGTGCCGAGGCGATTCGGGTGGGCTCGCGCGTCGGCAATGCGCGCATCGAGTTCACCGCTGCCGATGGACTGCTGGTATCCACTGGCACTGGCGCCTACATCATGTCTTGAGGCAGTCTGTTTTTTTTCATGCGTTACGCCGCTCCCCCACCACCCCTGCCAGCCCAGGCGCCACGGTCCTCGCGCACCGACCGTGAAACCCTGCGCCGCCTGCTGCCCTATTTGTGGACCTACAAGTGGCGGGTGATGATCGCGTTGAGCTTCATGGTGGCGGCCAAGTTGGCCAATGTGGGCGTGCCCGTGTTGCTCAAGCACCTGGTCGACGCGATGGACTTGAAGCCGGGCGAGCCCACGAGTTTGCTGGTGGTGCCGGTGGCCCTGTTGGTGGGCTATGGGCTGCTGCGGCTCTCGGTCTCGGCCTTCACCGAGTTGCGCGAGCTGGTGTTTGCCAAGGCCACGCAGGGTGCTGCGCGACGCATGGCCCTGGAGACCTTTCAGCACCTGCACGGCCTGAGTCTGCGTTTTCATCTGGAGCGCCAAACCGGCGGCATGACGCGCGACATTGAGCGCGGCGTGCGTGGCGTGGAGTCGTTGATTTCGTACTCGCTCTACAGTGTGGTGCCCACCCTGTTCGAGGTGGCCCTGGTGCTGACCATTTTGTCGGTGCAGTTCGACCCATGGTTTGCGCTGATCACCGTGGCGGCGCTGGTGTTGTATGTGACGTTCACCATTCGCATCACCGAGTGGCGCACCCAGTTCAGGCGTGAGGCCAATGAGTTCGATTCGGCAGCCCACACCCGGGCCATCGATTCGCTGCTCAATTATGAAACGGTCAAGTACTTCAATAACGAGGCGTTCGAGTCGCAACGCTATGACGAAAGCCTGCAGCGGCTGCGCACGGCGCGATTGAAGGCGCAAACCACACTGAGCGTGCTCAACACGGGTCAGCAACTCATCATCGCGGTGGCGCTGGTGGCCATGCTGTGGCGCGCCACACAAGGCGTGGTCGATGGGCGCATGACGCTGGGCGACCTGGTGATGATCAACGCGTTCATGATCCAGCTCTACATTCCGCTGAATTTTCTGGGGGTGCTGTACCGAGAAATCAAGCAGAGCCTGGCGGACCTGGACCGCATGTTCTTGTTGCTCGATCGGGAACGCGAAATCGCTGATTCACCGGGCGCCATCGACCTCCAACTCTCGCAACCGCCGACGGTGCGCTTCGAGCAGGTGGCCTTTGCCTACGACCCTGCGCGCCCCATTCTGCATGACTTGAGCTTCGAGATACCGGCCGGCAAGACCGTGGCGGTGGTGGGCCCCTCCGGCGCCGGCAAATCCACCCTGGCTCGGCTGCTGTACCGTTTCTACGATGTCACGGGCGGCGCCATTCTTGTCAATGGCGTGGATCTGCGCACCTGCACCCAGGACAGCCTGCGACGCTCGATCGGCATCGTGCCGCAAGACACGGTGCTCTTCAACGACACGGTGCGCTACAACATCGCCTACGGCCAGCCAGGGGCGACAGCGCAAGCCATCGAAGACGCTGCGCGCGCGGCCCGTATCCACGACTTCATCCAGGCCAGTCCCAAGGGTTACGACACGCTGGTGGGTGAGCGTGGCTTGAAACTCTCGGGCGGCGAGAAGCAGCGTGTGGCGATCGCCCGTACCTTGCTGAAGAATCCGCCGATCCTGATTTTTGATGAGGCCACCTCAGCCTTGGACAGCGCCAACGAGCGCGCCATCCAGGCTGAGTTGCAGGCCGTGGCCCGCAACAAAACCACGCTGGTGATTGCGCACCGACTCTCCACGGTGGTGGATGCCCATGAAATTCTGGTGTTAGACGGCGGGCGCATCGTCGAGCGGGGCACGCACGCGGCATTGCTGGCGCTGGCGGGGCGTTATGCCCAGATGTGGGCGTTGCAGCAAGCCAGCGAATCGATGGACCGTTGAAACCCGGAAGGGGCGTTCAACCAATCGGCCACACCACCCCGTTTTCATTCAGGATGGCATCCAGCGGCACATCGTGTGCCTCCGGTTCCAGGTCCGGCAGGAAGCCTTGCGCAAAGCCCAGACCCACGGTGAAGGGCTTGGGCTGCAAGGCGGCCAGGGTGCGGTCATAAAAACCACCGCCGTAGCCCAGGCGGTACCCTCCCGCGCCGTAGCCCACGCAGGGCACAAACAGCAAGGTGGGGACGATGACCTCGGTGTCCTTGGGCTTGGGGATGTTGTACGCGTCCTCCTCCATCGGGCAACCCGGGTACCAGGCGTGGAACTGCAATGTGCTCTTGTCGCGGTCCACCACTGGCAACCCGATCCGACGGCGTTGGGGTTGCTCGAGCAACTCGCCGTCTTCCTTCCAGCGGTGCAGGGCCGGCAAGGGGTCGAACTCGCCCTTGATAGGCCAGTAAGCACCGATCAGGGTGTCGGGCCGACCCACCAGCCAGATACGCATCACCCGTTGCAGCAAGTCGGCCCGCTGCAACCGGTCTGGCATGTTCAGGCGCTGCTCGATCAGTTCCTGGCGTTGGGTTTTCTTGTTCATGGCGAGGGCAGGGTCAAGGACAGGGGCAGGCGCAAGAGGGCGGGGGACATTGGTCCGGCGGGCTCGAGACCTCACCGCGACGCTCCAATGGTAACTGGAGTCTTCCTGTGACAGGCTGACGCGGGTCAACCCGGGGATAATTGACGCATGCGAGCAATGACAAGTTTTTTCAAGCGCCGGGCCCTGCGAATGTTGGCACTGGTGCTGATGGTGGGCTGTGTGTGTCCGGTGACGCAGGCGCAGACGGCCGCACAGACCTCCGAGCGCGGTGATGCCGTGTTGATCGAGATGTCACAGGCCTTCAAGCGCAACGACCGCAAGCGGTTGACGGCTTTGCTGCCGCAAGCGCGAGGACATCTGCTCGAGCCCTGGGCCGCATACTGGGAATTGCGCGCTCGTCTGGATGAGGCCAGCACCTCGGAGATTCGCCAGTTTTTGCAGCGCTATGCCGGTACCTACCAGGAAGACCGGTTGCGCAACGACTGGTTGCTGTTGCTGGGCAGTCGTCGCGATTTGTCCACCTTCGGTGATGAGCAGATTCACTACCGCATGCGCGACGACCGCGAGGTGCAGTGCTACCAGGCTTTGCTCGATGTCCAGAACAAGGGAAACCAGGCACCTGCGTCGCTGGTGGACGAGGTGCGGCGATTGTGGATGCAGCAGCGCGAGGGTGACGAGGGTTGTGCCTGGGTGGCTGACACCTTGTTCGACGCCAAACGCCTGAGTGCGCTTGATGTGTGGCGCAAGGCACGTGTGTCTGTTGAGCACAACCGCCCACGCCCGGCTCGACAGGCTGTGCAGATCGTCGCGCCAGACGCCCTGGGTGCGCTGTCCGATGTGTTCGGACAGCCGAGCAAGTTTCTGGCTCAGCGCATCGCGGCGCCTCAGAAGGTACGGCAGGAGTTGGTGGTGCTGGCCTTGGTGCGCGTGGCTGCCAGCGATCCTGACGAAGCGGCCAAGCAGCTTTCGTCCAGATGGAGCCCTTACCTCACCAGCGAAGAGCGGCATTGGGTGTGGGGCGTGATTGGCCGTCAGGCCGCCATGCGTCTGGATGATGATGCGCTGGACTACTTTGCCAAGGTGCGCAACGACCGCGACCTCAACGATGACATGCTGGGCTGGAAAGTGCGTGCCGCCCTGCGCGCTGGCAACACGCCGCGCTGGTCGGTGGTGGAGTCGACCATTGGCCACATGAGCGCCGAGGCCCGACGCGACCCCACCTGGGTGTATTGGCTGGCCCGCGCGCTGCAAGCGCGACGTCCTACCACGCCGGCCTTGAATCAGGAGGCTACTAGCCTTCTCGAGAGCATCGCCGGGCCGCGAGGGTTTTATGAACAACTCGCGCTCGAGGCCCTCGGGCAATCCATCGTGTTGCCCGACCGTCCTGCCGCGCCAACGCCGGACGAGATGGCGGTGGCACGGGCCAACCCGTCGTTGCGCCGTGGCTTGCATGCCATTGCCATCGGTTTGCGCCCCGAGGGTGTGCGCGAGTGGAACTACGGAACCAACCTGGTCAATGCACAAGGCCAGGCAGGACGCATGACCGACCGTGAACTGCTCGCCGCCGCCCACTGGGCCTGCGAACAGCAGGTGTGGGATCGTTGCATCAACACCATGGACCGCGCTCGTCAGGAGTTTGATGCCGAACTGCTCTTTCCCATGCCGCACAAGAGCGCGGTGTTGCAACGCACCCGCGAGATCGGTCTGGATACCGCCTATGTGTACGGACTCATCCGTCAAGAGAGCCGTTTCATCATGGATGCGCGCTCATCGGTGGGCGCGTCGGGACTGATGCAGGTGATGCCGGCAACCGCCAAGTGGACAGCCCGCAAGATCGGCCTGAACCACTTCACCCTGGATCAACTCAATCAGCGCGACACCAACATCGCCATTGGCACGGGCTACCTCAAGCTGGTGCTCGACAACTTTGAGGGCTCGCAGGCGCTGGCGGCCGCGGCCTACAACGCCGGACCCTCGCGATCGCGCCGCTGGCGCAACGGGCCCGTGCTGGAAGGCGCGATCTGGGCCGAGAACGTACCCTTCAACGAAACCCGTGACTATGTGAAGAAAGTGTTGAGCAATGCCACGGCCTATGCCGCACTCATCAGCGGTCAGCCGCAGTCGCTCAAGTCCCGGCTGGGTCAGGTAGGTCCACGCGACGCCGCTGCCCAGCCCGACAACGCGGAGTTGCCATGAACCGCTGCATGCCCTGCTTCGCCGCCGCGCCCGGTCAACCCCGTTCGCACTGATACCCCATGGCACGTCCCAAGTCAGCCTCACACGACCTGCGCCGCGAAGCCATTCTGGACATCGCCGCCCAATGCTTTGCCGACAGCAGTTACCCGGCGGCCAGCATGAACGACATCGCACAGGCCGGAGGTACGTCCAAGGCGCGCCTGTACCACTACTACGAGAGCAAAGAGGCCATCCTCTTTGACCTGCTCGACCGCTACACCCAGCGCTTGCTGGTCATCATTGGCGAGAGCGAGGCGGCGGCTCAACGGCTCAACCTCGACGACCGTGCGGCGTTGCACGAACTGATCCGACGCTTCTTGCAGGAGTACGAAACCTCTGCGACCCGCCATGTGGCCTTGCTCAACGACACCAAGTTTTTGGGTGCAACCCAGCGCGAACTCATCGTGCACCGGCAACGCGACGTGGTGGCGGCGTTCACCCGCTTTATCAAACGTGCCTATCCGGGCCGTTTCACCGCCCACAACCAGACGGCCATCACCATGATGGTGTTTGGCATGATCAACTGGACCTTCACCTGGCTGCGTCCGGGCGGGACGATGAGCTATGCCGCCTTTGCCGATGAGGTGATCCGCACGCTGGAGTCGGGGTTGGTGGACTCGTCACCCGCACCCTGATGAACTCGTCAGTGCGGCGTGCAAGCACTCATTAGAATGGGTGCCAACCTTCGAGGAGAAGCTCTATGTCCAAAGCCTTCGCCAGCCAGGCCGACCTGGCCGACAAAAAAATCACCTTCGAGCAACTGAGCCCGCATTGCTGGGCATACACGGCGGAGGGCGACCCCAACTCCGGCGTCATCATCGGGGACAAGTACATCATGGTGAGTGACGCCACCGCGACGCCTGACATGGCGCGGGACCTGATTGCCAAGATTCGCACCATCAGCGACAAGTCTATCAAGTATGTGTTGCTCACCCACTACCATGCGGTGCGCGTGCTGGGAGCGAGCGCCTATGCGGCCGAGGGTGCGACCGAAATCATCGCCAGCCGTGGCACCTACGAGTTGATCGTTGAGCGCGGTGCGCAAGACATGCAAAGCGAGATGGAGCGTTTCCCCCGACTGTTTCGCGGTGCCGAGGGCGTCCCGGGCCTGACCTGGCCGACGATGGTCATCGGCGACGGCAAGCCCGGTCGTCAAGGCAGTCTGCGCGTGGACCTGGGGGGCGTGGTGGTTGACATTTGGCACCCAGGCCCGGGCCACACGCGCGGTGACACCATTGCCTGGGTCGAGGCCGAGAAGGTGCTCTTCAGCGGTGATCTGGTGGAGTACGAGGCCGGTGTCTACACCGGTGACGCTCAATTGGAAGAGTGGCCCGAGACGCTGGAGGCGCTGCGCGCCTTGAAAGCCGAAGCCATCGTGCCCGGCCGTGGCGAGGCCATGAAAGGCCAGGCCAACGTGAACAAGGCGTTGGATTACACCAAGCGTTGGGTGGAGACACTGTTTCGTTGCGGCCGTGAAGCCGTGGCTCAACAACTCGATCTCAAGGGGGCGATGGCCCTCACCCGCAAGAGCATGGACCCCATCTTTGGTCATGTGTTCATCTACGAGCACTGCCTGCCGTTTGATGTGAGCCGTGCGTTTGACGAAGCGGCGGGCATCAAGAACCCCCGCATCTGGACGGCTGAGCGCGACATGGAAATGTGGAAGTCGCTGCAGGCCTGAGAGGGCGACCGTACGCAGATTGGCGTGGTCTTTCACACCGGGCCCGCCGGCGTGACGATGTCTGGTGGTTTGAGCGCCGTGTGTGCAACCCGGCGCTTTCTCAGCGCGCCATCAACAGGCGCACATCCCGCTCATACTTCTGCAACCGTTTAAGCGCTGCTTGTCTTTGTTCGGTGCTGGTGATGTTGTGCATCTGCGCCATGGCGCGGCAGTTGAAATCGATCAGTCGATCCACATAGGCCTGGTGAGCGGGCACCGGTGAGATCACGCTGCGTTGCAGCAGTGCCCTAACCTGCCGACGCAGCTCCTCCGGCGCGGGCCGCTGTTGTTGCAAGCCTCGCAGGGTGGTCATGATGTCTTCTTGTCGGCGCAAGCGCATGGCCTCGCCCACCGCAGCGTCATAAGGCGAGCGCTCGGCTTGTTGCCGAAGCAGGCGTTGCTGGGGGGCGTCCAGACGTCCGTAAAAGTCCTCCGCGCGGTCGCGCGTACGCTGAATCCGCTTTTTCAGCAGATCTGCCGCCTCAGGCTCCACCCAATCGCGTCGCCAGTCGCGGTGCTGGCGCTCCAGTTTGTTGCGCAGGTGTTCGAGTTGCTCGACCGAGAGGCTGCTCACCAGGCGCGCTGTACCCCCGTCGGCGTTTTCAGCCAGCGTGGGCAGACTCTCCCAGATTTCGCGAAAAACCTTGCAGGCTTGCTCTTCACTCACATCCTGCAGCGCCATCGACTGGAGTTGCTGCAACCACTGCGTGTATCGGGGCAGTTGCGTTGTGCGGTGCCACTGCTGGTAGGCCTGCAAGTCGTCGATCAGCACCGGCCGTTGCTCGGCGCTGACATCCACAAACCGATCGATCCACCAGTACGCCAGATCGGGACTGCTGTTGTAAACCGTTTTCACCATGCTGCAGCCACCCAGCACGAGAGGCATCCACAGCAAGAGCAAAATCATACGCATGCAGCGCATGGGCTCGCCGATAATGGGGTCACGGCTAACCAACAGCCGGGGCCATCCCCGGTGGAGAATCCAACGCATGAAGGCAGTTGATGTGGTGATCATGGCGGCGGGCAAAGGGACTCGCATGCACAGCAGTATGCCCAAAGTCTTACAACACCTCGGTGACAAGGCCCTTGTTCAGCATGTCATTGACACGGCGAAGGCCTTACAGGCGCGCACCACGGTGGTAATCACCGGTCACGGCGCCGAGCAGGTCGAGGCGGCGCTGGCCGGCCAGCCTGGCTTGCAGTTTGTCCGTCAGATGCCGCAATTGGGCACGGGTCACGCTTTGCAACAGGCCGCCCCGGTGCTGCCCGACGATGGTGTCACCGTGGTCTTGTCTGGCGATGTGCCGCTGACGCAGGCCGATACCCTGCAGGCGTTGATGGACGCCACCCAGGGCGAGCGGTTAGCCCTGCTCACACTGGAGATGGATGATCCCACTGGCTACGGGCGCATTGTGCGCCAGGCGGATGGCTCGGTGCAGGCCATCGTCGAGCATAGGGACGCCAGCGACGAGCAGCGCCGCATCCGTGAGATTTACAGCGGCATCATGGCGGTGCCCACCCGCTTGTTGTTGCCCTGGTTGAAACGCCTGCGCAACGACAACGCGCAGCAGGAGTACTACCTCACCGACGTGGTCAAGTTGGCGGTGACCGATGGCCAGTCGGTGGTGGCCCAGGTGCTCACTGACCCGGTGCAAGTGGCCGGCGTCAACACCCCGGTGCAGTTGGCCGAACTCGAGCGCGCCTACCAACAACGGCGCGCGCATGCGCTCATGTTGCAAGGCGTGCGGCTGCGGGACCCTGCGCGCTTCGATGTGCGCGGCGAGTTGACTTGCGAGCGCGATGTCGAGATCGATGTGAATTGTCTGTTTCAGGGGCGTGTGCACCTGGGCGAGGGCGTTCGCATCGGGGCCCACTGCGTGCTCTCCAACGTCACCATCGCCGCCGGCGCGGTGCTGCAGCCCTTCACCTGTATTGAGGGTGGCACAGAAGGTGTGACCGTGGGGCCACGTGCCGCGATCGGTCCCTTTGCGCGGCTGCGCCCTGGCGCACAGTTGGGGGCCGATGTGCACGTAGGCAATTTTGTCGAGATCAAAAATTCCACGCTGGCCGATGGCGCCAAGGCCAACCACCTGGCGTATCTGGGCGACGCCACCGTCGGTGAGCGCGTCAACTACGGAGCGGGCAGCATCACCGCCAACTATGACGGCGCCCACAAACACCGCACCGTCATCGAGGCGGATGTGCATGTGGGGAGCAGCTGCGTGCTGGTGGCGCCCGTCACGCTGGGGGCGGGCGGCACCATTGCCGGCGGCTCCACCATCAGCAAGAACACCGAACCTGGCGCGCTGACGGTGGCACGCGGCAAGCAAGTGAGCATTCCCAACTGGAAGCGCCCGACCAAGCAAAAACCCTGAGGCCTGACCTGCCAACCGTTTCAGGGGGCGGGGTGGATCGCGTCGCGCGGGGCCTCGGGCAGCCACACCACGGGGTTGCATTTGGCACGACGCACCGCAAAAAACGTTCGCACATTGCGCACATTGGTCTGTACACCCAGCAGGCGTTGCACCAGGGTCTGGTAGGCCGGCATGTCGCGCACCAGCACCACCAGCACAAAGTCCGGACCGGCCGAGACACGCCAGCACTGGCTGACCTCGGCATCAGCCACCGCGCGTTGTTCAAAGGCGTCCAGGTCCTGGGCGCTTTGCCGCTCCAGGGTCACCTCCAAAATTGCTTGCAAGCCTTCGCCGAAGTGTTCGGCCAAGGGCTCGGGTCGCAGAATGGCCACCTGCCGCTCGATCAACCCCGCCAAGTGCAGGCGACGCACACGACGCAGGCAGGTGGGCGCTGATAGGCCCACGGCCAGCGCGAGATCCTGGTTGGAGCGCGATGCATCCTGCTGCAGCAACTGCAGGAGGTGAAGTTCTAACCAACGCACCAGTCACTGGTGTTTGTATCCAAGATTTCAAGTAAAAATTATTGTTGCTTGCCATACCACCCATTCCATCATTTTGAACTTCCTCAAGCCACATGACATCTTTAAATCCATCTCTATTTAAATCGGCTATTTTAACATTGAAAATACTCCAGATATTTGAATTCGCAAATGGAATAGATCCAATTGATTTTTTAGTAAAGCCAGATAAATGATCATTTAAATAGGCATTAATGTTACCTGAATTATCCAAGCCTACTATGTCTGGATAACCGTCACCATTAAT
>RFTK01000041.1 GCA_009923505.1 Betaproteobacteria bacterium
CCCTTTGCTCAACTGGATCCCGAGCCTGCGCTATTTCCTGGGGTAGACAGGCGCTGCCATAGTTTTTCGCAGTGGTGGACTCGCGCGACTCGCGGTTATCGGCAGGCGGGGGAGTTGATCAGCCATCGCGCACCGCAAAGCGCTTAAACAATTTCAAGCTCGATATTCAAGGTGAACATGATTTATTCAATGGGTGTTGCCTCCATCGTGACAGTGGCAGCCTTGGTAGGCCTTTGGACTCCTGATTGGGATAGGGCTGGGCTTGAAAAAAAATACGAGACTCCTGATACCCAATTTGCAGTGATCCAAGGACAAAGCGTTCACTTCCAAGACTCAGGGCCCAAAGAAGCCCCCGTGCTGTTGATGCTGCACGGGTTTGGCTCCAGCTTGCAAACCTGGGACGCCTGGGCCGACTCACTCCAGAAGCACTACCGGGTGATCCGACTTGATTTGCCTGGATTTGGCTTATCAGGTGCGAGCTCGAACAATGCCTACTCTGAGGAAGATGATGTGCAATTTGTTGAAAATTTTGTCACGGCAATGCGCATTCCTGAGTTCAGTTTGATAGGCCATTCCATGGGGGGGAAAATTGCCTGGAATGTGGCAGCCGCCTATCCGTCCAAGGTCAAACAGCTTATTTTGATGGCACCTGATGGTTATGCCGATCCAGAAGACATCGGCGCCAAGCCCTACGAGATACCAGGATTCATGCAAGTCATGAAGTACTGCTTGCCCAAATTTTTCGTCAAGAAATCACTGGAGCCGGCGTTCTACGATGGCAAGGCGTTAACTGAGGATTTGCTCACGCGTTATCACGATTTTCTCAGAGCGCCGGGGGTACGGCAGGCGATCATCGATCGAGCAAACCAAACGATCAACACAGACCCTGTTGCCAGATTAAAGAACATCACCGCCCCAACTTTGCTCTTGTGGGGCGATTCCGATCGAATGATCCCCCCGAGTAACGCAGCGCGGTATGCGAATGTTTTAACCACTTCCACCACCGTCGTTTTGCCCAAGCAGGGACATCTCTTGCAAGAGGAACGGCCCGTGGAGGGTCTGGCGAAAGTGCTCGCGTTTTTAAGCCCTGGTCAATAGCAACAGACTCTATCGATAAGGTGCCAAAGAATTGGACCTGTGATGCCAACCATGCCTCAACAATGAATTGATGTCTAACAGCGGAGACAACCCCCTACCCACCCCAACCATCAAGCCCCAATAAGACAACTGGTCAATTCTCAAGGCGATGAGGCCTGTGTCAGTAACTCTGATGTTTTCATGCTCGACAGTAAGTGTGTTCGCAGCGCTTGTACATGGGTGAACTCCAGGCGGTTTTCGGGAATGTGCATGCGAGCCGATAGGTCAGGTATCGGGTAATCATCAAGCACAGTCACCAGTTCTCCTCGCTGTACAAAGGGTTTGATGACGTAATTGCTCATCAAGCAAATGCCATTACCACTGCATGTGGCGTCAACCAAATAAAAGGCGTTGTTGCTGGTAATTCTCGGTTCGATCTGAACAACCAAGGGACCTGTTTTGCCTTCAAAAGTCCACGTCAACCCGCGTGTTTCGTAGTTGATGATGTCGTGGTGGTGCAAGTCACCAGGCACTTTCGGCGTGCCACGCTTGGCCAGATAACTGGGTGATGCAACCACCTGTCGCTTGCTGGTTCCGAGTTCGAAATAGACCACGCCAGGCCACGTCACGGGCTCGACCTCAATGCTGACATCCAATGATTCCTCGATCGGGTTCTCCGACCGGTGGGTGAATCGCACATCCAGACTGACGCCAGGATGTTGGATGCTGAATGTATTGATCAGTTTTCCAAAGTAAGCGCCCAGGACCCCCGTGGGCACCTTGATTCTCAGGCGTCCTTCTACCCGGTTGGGCTTTAAAGCCATCTGTGCCAGCAGTTGGTCGACCTGATCGACCGCTGCTCGCGTTTTGAGCAGGTGACGACGTCCAGCATCGGTCAACGTCATGCGCCGAGTACTGCGCTCAAACAGTTGGACCCCCGCCTGGGCCTCAAGATGATCGATGCGTTTTTTGACCACGGGAACCGCTATTTTTAGTTTTCGGGAGGCTCCCGTGAAGTTACCGGCCTCGACCACCGCAATAAAAGTTCTCAAGTTTTCAATGATGTCCATCTCAGCCCGCCTACTGTTGTGAGTCAAAGTTTTTTAAGTCATTCTCCTGTGCTTAGATCATATTGGCGCACAAACCGACCATCGATATTCACTGAAGGCCAACTTCATGAGATAGGGATTTGTCGCTTTCATGCATTTGCGACCATCCGATTTAAAACTTCAGACGACGTCACCCAGATGTTTTATCGGGCTGCACAGGATCGACATACGGAAATCTGGCCCGCGCCTTGACGCTGGTTGGGCCAGCCGTGCCAGATCCACGAATGAATCGCTGCGTTTCGTCCACAAAAGGTTGATAAGCCCAGTTAGGTGTTTTGCTGGATCCGCTCGCTACAGCGGCCAGGAATAGTCGTTCCTTTTGGCTGGCCAAAATACGCGCATGAACCGTTGCCGGGTCCCAATCGTCCACAAGTCGGGCGTGCAAATGCGCCTGTGTGATGGAATATTCAGGTTGTCCTGCCAGGTTCAATAACTCATCAGGATCTGTATCCAAGTTAAACAACATCGGGGGCAAACCGTGGGTGAAGATGTATTTCCAGGGACCCTCGCGCAACATGCGTGATGCAGCCGAGACACCTTCAGAACTGTATTCAGAAATCACAGAACGGTTCGTCCCAGCCTCAGTCCCCGTGATCAAAGGAATCAGACTCTGACCATGTAATGGCCCCACGGGTTCCGCGACTTGTTCGCCTTGGGCCCACTCCATGAAGGTCGGCAATAGATCGACCAGGGACACATGGGCCCCGACTCGAGTTGGTGCATACCGTTTCGGCATCGAGACAATCAGCGGGACTCGCACGGAATCTTCAAAAAAACATTGCTTGAACCACATGCCACGCTCACCCAGCATTTCACCATGGTCACCACAAAATACCACCACCGTGTTGTCATCAAGGCGGGTTTCCTTCAGGACTTCCAGAATTTTTCCAATTTTCTCGTCGACATAACTCACCATGCCATAGTAGGCATGACGGGCGTTCAACACCTGTTCATCTGACACACTGTAAATGTCTTGTGCGTGCGCAACATAGAGCCATTGACTGTGCTCATCAAGTTCCTCATAGGGGATGGGCGGCACACGGGGAGCATCAATGTCTTCTCGGCGATACAGGTCCCAGTATTTTTGTGGGGCAACAAACGGTGGGTGCGGGTGGGTATACGACACCGTCAGAAAGAAGGGCTTGTCTTGCGGCGCTCGAGCCAGGTCATACAGGCACTGTGCGCCCTTGTATTCAACTTCATCATCGTAGTCGATCTGCATACTTCGAACACAGGGCCCCGCCTCCAGCACCGGTCGCATGCTCACGCCGGTGGGTCGGTAGCCTGGGCCCTTGAGCCAGTCGGGCGTCCAGGCGAAATCAGCTGGGTAAATGTCCGTGGTGAGACGCTCTTCGTAGCCATGCAGTTGGTCCGGGCCAATGAAGTGCATCTTGCCGCAGAGAATGGTTCGATACCCTGCGTGGCGCAGGTAATGTGCCATGGTGGGCATGGATGCCGGAAATTCAGAGGCATTGTCGTAGGCAGCGATGGAGTGTGGCAAACGGCCTGACAACATAGAAAAGCGCGAAGGCGCGCAAATGGGAAAGTTGCAGTAGGCACTGTCAAACACCACGCCGTTTTGTGCCAAGCGGCTGAGGTGAGGGGCTTTGACCAACGGATGCCCGTGAAAAGGCAGGCTGGACACGGCCAATTGGTCAGCCATGATGAGGAGTATGTTGGGTTGCGTGTGTTTCATCGATAGATTCACCAGTTGCAGGCTATTCGGGGGTGATGTTGGCCGCTTTGACGATTTGAGACCATTGCTGCAAATCTTGCTTGAAGTAAGCGTCGAAGCTCTCTGACCTGCCAGGCTTAGCGCTGGTCATGCCCGCGCTGGAGAGACTTTGGTTGAAGTCGTCTTGCGCAAGAACTTTGTTCACCTCAATCACCCATTTTTCGATCACTGCAGCGGGCGTTCCTTTGGGGGCAAACAAGCCTAACCATTGATCAGCTTCAAATTTATCAACACCTGACTCTGCCATCGTGGGCACTTGGGGGAGACTGGGCATGCGCTGTGCACTGGTCACCGCCAGTGCGCGTACCTTGCCCGCCTTGATTTGGGGCAAAGCCACCGCGGCGTTGGAGAAATGGTAATCAATGCGCCCCGCGATTTGATCTGTCATCGCCGCAGGCGCACCCGTGTATGGGACATGCAAAACCTCTATGTTTTGTCTCGACCTGAATAATTCTGCTGTCAAATGCGCAGGTGACCCGATACCGGCTGATCCATAGCTCAACTTGCCAGGGTTGGCGCGAGCCGCTTTGACAAGATCTTGAACCCCATTGAAGTTGTTGCTTATGTTTACCACCAATACCGACGGGGCATAGGCGACAACTGCCACTCGCTCCAGGTCCTTGACCGCATCAAAAGGCATTTTGCTTCCCAGTGCAGTGTTGATGGTCAACGCACTGGAGGTGAACAACAGCGTGTAGCCATCTGCCGCCGCTTTGCTGGCCTGATCGGCCCCAATGGTGCCGCCAGCACCCAGTTTGTTGTCAATCACAATGGCTTGACCCATGGCAGTTTGAAGGCGTTGACTCAGTTGTCTTGCCGCTACATCGACCAAGCCTCCGGCCGGCCAAGGCACGACCATGCGAATTTGCTTGCTGGGATAAGCTTGGGCGTATACAGCCGAGCACCCTAACAGAAAAGCCCCCAACACCAGTCTGCAAAGCAGTTGCCTGCGATGGGCTAAGTCAACACAGATAGTCATTTTTTTCATGCAGAACCTCGTTAAAACGCGGGGAGAGTTCGTGGAAAGATAAATTGCCCTTCACCCCAAGCTTCGGTCTTGGAAACATGGCCCGATGCCGTGAGCGTCACGGCGTGGGCGATCTGGTCTGCTGCCTGATCAAGCGTGATGTCACCTTGGATCAAGCCGCTTAAATTCACATCAATGCCATCTTCCCAGTGCTTGACAGTATCAGGATTGCCGCAAACCTTGAGGGTTGGGGTCAAGGGGTTGCCCGAAGGATTGAAGACTCCCATTGAAAACAGGGTGATCTGGGCACCCGCCGCCGCCATGCCAGTGATGGAGCAGGGGCTGAAAAACGGCGTATCCATGAAATACAGGCCCGGTCGCGTGGGTATTTCACCAAAACGCAAGCATCCCATAAACCGCGCGTTCCCAATCTTGCAGACTGCCCCCATGGTTTTTTCAACCAAGGTTGTGAGGCCGGCTTCGATATTTTCGGGGGTGGGATTCACGCCCCTGTAATGGTCACCATCACCTGCCATACGTTGCTCGGTTACACGAATGCAAGCATTGATCGCCTCGGCCACATCGAGAGACACCGACTGGGTTTGCACGACCTCTTCAGCACCAATGAATTCTGCGGTCTCGGACACGATGACCGTCGCACCTTGTTCGATGACCCAATCGACGAATTTCCCAATTGCCGGGTTGGAGCACACTGCGCTGGACGCATCCGAACCACCGCACTCCAAAGCGAATGTCAGCTGGGACATGGAGCACGGCACGCGCCGCGCGTGGGCGGCAGCCTGGGTGAGGCGCTTGATGATCGCGCTGGCGGTGTCAATGGCGTTTTGAACACCTTGGCAATCCATCACCGCCAGGGTTTCGATGGGTTTATCGTACGCGGCGGCCTGCTGATGCCATCGTTGTGCGGTTCTACGGTCATGGCACAGAACCAAGGCTGCTCCGATGTTGGGATGATCGAGCAGTTGTCCCAGCATGGCCTCTTGTAGGGCCGCATCTTCGGTTTGCAGTCCTCGTTGAAAATCGCCTTCGATCAGCAGAGGTGATCCCTGGTGTGCCGCGGCCAATTGGGCAATACGATTGCACAAAGCCACCGTCGAGATGACAGCGACATGGTTGCGCACCCCCACACGTCCTCGGCTGCGCTGAAAGCCTTGAAATTCTGTACGACGCTGGGTGCTTGTGGGCTCATTGGCAGTTGTGGACATGAACATGTTCTCCTGTGCCGATATCCGCCGTGGCAACACCAATGACCACTCCATATTTGATGATGGATTCGCCACAAGCAATTGGGCGGAGCGCCGCCTTGTGCCCGAAAGGGATGCCAGCGGCAACGGGTTGCCCGTCATGGGTTTGCGTGGCATCCACTTGGAAGTCGAGCAAGGTGGTGACGTTATCGTGGGGGTGTACGGTTAATCCGATGCGTTTCATGGTGAACAAACATGGTTCATTGGGTTGGGAATTGGGCATAACCCTGCAGCGCTTGGAGATCAGGGTCAAAGCCCAGACCGGGTGCCAAACTCAAGGTGACGTGCCCATCATGGACCTGCAGGTGTTCGCCGAGGACTTCGCTGCGAAGCGGGTTGGGATTCACGTCCATTTCCAGCCAGCCACTTTGGTTCGAGGCCGCTAACAAGTGGGCCGAGGCCATTAAACCGATGCCGCCGCCAAGATAATGGGGGCAGTAGGTGATGCCCTGTTTTTTGCACATCTCCACCACCTGCATGCACTCGGAAATACCCCCCCATTTGGCGAGATCGGGTTGCATATATTGCAAGCCCCAGGTACATGTGGCACGCTCGAAGTCGCTCAACCGGTTCATGTTTTCACCCGCCGCCAGTGGTGTGCGTAGCGCTTGACACAGTCGCTGCCAATCGCTGTCAGCGCTGTCCGCAGCAATGGGCTCTTCCAGCCATTGCAGTTCAAACGCATCCAACATGTCCCCCATGTGCAGTGCGGTGTCGATCGACCAGGCTTGATTCGCATCAGCTGCGAGGAAGTGATCCCCCACGACCTCGCGTGCTGCTTGCAGGGTGTGCCTATCGACGTCCTCGGCAAAGCCCACCTTGACTTTGAAGGCCGTGTGGCCTGCTTGTTGAGCCAGGGCAATGGTCTCTTGCACACCACTCGGGTTGATGCCGCTGGCATAGACCGGCATGCGCGAACCCGTACCGCCCAGAACTTGGTACAGCGGTTGCTCGTGTTGACGTGCATACAAATCCCACAACGCACAATCCAGACCAGCGGAGCATTGATCCAAGGGACCATACTCGGCGGTCTGGAGTCGAAGGATACGGGTTTTCATCTTGACTTCAGCCATCAACCGAACAGGATGCGCCGTCGGCTGATTCACCATCAAGGGCACAAATACTTCGTGTAACAACCGATACCGGTGCAGCGCCCCACTATCCGGAAAGTTGCACCAAACCTCGCCCCAGCCGCGATGACCTTCGGTGTCATCGATCGCAATAAAAAGAGCCGATCGCGCGCGCATGGTGCCAAACGAGGTCACGACGGGCGTTTCCAACGGAATACGGTACAAATAAGGCGTGACGGACCGAATGCGCGGCAGAGAGTTCACACCTTGAGCTCCATCTCGAAACGGATGAAATCGGCCTTGTAGGTGATTTCGGCCATGTACAGAATTTCTCCCTTGGGCCCCATGAAGACGCGCACCACCTCTGCCACCGGCGTACTCATAGGAACGCCCAATAACTGCGATGTTTCCACATCAACGACCGAGATCTTGAGGGTCTGGCTTGCCCGGCGGATTTTCACCTGCGGCATTTCCAAGAGCACGGGAATGACCGTCTCTTGTCGAAACCGCTCTGGAGCGCGCATGAAAATGGTTTCATCGAGATAAATTGAAATGACACAATAGCGTTGCCCTTCCCGCGAGTGCACGCGCCGCAGGTGATGGTAGTTCGCAACCGGCTTGCCACTGCCCGCCGGGAAGCTGGCTGGTTGTGCCAGGCCTTCATCGATCAGGGTCAGCGTGGGCTGATCGTTGCGATAGGCATCAGCCATCTCGAGCAACGATGTCTCCAGACGCAGCGAGTTGGGCCGCTTGGGCAATTGCTGCACGATGGTTCCCTTGCCGCGGACTGCGCTGACGAGACCTTCTTGCGATAGCAGGGCTATGGCTTGTCTGACGGTCACCCGCGCCACATCGAATTCGACCATCAGGTCTTCCAGTTTTGGTAAATGCTCGCCCGTTTTCCACAAGCCTTTTTCAATGCGCTGACGCAAAAGCTGAGCCAGTCGCCAATAGCGTGGCGAGGGATGGTCAGGGCTGAAGACCGACATTAGGGTAAATTTCTAAGTTCTAAAGTCCTATCTATGGTATCTTAGATTGGACAAACAGCCAATACAGGGAAAGTTCTTCCATGCGTTTGAGGCAAATCGGTCTGCTGCTATTGCCTTGGTGCCTGCTGATTCTGGGGTGGCACCTCATGGCAACATCAGGGTGGGTGAACGAGGCATTGATGCCCACGCCCGCTCATGTGGCATCCAAGTTTATTGAACTGCTGATCGGCGGCAGGCTTGGCATGGACATTCTCAAGTCGACGCAGCGTGTCGTGCTGGGGGTGAGCCTGGGTATCGCCCTGGCTGTACCACTGGGGTTTTTGATTGGTTGGTACAAAGATGCGCGCACCTTTCTCGATCCGCTGATCAATTTCTTTCGAGCCTTGCCTCCAATCGCGTTGATACCCTTGGTGATCGTCTATTTCGGCATCGACGAGCCCGCCAAGGTGATTATTCTGTTTTATGCCTCATTTTTTGCGGGCGTCATTGTGATGTACGAAGGCGTCTCGCAAATCAGTCCCATTTACATCAAAGTGGCGAAGACCCTGGGCGCGACCGAATGGGAAATTTTTTCACGCGTCATCGTGCCACTCACCATGCCCCACATACTCACAGCCTTTAGGGTGGCTTTAGGTGTCGCATGGGCCACTCTGGTGGCGTCTGAGTTGGTGGCAGCACAACAGGGCTTGGGAGCGTTGATTCAAAGCGCTGGGTCTTATTTTCAAATCGACATCATTTATGTCGGTATCGTATCTATTGGCAGTGTGGCACTGGCGATGGATCTGGCCTTGCGCGCCGTGTCCCTGCGTTTGGTTCGATGGCAAGAGCGCGTGGAGGCACAGTGATGGCAGCACGCGTTCAATTCGATCACGTATCGGTGTCGTTCCCGACCGATCATGGACGCCTAGAAGTCGTCAATGACGTGTCCTTCACGATCGACGAAGGGGAATTTGTGTGTGTGGTAGGCCCCTCTGGATGTGGCAAAACCACCTTGATGAACATGCTGGCGGGCTTTGTGAAACCCACCAGCGGCCGAGTGTTGCTCGATGGGCGTGAGATTGAAGGTCCTGACCAAGACCGTGGCGTGATTTTCCAAGAATATGGCGTGTTTCCCTGGCTGACCGTTGAACAAAATATTCAGTTTGGCCTGAAGCTGAGTCGAAGCAAGTCACCGGCGACTGAGCACCCTGCTATCTGCAGTAAATATCTTGAACTGATGGGGTTGAAAGACTTTGCCAATGCCTATCCCAAGACCTTGTCCGGTGGCATGCGACAACGATTGGCCATTGCTCGCGCCTACGCTGCGCAGCCCGATTTTTTATTGATGGATGAACCCTTTGGCGCCTTGGATGCTCAAACCCGAACCAAGATGCAAAACCTCTTGTTGGAGGTACTGGCGCAAGAAGGCAAGACGGTCATGATGATCACTCACTCGGTGGATGAAGCCATCTACCTGGCCTCCAAAATTTTGGTCGTCACGGCCAGGCCCTCTCGTGTCAAGGAAATCATCCAGGTACCCTTTGCTTACCCGCGTCAGGAAAACCTTCACGATGACCCACAATTCGTGGCGCTCAAGTCTCGTCTGCGCGAGTTGGTCATGGCCGAGTACGAGGCGCAACAAATGCTCGCGTCTGTGTCCCGTTAAATCCCACTCAACAAACCACCCAAGGAGAACTCTATGAGCCTGAATCGTTTTGGAAATGGCCGTCGACAATTGGTCCTGAGCGCGGCCGCAGTCAGTGTGGCTGGCCTGTACAGTGCACCTGTTCTTGCTCAGCAGCGCACCAAGCTGAAGATGGGGTATGTCGATACCTTGGCCGTGACGGGACAGTTATGGACGGGCGTGCACCAGGGCCATTGGGACAGAGTGGGCATTGAATTTGAGGCCATCAAATTCAACACTGGCCTGGAGTTGTTTAACGCAATGATCGGGGGCAGCCTGGACATGTTGTCAACGGGTGCCGTCATCTCGAATTTCCCTGCCCGCGGACAAGGCAAAGCCTTTTTGATCAACAACATTGAGTTCGCTACCGCTCAATTGTGGGTGCGCGAAGACATGGGTGTCAAAAATTGGGCGGATCTCAAAGGCAAAAAAATTGCCACCACCATTGGCACTACAGCGCATGTATTTCTCGATGCGGCCCTGCGTGCCAATGGCATCGATCCCACCAAAGACGTTGAATTGGTCAACCAAGGCATGGCCGCCGCTGTCACATCGTTTATATCGGGCGCGGTGCCCGTAGTCGCCTTGTGGGTGCCATTTAACGTGTTGGTCAAACAGCGCGTGCCAAGCGCCAGAATGCTTGTCGACGCCTCCGCTTATTTTCCCAAGTCGGCTATTGTCGGGGGCTGGGCGACACGTAATGACTTTTTCGAGAAGAACCGCGCAGTATGCGCGCAGGTCGTGCGCGGCTGGGCTGCCGCCAATGACGATTTGATCAAGAATGCAGATGCTCTCTTGCCTGTGATTCAATCCAAAAATTACGCTCAGGTACCCCTGTCGGATTTACAAGAGCAGTTCAAAGCTTCCAAGTATCACACCGCCTCTGAGTGGCGCAAGCTCTACCAAGATGGAACGGCAGTGAACTGGCTGCAGCAGGTGACTGACTTTTATACACGCTCTGGTGGCATTCAGAATCCGGTGCCCGCTAACAAATATTTTGATACCGCTTTGTATCTCGATAATGTCAAGGCTTGATGAATGAACCAACAGGCTTGGGACTACATCGTCGTTGGCGCCGGATCGGCGGGATGTGTCCTGGCCAATCGATTGAGCAAAGTTGGACATCGTGTGCTGTTGATTGAGGCTGGCGGCCAGGACCGTGGATTCTGGCTTCGCTTGCCTGTTGGCTACTTTCGAACCATATTTGATGACCGTTTTGCACGACAGTTCAAAACTGAACCTCAACACGCAACGGCAGAGCGCAGCATTCTTTGGCCACGTGGTCGGGTACTTGGCGGGTCGAGCTCGATCAACGGGTTGATCTATATCCGCGGACAGCACGCAGACTATGACGACTGGGCCCAACTGGGCGCACAGGGCTGGTCTTACCGTGAAGTTTTACCTTACTTTCGACAATCCGAAGGCTATGCGGGAGCTGCCAGTGAGTACCACGGAACGGATGGCGAGTTAGGCGTATCTGATCTGCGCAACAACGATCCCAGCTGCGATGCCTGGCTGCAAGCCGCTCAAGAATATGGCTTGCCTTTCAACCCCGATTTCAATGGCGCTACCGATTACGGGGTAGGCCGTTACCAGCTGTCAATTCGAGGGCGCTGGCGCTCCAGCACAGCGGTTGCTTTTCTAAGGCCTGCCTTGCAACGACCCAACTTGACCGTTTTGACCGGCGCGTTGACATCACGCATTGTGATCGAGCACGGGCGAGCGATAGGTGTGGAGTGCTTGGTTCATGGACAGTTGATACGGTTGAACGCTGAAGCCGAAGTTATCCTCTCGGCTGGCAGCCTACAAAGTCCTCAAGTCTTGCAGTTGTCAGGCATTGGCCCGGCGGACCATTTACGCTCGCTCGGAATCCCCGTGATACATGACGCACCTGAGGTGGGGCAAAACCTGCAAGATCATTACCAGGCGCGTACGATTGTTCGGCTGAAAGATCCGATTTCTCTCAATGACCAAGTGCGTAGCCCCATGGGGTTAGCACGTATGGGCCTGCAATGGCTGTTGAATGAACGCGGTCCCCTGACGGTGGGAGCTGGCCAAGTCGGGGGGTTTGCCAAGACGAGTCTGGCCACCGAGGGACGCGCAGATATCCAATTCAATGTCATGCCGTTATCAGTCGACAAACCAGGCGACCCTTTGCATCGTTATTCTGGTTTCACCGTGTCCGTCTGTCAGTGCAGGCCCGAGTCGCTGGGCTCACTGCAAATCACTTCCACTGACCCAACGACTGCTCCCCGCATCCAAACCAATTACCTGACAACGAGTCGCGATATCCGCACCTTGGTTGAGGGACTGGAGATGTGCCGAGAAATCTATCGCCAGGACAGTTTTGCCAAGCGATGGGTGGAAGAAAAGTTACCTGGTCCCCAAAGCCTAGAGGCGTTTGCACGGGGCTTTGGTGGCACCGTGTTCCACCCGACCAGCACCTGTCGCATGGGATCAGACCCAGGCGCGGTAGTCAACCCGTCGTTAAAAGTCAATGGCATTGAACGTCTTCGGGTGATTGATGCCTCGGTGATGCCCAAGGTCATTTCAGCCAATACAAATGCCGCCACCATTATGGTGGCCGAAAAAGGGGCGGCACTCATATTGAGCAACGCCTGAACAGTTGAAATACAAACGCTATTAAGTTTTTCCGAAACCAAGCCATACACCACCAGCCGATTCGCAATCAGGCTTCACAACGGGCTGTGCATCTCCATTGGTGGGCGGTTGGGACTGGTTCATTTGTGGACGTTATCAACAAGATTTTTCATTGGAAGAGACCCATACAAGCTTCATGGGGCTAACCCAGCAAGTCCGTAAAGCGGGACAATAGCTACTGTCTCACCTCCAGGTGAGGGTTGGTACTGTAATAGCGGGCTTCGAAATCACGAATGTCTTGTGCACGGGTGAGTGTCATACCCACTGGGTCCAGTCCTTGCAAAAGCATGTCTCGCTGCCAGGGGTCCAATTGAATGGTAACGACTTGTCCATCGCCCATCGACGCAACTGTTTGAGTGCCCAGATCCACCCGCAATTCACATCGATTCGGGTCTTGTACCAAAGCAACCAGTCGCTCGATATGAGGTGCCGGCAAAGTCAGCGCCGGCACACCGTTGCGCAAACAGTTATCACTGAAGATTCCGCCAAAACTGGTGCCAAGAATTGCGCGTATGCCTAGCTCTCTGAGCCCCCAAACTGCGTGTTCCCGGCTGGAGCCGCAGCCAAAGTTGGGTCCCACCACTAAAAAGCTAGCCTGATTCCAGGGCGATTGGTTCAGCACGAACGCTGGCCGTGGGATGCCGTTGCTATCGAAACGCAACTCGTAAAGGGCACCCTGTGACAGGCCTTGTCGGTCAATGCCCCGCAGAAACTGCTTGGGCATGATCTGGTCGGTATCGAGGTTGGGCAGCATCAACGCCGCCGCCACTCCTTGCACTTGGGTAAAGGGTTCCATCAGGTACTCATTGGGTCAACAGTTGTCGCACGTCGGTCAATGCACCTTTAACGGCTGCCGCGGCCACCATCGCCGGACTCATCAGATGGGTACGCGCCCCCATGCCTTGCCGACTCTCAAAATTTCGGTTGGTGCTGGACGCGCAGCGGTCGCCTGGGGCAAGGTGATCGTCATTCATGGCCACGCACATCGAACACCCAGCTTGGCGCCATTCAAAACCGGCAGACATGAAAATATGGTGTAAGCCTTCAGCCTCAGCCTGCGCTCGAACTGTGCTGGACCCCGGCACCACCAGGGCACGCACATGAGATGCCACATGTCGGCCTCGCAGCACCTGTGCCGCCGCACGCAAATCGTCCAATCGGCTGTTGGTGCACGACCCGATGAAGGCGTGGCTAATAGGCAAGCCCTCTAGGCGCTGACCAGGCTGAAGGCCCATATACCGCAGGGCTCGCTCCATGCTGCTGCGACGCGTCGGATCCTGCTCATGAACCGGGTTGGGGACCCGGCCATCAATAGCCGTCCCTTGGTCTGGGCTGGTACCCCAGGTTACCCGAGGCAGCAGACAGGAGGCGTCCAACTCCACTTCGCGATCAAATACGGCCTGCGGGTCGCTTCGTAGGCGTCGCCATTGGTTCACGCTGTAATCCCAAGCTCGCCCGGTAGGCACCCGGGGTCGGCCATGCAAATAGTTGAAGAGCCGATCATCGGGTGCCACCATGCCGCCGCGTGCTGCGGCCTCGACCGACATGTTGCACAGGGTCAGCCGGCCTTCGACGTCCATCTGTTCGATGGCTGGGCCTTGAAATTCGATGACGTGCCCTTGCGCACCATCAGCACCAATTCGGGCAATCAAGGCCAGCACCACATCTTTGGCGCTTAATCCGAGGGCCAGTCGACCCTTCACCATCACGCGCATATTGCGTTGGGGGCGAACCACTAGGGTCTGGGTAGCCAGCAGATGTTCGATTTCGCTGCTGCCAATTCCAAAGCCCAAAGCGCCCATCGCACCATGCGAGGTGGTGTGGCTATCGCCGGCGGCAATGATCATTCCGGGTAAGACAAATCCTTGCTCGCTGACCACCACATGTTCAATGCCCTGGCGCTTATCGAGCATACCAATATGTTCAATGCCATGAAGCGCGCAATTCTCGGCCAGCAGGCTCACCTGCCTGGCACGAGCGTCATCGATGATGCGCATGGTGTCGACTGTTCGAACAGGAGTGGTGGCGTTAACGTGATCCACCACGGCTAAATGCGACTGCGGACGCCACACGCTTCTTTGCGCTGCGTGTAGGGCAGCAAAGGCCTGCGGACTGGTGTACTCGTTGAGAACCTGACGGTCGATATAAAGCAGAACCTGACCGGATTCACCCACTGGACACACCACATGTGCGTCCACAATGCGCTGGTACAGCGTTCGAGCCGTCATGGTTCCAGACGGATGCCCGACTTGCTCAAAAACTGTTGCCAAAATGGATATTCCGAGCGAATGAACTGGGTCAACTCAGTCGCGTTGAGCGGCATGGGTTCGAGTTCAAGCTCCTGCATTTTTTTTCGCATCTCGGGTTCGGCCACCACCCTTGCCAACTCCTGACTCAGGCGTTCACCGATAGGCGCAGGCAACCCAGCAGGTGCCATCAGTGACCACCAAACGCCCAGGTTCACGCCGGGCAGGCCTACCTCATGCAGCGTGGGCGTGTCGGGCAGCACTTGCAACCGTTTGTCACCCGTCACGGCCAAGGCTCGCAACTTCCCTCCCTTGATCAGCGATAACACCGCAGGCGGTGTATCGGTGCTGAACAGAATTTCACCGCGTGCGACATCAGTCAGCGACTGCCCGCTGCCTTTGTAGGGAACATGGTTGCTGGCCATGTCGGTTTTCTTGACCAGCACCTCACTGGTCAGGTGTCCGATGGTGCCCACGCCAGCGCTGGAAAAGCTGCTGCTTTTGTCATGCGCGCGGGTGACCAACTCCTGAAAAGTCTTAGGTGCTTGCGGGGTAAGGCTGGTGACCACCACCATGGGCGTTCGGGCAACGCCCCCCAAGGGCGTGAAATCCTTGTCGGCCCGATAGGGCGGCGAGGCGGTCAGCAATGGCGAGGTGATGAGCGTGGCATTGGTGGCCAGGGTCAGCGTATAGCCATCAGCGGTTGCTTTCACCAGAGTCTGAGTGCCCACCACACCTCCTGCACCGGCACGATTTTCCACTGTCACGGGCACCCCCAGTCGCTCCCCTAGCCTCACAGCCAGAATGCGACCCAGGATATCGCTTCCCGTTCCGGGCGAAAACGCCACGATCAGCTTGATAGGCTGGGTCGGATAGGTCTGTGCCTGTGCAGCCCAAGGAGTCAGCCATGACAGTCCACATATCACCAGCAGCAGGACTCTTTTCAAAGATGTTTTCATGGTTAATTCCTTTCAAGCGTTGAAGAACGCTTGCAATTCACGAAAGGTTTCGTCAGGGGCTTGCTCGGTGGGGTAGTGACCGCAGGGCAGCTCAGCCATACGAACGATGTTTGCGCAGTACTTGGGCCATTCAAGTCGTGGATCATGGTGATGCGCGGTGTGGCTTTTCGCCCCCCACAAGACCAAGGCGGGCGGTTGTACCTGGCGACCGGCTTCGAAGTCAGCCGTGTCCATGGGCAGATCAATCGTGAAGGCGGCACGGTAGTCTTCGCACACACCGTGGATATTCGCTGGTGTACAGACCCGGATGTATTCGAGGATCTCCTCTTCGCTGAAACCGCCTTTGCCTGGCCCTTGCTTCATCAGTTTGTTGCGAATGTAGTACGCCTCGTTTCCTCTCAGCAGGGTTTCTGGAAATCCCTTGGGTTGCGCCATGAACCACCAGTGGTAAAGATCCATGGCCATCTGCGCCTGAATATCCTGAAACACACAGTGGGTGGGCAAAATGTCCAGAAAGGCTACACGGGTCACCAGAGCCGGGTGGTCCATGGCCATGCGAAACGCAGTGCGTGCGCCTCGGTCATGGCCAGCCACCGAGAAATGTGAGAAGCCCAGTTGTTGCATCACATCTACCTGGTCTTGCGCCATACGTCGAAATGAGTAGTTGCTGTGATCAGGCAATCCTTCAGGCTTGCTGCTGTCGCCATAACCACGCAGGTCCGTGGTCACCACCGTGAAATGTTCGGCCAGGCGAGGTGCAATCCGGTCCCAACTCATTTGCGTCAATGGGTTACCGTGCAACAACAACAGCGGGGGGCCAGATCCGCGCAAGCGTCCCACGATGCTGACGCCGGGGTCGGAGGTAGGAAGGGTGAATGGTTGAATAGCAAGAGACATGACATTGTCAACAGAAAGCGAAGATGCACAACGATAGCGCTGGATATTCATATTGACAATCGAGATTATTGTAGGCTATTGTCTTGATATTTGAAACAAACTGAGATCATGGAATTGAAAGTCGGCATCAATTACAGGCTGTTGCACAACTTCCTGGAGGTGGCGCAAGCACCAAGCTTTCGGGACGCATCAGACAAAATCCATCGTTCCACCTCCGTGGTCAGCGCACAAATCAAGCAACTTGAGTTACAAATTGGAGCGCGCTTGTTCCATCGCACCACGCGCAGCGTTACGCTCACGCCGGAGGGCGAGTTGTTGTTGCAAGCGGCGCGCAGTGGGTTTCGTACGATCGAATCAGGGTTGAGGCAGTTGCAGGAAACATTGGATTTGCGGGTAGGCCGAATCGCTGTGGCATCGTCCCCCATCATGGCAGCCACCTTCTTGCCTCCCTTGCTCGCAGCGTTTGAGGCGCATTACCCCTCCATTCGCATTTTGGTGAGAGAACTCACGCCTGCCGAGATTGCGAACAGCCTCAATCACGGCGATGCCGATTTTGGTCTCGGCCCACGCCCAGATGGCAAAGAGTTTTCCTTCCAACCCTTGCTTCAGGAGGACATCATGGCCTTGGTACCCAAGAAGTTCAAACCTCTGGTCTGCGACACCATCAGCCTGCGAGAGCTCTCGCGCATTCCGACCTTGCAACTGAGCCAGGCGACCGCCTTGCGCAGCGTGTTACAGCAGGCCTCACGAAAACATAGCATCGAGCTCACGCCCAAGTACGAATGCACACAGGCCCAGACCTTGATTGCCATGGCCCACGAGGAATTGGGAGCGGCCATACTGCCCATGTCCATCATCCCGAATCGGCTGGACAAGCGAGTGCAGGCCTTAAGAATTGTGCAGCCGTCCTTGAGGCGGCCCGTGGGGTTGATCACCTGGCCGCAGCGCTCGCTCTCGCCAGCTGCGGCGAGGTTGGCGGAATTGTGTTTGCAGCGAGCCAAGTCTTGATAGACCCGTTGATGATGTCAACCGATGGCCTGCTCTGGACTGGATTTGCTGCCGACCCGTGAGACTCGACTACCTAGCCTGTAGGGGGGGGCGAGCTGGGTTGCTATAGGCTTGAAAATTGACCACTGAGGGTAATAACGAGTGTCATTCACTCCAACAGATTATCTATACTGGTATTCGTAATTGCAGATTACACCTCACCAAGACTGACCATGACTCAACCAACCATTGCCCTTTTTACCGGTGACCCTGCGGGCATTGGCCCCGAATTGGTTCAAAAACTGTTGAACAACCCCATCTGCCAACAAGCCGCCAAGATCATTCTGATTGGTCAAAAGGACGCCCTCCCGACCGCGCCTCATGCGACATGGCACCAATGGTCTGGCCTCAATGCCCCGCTCTTCCCCAAAGCCACTTATGACGCCCACAACGGCGCTTACATGATTGCCGCTTTGGCCGAAGGCGTGAGTTTGGTGCGCGATGGTCACGCTCACGCCTTTTGCTTTGCCCCACTGAACAAAAGCGCACTTCGCTTGGGGGGCATGCAACAAGAAGATGAACTGCGCTGGTTCGCAGAATTCCTGAACTTCAAAGGGGTGTGCGGCGAACTCAATGTGCTGCAAGATCTTTGGACATCACGGGTCACATCGCATGTGGCGCTGAGAGAAGTGAGCAGTCTGCTCAGCAGTCAAAAAGTTTTTGAGTCCATCGCAATGATTTCGAAGGCATTGAAAGCCTCTGGAAAAGCAAATCCCCGACTGGCAGTCTGCGGACTCAATCCTCACAACGGGGACAACGGAAACTATGGGGATGAAGAAATCACCATCATTGCGCCGGGCATTGACATGGCACACCGAGCTGGCATCCCAGTCGATGGCCCCTTCCCTGCTGACACTGCATTTGTACGCGCCATCCGAAAAGACGATGGCTATGATGGCGTGGTCACCATGTACCACGATCAAGGTCAAATTGCCATGAAACTCATGGGGTTTGAAAAAGGTGTGACGGTTCACGGGGGATTGCCCATCCCAGTGACCACGCCCGCCCACGGCACTGCTTATGACATTGCGGGTCAAAACCTGGCCAACCCGCAAGCGATGTTCAATGCTTTCAGTTTGGCTTGCCGCATGGGGCTCCATCACATGCAATCGAAAAAGCTCGATTCAGTACCCGCCTGATGCCCACAATTGCCATGAAAAAACAAATAGTGGTTGGCATTGCTGCGACATTCGTCGCGTTGGCATGCATCGCAGAAGCTGTTTACCCCAGCAAACCCGTCAAGCTGATGGTCGGCGCAGGTGCAGGCGGTGGCACAGACATTATTGCTCGGATGCTCGCCGAGAAAATGACTGAGTCTTTGAAGGGTACCTTTATCGTTGAAAACAAACCGGGCGCCTCCAACACCATCGCGGCGGAACTCACTGCCAAAGCAGCACCCGATGGTCACACCCTGCTAGTGGCCACCAACACGGGGCAAGCCATTGCCCCGCACCTGATCAAGCTGTCGTTTGATCCCATTCATGATTTGGCACCAGTCGGCCTGGTTGTCACCGTCCCCAATGTGCTGCTGGTGGGCAGCAACGTCCCTGTCAACAGCGTCAAAGAACTGGTTTCACTGATGAAGGCCAAACCAGAGGAATTCAAATATGCATCTTCTGGGGTGGGCAGCACTCAACACATCGCTGGTGAAGCCTTTGACATTGCAGCAGGTGTGAAAAGTATTCATGTGCCTTACAAGGGCAGCGCACAAGCTCACCTTGACATCATTGCCGGCAATGTCCAAATCATGTTTGACACCACCTCATCTGCGATGGGGCAAATAAAAGCCGGAAAATTCAAAGCCTTGGCGGTGACCACAGCACAACGCTCTTCTGAATTGCCAAACGTACCAACCTTGGCAGAGGCCGCTGTCTCAGGTTTTGAAATGAGCACTTGGTATGGCGTCTATGTCACTGCTGGAACGCCCCCTGATGTCGTGTTCAGGCTGCAAAGAGAACTGGCTCGCATTATCAAGTTGCCCGATGTCCAAGCCAAACTCAAAGGCCTAGGCGGCGAACCCGGCAACATCAGCCCCGAAGAATTCAGCAAACTCAACCGTCAAGAGTTTGAACGATTTGGCAGGCTCATCAAGCAGGCCAATATCAAAATGTAATCAGCGATTTCCCGTTGTACTTCGTCCCCCCTCCACCATTGATCATGTAGGAAGAGAAAAATGAAAATCTCCAGGAAATTAATGCAGGCCCTTGTTGCTGTCGCTGCAGTGTCAAGCACTTGGGTTCACTCACAAACAGTCATCAAATTTGCGCATTACGGTCCCACTTCCGACCCCGTTCATGTGGGCGCCTTGAAGTTCAAAGAGGTTTTAGAAAAAGAGAGTGGCGGCGTCTACAAAGTGGAAATCTTCCCACAAGAGCAATTGGGCAAAGGCGCAGACATGATCATTGGCACCCAAGTGGGTAGCATTGACGTGAGCGTGACGGGCAATCCTTTTTTTGGTGGTGTTTCACCAGAGCAAGCAGCGCTGGACATCCCCTTCTTGTTTCGAACTGTTGACCACGCCTACCGCGTGATTGATGGACCGATAGGTCGTGAACTGATGGACAAGTTCGAAGCCCGCGGCTTGAAAGGCCTGGCGTATTGGGAAATCGGCTTCAGAAACATCACCAACTCGGTTCGCCCCATCCGAACCCCTGCAGACCTCAAAGGCATAAAGCTTCGTACCACCCCGAACCCCATGCACATTGAAGCTTTCAAAATTTGGGGCGCCAATCCCACCCCCATGGCTATTTCAGAAGTCTATTTGGCCTTGAATACCAAAACAGTGGATGGCCAAGAAAATCCAACTGTTCACATTGCCAAAATGAAGTTTCAAGAAGTTCAAAAATACATGAGCGTGACACGACATGCATTCACCGCAGCACCCATGGTCATGAACTTGGCCAAGTTCAAAGCACTCACCCCGCAGCAGCAAGCCATGTTCATGAAAGCCGCCAAAGAGGGCGCGATTGCAGAGCGCCAAAACAATGCCAGCCTTGAGGCTGAAAGCTTGGCTGCCATTCGCAAAGCGGGCGTTGAGGTCATTGAAAACGTGAACACTGAACCGTTCCGTGCGGCTGCTTATGAGCCTGTTCGGAAAATATACGCAGAAAAGTTTGGTGCGGACATCCTGACCAAAATTGATGCGCTGAAATAATCATGTGCGTCACGCTGATTGACGCACACCATCATCTGTGGGACTTAAACAAAAACCCCTACCCATGGTTGCAAGAAGCTAACGAGCCACATTTTTTCTTGGGCAATTACGATGCCTTGAAGAGAAATTATCTGTGGCTCGACTACCAACACGATACTGCCGATCACAAGGTGATCGCCACTGTCCACTGTGAAGCCGAATGGTCCCGTGAAGATCAGGTTGGCGAAACGAAATGGCTGACAGAGATGCACCAGAACATTGGGCATCCTTCAGCGATCGTGGCACATGCTTGGTTTCACACAGACAACAGTGAAGAAATCTTGGCACGACAGGCTGCATTTCCACTGGTCAAAGGTATCCGATCTAAGCCAGTCACCGCTGCCAGCCCTGCTGCCATGAAGCCTCGCCTGCCTGGCAGCATGCAAGACCCTCGGTGGCTAGAAGGTTTCTCGCGACTCGCCAAGTACCAGCTAAGCTGGGATTTGCGTGTGCCCTACTGGCATCTTGCTGAGGCAGCTGAAGTGGCTGCACTGTTTCCAGAAACTTCGATTGTGTTGAACCACACAGGATTTCCTTGGGATCGAAGCACAGAGGGACTCAAGGCTTGGCGCGTTGCCATGGAGCGCATTGCGCGCTGCCCCAACGTTTGGCTGAAAGTGTCTGAGTTTGGATTGAGAGACAAGCCTTGGAATTACTCAGAGAACCAAGTTATTGTTCAAGAAGCCCTCTCCATATTTGGCATTGAACGTTGCATGTTTGCCTCCAATTTTCCAGTCGCTGGGTTGCGCATTGACTTCAACACCCTGGTCAATTCTGTGTCGAACATGATTGAAGCTTATTCGCAAACGCAACAACGTGATTTCTTTGTCAACAATGCTGCCAAGTTTTACCGTCTTGATGTACCGTCGATTGCTGAGCTAAGTTAGTTAATTATGAAGAGCGGATGTTTACTGAGTGGAATGGGTGAGCGGCCAAGAAAGGTAGCCCGCGAAGGGCAGTTTTTCGCCTTTTAGCAGGTTTAAGCAGAGCCTTGAGCTCCAGCCAACCCGTGAATTCAACGCCCTTTGAAGACTGGTTTGCGTTGCTCTTTGCCAGCAGCGATTGCTTCATCGACGTCTTCGCTCCACTCCAAAGCTTGTCGCAGAGCATCTGACAGCATTCGTGCGGCATTGAAGCCCGGTTCGAGCCGGGTGCTGATCACCTTTTTGGCCCCTTTGATAGCCAACGGTCCCGCCTCACCAATGGACTCAAGAATTTTTTGGGCTTCTTGTTGGAAGTGACCTGCCCCCGTTAGCCATACCATTCAAAAGTAGCAAGTCCGGTTCAAGGTTAATCGATTTTGATGGTTGATGAAACAGCGTCACTGCTTGCTGCCAAGCGGTGTTGCTGCGCGAATTGAGCCGGAGGTATCCGACCCAGACTGCTATGTGGCCGGATCTCGTTGTAATCCTTCCGCCAACTGGCCAATGCTAGCCGGGCCTGCTGCAGTGTTTGAAACCAGTGTTCGTTGAGATGTTCGTCTCGGAACTTGCCGTTGAAACTCTCGATGTAGCCGTTCTGCATGGGGCGCCCTGGTTGAATCAGAATGTGTCGAATCCCATGGCTTTGCGCCCAAGCCAGAAACGCTCGACTTGTGAATTCCGGCCCGTAGTACATGCAGAATAGGGGTGGTCAGCCACAAAGAATAGGTTCATTCTCTTGATTCCAACATCTTGAGAGGAACGTTCCAAATGACTGACCAACCGAAGCATAAAGCCTATCACTCATGGGTTGCAATAGACATTGCCAAGGATTACAACGTTGTCATGGTTGAGCTAACAGACGGCAAGACCCGCCGCTTTCGCATGGCCAATTCCGGCAAAGACCACGATCGCTTGATTGAGGTCATTCGCGAGTTGCCCCAGCCCTGCCATATCGGTTTTGAGGCCACCGGCAACTATCACCGACCACTGGCTTACCGGCTACTAACCGAAGGCTTTGATGTCTCTTTGATTTCATCTCTAGCCAGCGCCCGCTACCGGGAAGCCATTTTTAACTCTTGGGATAAGAACGACCCCAAAGATGCAGGCATCTTGCTCGAATTACTCAAGCGCGGCATTGTGCAAACCTACGTCGACCCCATCAGGTCGGGCTATCACGATATTCAAGAGCTGTCTAAGACCTACAGCAATATAACGTTGAGTCGTACCCGCCTGCAGCACTCCATATTGACGCACTACCTGCCGCTTTACTTTCCAGAAATGGCCAAGTTTTGGTGTTCGACCCGCAATGCTTGGTGGATCAACTATTTGCTGCACTTTCCCACGCCTGCAAGTGTCATTCAATACTCCGAACAAGCGTTTTGCCAGATTGCCAGCCCTATCATCGGTCGCAAGATGAATAAACAAGCCAAACTCCTAGAGCTGTATGAGGCGGCTCAGCACAGTATTGGCCTGCCTATTGCCTCAGACTCCCTGGCCTGTCAAACTTTTCAACTGCAACTCCAGCGTTATCAAGAGTTGACCAACCAACGCCAGCAACTCGAGCAGCAGGCCGAGACCACGTTAAGCATGAACCCAGACTATTGTCTGCTCAAGACAATACCAGGTATCGGCCCTATCGTCGCCATGACCATCTTGGCCGAGGGCGGGGATTTGCGTCGTTTTAATCATCACCGTCAGTTTCTCAAGTATTGCGGCTTGGATTTAGCCAAGAACCAATCAGGCAATTTTCGGGGGCAGGACAAACTGTCTAAGCGGGGCAATGCCAGACTGCGATTGGCACTCTACATGGCCAGCTTGCACGCCATCCGTCAAACCGAGAACTCTTTTCGCAACAAGTTTCATCGCTACACCCAAGCCACACCCAAGGATGCCGACTGCAAACGCAAGGCAATGACTGCTGTGATGGCCAAGATGGCGCGTGTCATACATGCACTGATTAAATCCGGTACACCCTACCAGGGTTACTTTGAAGTTTCGCCCAGTGGATCGATCCCTCTCTGTAGGGCCGTTGGGGCCAACAGGACCCCGTAGATAATGTTTGGACCTTCCACTGGGCAACCGATTGTTTTAAGTTCGGTAAAGACCGCAGCTCATCACTGTTGGATCTTGTGTTCATTATGGTGAATCGACGCCCTACGTAAAACGTGGAAGTGACCATTGGGCAAGGCAGCGAGGTAACGCTGTTTTTTTGGTTGCTTTGACAGCCAGGAGTGAGCTTGTTCTTTTTGTGCAACACCTATTGCGTTTAGTACGTTGTCGGTTCTCACCACCTGTGGGTAGCCACGAAATAGAGCTGCTTGATCCAGCAACCTTGTGACATACTGGCCCGAGATTCCATAGTCAACAGTGATATCAACGCACTCATGGCTGAAATCATCTGCAACGGTCAAATACTTCAGGCGACGACCGTTGCTCAGACTGTCGGACACAAAGTCCATGCTCCAAACTTGATTCACCCTTGTGGCCAATTGCAGCGGCACACGCTCATGCATGGGGCGCTTAGCCTTTTTGCGCTTGCGAACGGCCAGATTGGCATTGCGATAAAGCCGATACACCCGCTTGTGATTCACACTTGGAAACTCTGGTCGCAGTAGGTCATGGACCCGGCGATAGCCAAAGCGGCGACGTTGATGTGCGATCTCCACAATGCGGCCGCTCAGGGCTTGCGTCTGAGCACTGGCTTCAGGCTCATGTCGATAACTGTCCCGGCTTAGCCCCACAAGACGGCATGCTCGGCGTTCGGAGAGATCAAACAGTTCGATCATCTTGCGAATCGCTTCACGCTTGGCCTGTGGGGCTAGTGCTTTACCCCAAACACGCTCTTCAAGGCGTGGATATCCAGGTGGGCTTCGGCCAGCAATTTCTTGAGCTTGGCGTTCTCGGATTCCAATCCCCGCAGCTTGGATGCGTCGGATGCCTCCATGCCACCGTACTTGGCTCGCCATTTGTAAAACGTGGCATCACTGAACCCGCCACTGCGGCACAGTTCCTTGACTGGCATACCAGCCTCGGCCTGTTTGAGAAAGCCAATGATCTGTTCGTCGGTAAATCTGCTCTTCTTCATGTCCGTCTTGCTCCAGTTTGACGGACTTTACTAACCTCAG
>RFTK01000042.1 GCA_009923505.1 Betaproteobacteria bacterium
GAGCCTACTTCATCCGACTTCGCAAAACCAGGACGTGGTGTCCATCCCGACCACCGAGTTGGCCGCATTCGATGCTCGCAGCCTGTTCCAGCTCAAGACGCTGGCCGCCGACCGCCTGGCCACTGCCAAGGCTGAAGTCGATCACATCGAACACGCCCTGAACCTGAAGTATGCCGAGCGCGCCAAGCACCTGCGCCTGGTCGCCGGCAAAGACAGCGGCGTCGTGCATTTCGACGACGGCGACGTGCGTATCACTGCTGACTTGCCTAAGAAGGTCGAGTGGGATCAGACGCTACTCGCCAATCTCGAAGCACGCATTGCTGCCAATGGCGACAACCCGCGTGAATACATCGACGTCAGCTACCGCGTCTCAGAGACCAAGTTCTCCGCCTGGGCGAGTGCCCTGCGCGAGCAATTCATCCCCGCACGAACCGTGAAGGTGGGCAAGCCCAGCTTCCGCCTCGCCCTGCTTTCGGAGTAATCACCATGTTCAAAAACCTCATCGAATCCCTGCGCAAGAAAACCCTGTCCCTGTCCGACCTGCCGGAAACCATTCGCGTCCCGGGTCACGCCGGACAGACCGACATCGACCGCCTCCCCCTCGACCAAGCCTCGGTCGATGATCTGGCCTTCGCTATCCAGGGGCTGGAAGCTCGCTCGTTCGAAATCGCCTGCCAGTTGCATTCCTTGCGCCGCTTGCACGATCTGGCGCGCGCCCGGGGTGCGCTCGGCACGGACAAGGTCACTGAGATCTTTGGTGGGGAGGTCTGACATGAGTTTTCCCTTCATCACCGCCGAGCAGCGCCTCGCCGAAAAGCGTGGCTCCAAGGGCGTCATCCTTGGGCCTTCGGGCGTGGGCAAAACCACGCTACTCAAAACCGCCGATGCGGCTCGCACGCTGTTCATCGATTTGGAAGCCGGTGATCTGGCGGTACTGGACTGGCCCGGTGACAGCGTGCGGCCACGCACCTGGCAGGAATGCCGGGATCTGGCCTGCTACATCGGCGGCCCCAATCCGGCGCTGCGCGACGACCAGTCCTACAGCCAGGCGCATTACGACCAAGTCTGCGCCCAGTTCGGCGATCCGGCCATGCTGGCCAAGTACTCGCTGATCTTCGTCGATTCCATCACGGTCGCGGGGCGCCTGTGTCTGCAATGGGCCAAGGGGCAGCCGCAGGCCTTCTCCGAAAAAACCGGCAAGCCTGACACGCGCGGTGCCTACGGCCTGCATGCCAGTGAACTGGTGGGGTGGCTCACCCAGTTGCAGCACGTCCGTGACAAGGACATCTGGCTGGTGGGGATCCTTGACGAGAAGCTCGACGACTTCAACCGCAAGGTGTTCAGCCCGCAGATCGAAGGCTCCAAAGCCGCACTGGAGCTACCCGGCATCGTTGATCAGGTCATTTCAATGGTGGTGCTCAAGTCGGATGACGGTACCCCTTATCGAGCCTTCGTCTGCCAGCACATCAACCCCTGGGGCTATCCCGCCAAAGACCGTTCCGGACGACTGGAGGTCGTCGAGGAGCCGCATCTGGGCCGCCTCATTTCCAAGATCACCGCGCCGCGCGCGCAATAAGCAGGAGAGTTTTCATGAACAGCTACAACCACAACGCCGCCTGGAATGACTTCAATGACGCCGAGGACCAGCGCGAATACGCCCTGATTCCGCCCAAGACCCTGGCCAAGGTGATCATGGCCATTCGCCCGGGCGGTTATGACGATCCGAACCAAGGTTGGACAGGCGGCTATGCGACCCGCTCTGACAAGACCGGCGCGATCTACCTCAACGCCAAGTTCACCATTCTGGAGGGACCGTTTGCCAAACGGGTGGTGTTCGGGCTGATTGGCTTGTCCAGCCCGAAGGGTCCCGAGTGGACCAACATCGGCCGCAGTTTTCTGCGCGCCATCCTGAATTCAGCGCGCGGCATCCACCCGGCAGACAACTCGCCACAAGCGCAAAGCGCGCGCCGTATCAAGGGCTTCGCCGATCTGGATGGCGTGGAGTTCGTTGCTCGCATCGATGTCGAGAAGGATCAGAACGGCGACGACAAGAACGTCATCAAGGCCGCCATTCAGCCGGATCACAAGGAATACGCCGCCCTGATGGGGCAACCGGTGCGCATGTCCAGCCCTGCGTCCGCTACGCCGCAGAGCGCCACTCCATCTGCCCCTGCCGTGCCCACCCGTCCCGCCTGGGCGCAATAAGGAGGACTTCCCATGATGCTGCGTCCTCGGCAGCGGGAGTTCGTCACCCGCTGCGTCACGGCTCTCAAGGCCCATGGCAACACCCTCGGTGTGGCGCCGACTGGGGCTGGCAAGACGATATGCCTATCCGGCACGGCTGGGGAGTTTCTGCAACACCCGGATGCCAAGGTGTGTGTTCTGGCGCACCGGGATGAGCTGACTGCGCAAAACCTGGCTAAGTTTTGCCGGGTCAATCCGTACGTCAGCACCTCCGTGTTCGATGCCCGCCAGAAGTCCTGGTCAGGTCAGGCCACCTTCGCCATGGTGCAAACCTTGGCGCGCAACCTCGAGCAGATGCCCACGCTGGACATGCTGGTGATCGACGAAGCCCACCACTGCGCGGCGCCGACTTACCGGCTGGTCATCGATACCGTTCTGGCCAAGAACCCGCATGCGCTGATTTATGGCGTGACCGCCACGCCTAATCGCGGTGACGGTAAAGGTCTGCGGGAAGTGTTCTCCAATGTCGCAGATCAGATCCGGCTGGGTGAGTTGATCCGTTCCGGCCACCTAGTGTCGCCGCGCACCTTCGTGGTGGACGTTGGCACCCGAGATGCGCTCGACGGCGTGCGCAAGCTGACCGACGACTACGACATGAACGCCGTGGCGTCGATCATGAACACCACGCCTGTCAATGCGGCGGTGGTCCAGCACTGGCAGGAGCATGCCGCCCGTCGTAAGACCATTGCCTTTGCCGCCACGATCGATCACGCCTATGCGGTTTGTCATGCATTTATTACGGCTGGGGTGAAGGCCGCTGTGGTTCATGGCGATATGACTCCTGCCGAGCGTCAGTCCACGCTGGCGTCCTATGAAACCGGTGATGTGACGGTGTTGGTCAATGTCGCTGTGCTCACGGAGGGTTACGACTACACGCCAACCTCGTGCATCGTGCTGCTGCGCCCTAGCTCCTACAAGTCCACCCTGATCCAGATGGTCGGGCGCGGCCTGCGCGTGGTCGATCCTGCCGAACACCCGGGCGTCATCAAGACGGACTGCGTGGTCTTGGATTTCGGAACGGCGTCCTTGCGTCACGGCAGTCTGGAGCAGGAAGTTGATCTCGATGGTTTCGCCGGTGACGGACAGGCGCCGACCAAGCGCTGCCCGCAGTGTGATGCAGAAGTCCCGATGGCCAGTCGCGAGTGCCCGCTCTGTGGGCACAGTTTTGCCAGGGAGATCGAGGAGACGCGGCATCAGATCAGTGATTTCGTGATGACCGAAATCGATCTGCTCAAGCGCTCCAACTTTGCCTGGTGCGATCTCTTCGGCGACGACTGTGCGCTGCTGGCCACCGGTTTCAAAGCCTGGGCGGGGGTCTTCTTCCTTGCCGGACGATGGTATGCAGTGGGCGGCGCTGAAAAACTGCCCGCCCGCTTGCTGGGCGCCGGTGAGCGCACCGTGTGTCTGGCCCAGGCCAATGACTGGCTCAATGACCAGGAAGTCGACGATGCCGCCCACAAAACCCGTCGCTGGCTGCAGGAGTCGCCCACGCCCGGACAACTGCGCTACCTGCCTGCGCCGCTGCGGGCGGATTTCAGCCTGACCCGCTATCAGGCCTCTGCGCTGCTGACATTCCAGTTCAACAAGACTGCCATCCAGCGTTTGGTCACCGCTGCCAACGATGCGGTGATGACTGAGCTTCGGGAGGTTGCGTGAAATGTGCCGTGTGCGCCCGACAAGCCAAAGGCCTGGGGTATTTCAACCCCCGTCTGCCGCGCTCCGATCCCCGTCGCTACAGCGATCGCTGGGTGTTCTGCTCCATGCGCTGTCAGAACGCGTTCTCCAAGCTCATGTCGCGCCTGGCCCAGTTTCAGGAGGACGCCGTGATTGATCCCAGCGATATGGAAATCGCCGCTATGCGATCCGCACTCGGCCCCTTGGGCGAGTACGTCGCCTCCATTGGCATGGATCGCCCTTTGGCTGACTACGGCAAGGACGAAGTCCTGCGCCTGGTGGAGGTCGTGGTCGACGCCTATCAGGCCCACATGCTGGCCGAGCACGAACGCATGGCCGAGCGGGACCGCGCTTTCTTTGAACAACGTGCCAGCCGTCAGGCATCTGCCGCGACGGGTGGCGATCACCACAGGACTCCCTTTTGATGATAGACCTGAACCATCAACCCAAATTTCATGAGCAGGTGTCGACGTTGCTGGATGCCGCCCTGCAAACAGAGCGCAATCAGCAGGCACGCCGGCGCTATCTCGGTGCTTCCCGCTTGGGCGTGGCGTGCGAGCGCGCACTGCAGTACGAGTATGTCGATGCGCCGGTCGATGACGGTGCCAAGTTGCCCGGTCGCACGCTGCGAATTTTTGAGGTCGGCCATGTGATGGAGGACCTGGCCATCCGCTGGCTGCGCCTGGCTGGTTTCGACCTCTACACCCGCAAGCAGGATGGCGAGCAGTTCGGTTTCTCTGTCGCGGGCGGCCGCATCCAAGGGCATGTCGACGGCGTGATTGCCGGTGCACCCAACGCGTTGAACTTGTCGTTTCCCATGCTTTGGGAGTGCAAGACCATGAACGACAAGAACTGGCGCGACACCGCCAAGAAAGGCGTAGCTGTCACCAAGCCCATTTATGCCGCGCAGATGGCGATCTACCAGGCCTACATGGAAGCGAGCATTCCCGGCATCGCATCACAACCGGCATTGTTCACCGCCATCAACAAGGACACCCAGGAACTCTGGCTCGAACTGGTGCCGTTTGATGCGGCGCTCGCGCAGCGCATGTCGGATCGCGCCGTCAAGGTCATCCAGGCCACCGAGGCCGGTGAGTTGCTGCCGCGCGTGGCGACCGAGCCGAGTTTCTACGAGTGCAAGTACTGCGCTTGGGCGAGAAGGTGTTGGAGCGAGCAGGGCATGAACGCATTGGGGGTGCACGCATGAATGCACGTCTTCCTCAACCCGTCATCGAGGCATTGACGGTGAGCACCCGTCGCCAGAAACCCTTGATCGGCGCATCCCTGCTGGAGCGCCTGCTGCTGCGCCATGTGTCTGTCGTGTGTCCGGAGTCCCGATTGGTCGTGGCGGTGATCAAACAGGCCTTCGTCGACCTGTGCTCGCCCTCGAAGCATCAGCGTGCCGAAGCCCGGCGATTCTTCCAAGATGGTCGCCTGGATCTGTGGTGTGACCAAGTGGGCCTGTCGCCCAACTTTATGCGCGAAATTGCCATCAAGGCGGGCTACCTGAATCCGGCAGATACCGCCGAAGGAGATGGCCATGCTTGATTTCAATGGTCATGACGATGTTGGCTCTCCTGCAGGCGGTAATGCCGAGCGGGACGAGTTGCGCGCCGCTTTGTTGGCTCGACTGGAGAGCGTGCTGTTTGCCCTGTTTCCCGCCGGCAAGGTCGTGCACGGCAAGTTCGTGGTCGGCGATGTGCTGGGCAGCCCGGGACGCAGCCTGGAAATTGAACTCGACGGTGAGCGTGCGGGTTTGTGGATCGATCGCGCCACGGGCAATGGGGGCGACATCTTTGCGCTGATTGCTGCACACCGGCACTGGGATACCCATCGTGATTTCACTGCGGTCCTTGGCTTCGCCCGCGAACTGCTCGGTCGCGCGCCCGCCGTGTCTCCAATAAAACGCAAGGCCAGCGCACCGGTGGATGAGTTGGGGCCCGCCACGGCGAAATGGGACTACTTGGCCACCGACGGCAGTCTGATTGCCTGCGTGTATCGGTACGAGCCGGCTCCCGGTCGCAAGGAGTTTCGGCCATGGGACGCCAAGCGCCGCAAGATGGCGCCTCCCGATCCGAGACCGCTCTTCAATCAACCCGGCATCGCCCATGCCGAGCAGGTGATTCTGGTCGAAGGAGAAAAGTGTGCGCAGGCTTTGATCGATGCTGGCTATTGCGCGACCACCGCGATGCATGGTGCCAACGCGCCCATCGACAAGACCGACTGGTCACCCCTACAGGGCAAGGATGTCCTGATCTGGCCTGACCGCGACAAGCCCGGCTGGGAATACGCGATGAACGCGGCCGAGGCCGTTATGGCGGCCGGTGCCCATCATTGCGCAGTACTGATGCCGCCTGCTAACCCGACAGCGGACGCACCCAATGGTTCTGCGGATGGGTGGGATGCGGCCGATGCACTTGCCGATGGCTTTGATGTGCAGGGTTTCCTTGCCGATGGTGAGCGCATCCAGTTTCAGCCATCGACCACCGAGTCTGGGCAGATGTCAGATCCGACCGAGCCATCGGTCTGGGCGACGGAAGACGCCCTCGCGCTGACCTTCTCCGGTCGGTACGCCCAGGACTGGCGTTATGTTGCCTTATGGGGCAAATGGGTGTTCTGGACCGGCAAGCGCTGGCAAACCGAGGAGACCTTGGCAGCCCACCACCTGATGCGACAGATCTGCCGTGAGGCAGCGCTCAAGGCCGATTCGCACCGGGTGGCCGCCAAACTCGCCAGCAGCGGCACCGTGGCTGGGCTGGAACGACTCGCGCGTTCGGATCGGCGTCATGCGGCAACGGCTGATGAGTGGGACGCGGATCCCTGGTTGCTCAACACGCCGGGCGGCGTGGTAAATCTCAAGAATGGCGTGCTGAGCCAGCACGATCGCCAGGATCGGCTGACCAAGATCACGACCGCCACGCCCGCGGGGGACTGCCCGACCTGGCGGCAATTCCTGAATGAAGTCGCGGGCGGCGATCAGACCTTGCAAGCGTATCTGGCCCGGATGGCGGGGTATGCCTTGACGGGATCGACCCGTGAGCACGCGCTGTTCTTCCTGTACGGCACGGGTGCCAATGGCAAGTCGGTGTTCGTGAACACGTTGGCCACCATCCTGGGCGATTACGCGACCAATGCGCCCATGGACACGTTCATGGAAACCCGCACGGACAGGCATCCGACCGATATGGCCAGCTTGCGCGGGGCACGCTTTGTCGCAGCGATTGAAACCGAGCAGGGCCGACGCTGGGCCGAATCCAAGGTCAAGAGCCTGACGGGCGGCGACAAGATTTCTGCCCGTTTCATGCGCCAGGATTTCTTCGAGTTCATGCCGCAATTCAAGCTGATCGTGGCCGGCAATCATAAGCCGGCAATCCGCAACATCGATGAGGCCATGAAGCGGCGCCTGCATCTGATCCCGTTCACGATCACCGTGCCTCCGGAGCGGCGTGACAAGCATCTGCAGCAAAAGCTGCTCGCGGAGCGCGACGGGATTCTGGCTTGGGCTGTTCAAGGCTGTTTGGAGTGGCAGCGCTTGGGGCGGCTCGATCCGCCCCAGCAGGTGCTGGATGCGACAGACGAGTACTTCGAAGAGGAAGACGCCATTGGCGAGTTCCTGGACGAGGACTGCCAGCAGTCACCCGTGGCGCGCGAGGCGATCTCCGCGATCTATCAGCGCTGGCGCGAGCGGGCCGAGCGGCGCGGTGAGTACGTGGGCACCAGTCGCTGGCTGACCCAGCAACTCATCAACCGTGGGTTTGCCCGCACACGGCTGCACGGCGGGGCTAAGGCCTTGTCCGGCCTCTCACTCAAACCCCGCGATCCGGGTGGCTACATGCCCTATCGCGATGACTGACCCGAATGGGTGACCGAAAGTGACCGGCATCTCGTTATCTCTCTACACGTGTACGTGCGCAGGCGCGAGCGGATAACGAGAAACGGGTCACCTTCGGTCACCAGATGCCAAAAACACATGGAGTGACCAATGAACAATACAACCATCCTCGCCCTCGATCTGGGCACCACAACAGGCTGGGCACTGGCTAGCCGCGACGGCGGTATCACCAGTGGCAGCCAATCCTTCAAACCCCAACGCTTCGAAGGCGGCGGCATGCGCTTCCTGCGGTTCAAGCGCTGGCTTACCGACATCAAGCAGTGCAATGACGGCATTGACCAAGTCGTCTTCGAAGAAGTCCGGCGCCACGTCGGTGTGGATGCTGCCCATGCCTATGGTGGCTTCATGGGCCAGCTGACCGCCTGGTGTGAGCACCACCAGATCCCGTACCAGGGCATTCCGGTCGGCACGATCAAGAAGCACGTCACTGGCAAAGGCAACGCCAGCAAGGACGAGATGGTCGCCTCCGTCCGTGCCCGAGGCCACGCCCCTACTGATGACAACGAGGCCGATGCCATCGCCTTGCTCTACCTGGCCCGTGAAATGGCCGCAGAGGGGGTGTGACATGAAAGTGCCGCAATACCGCTACCGCTGCCCTCTGGGCAATCTGCAGCCGACCACGCCGGACTTGGATGCCGTCAAACGCGAAGGCTGGCGCAACGACCACATCCTGGTGATATCCGAGCACGATGACCGGCTGGACTGGGTCGAAAAGCAATTTGTACGCAGGCTGGGTGAACGCCTCTACGGGGATGGAGGTAAGCGCCATGACTGAGATCCGAACCGAATGGACCGTGGAGGACGTGGCTGCCCGCTTCGCAGAGGCGGCCGAGACAGCACACAAGCTGCCCCGGGTGCGCCCGGGTGGGTACTTCAACCCCTGGATGACGCTGGCCTTCCAGGTTCCGGAGCGCTATCCCGACTCGGAGCGGCTGTACCGCCCCATGCCGCCCAGTCCACAGGCTGTGCAGCGCATGTTAGAGGTCTCCCGCTGGGTGCTGTGGCTTGAGGTGGAGCAGCGCCATTTGGTCTGGATGCGCTCGAACCGTTATCGCTGGGAGCAGATCGGTCGGAGGTTTGCCTGCGCAGCCCGCACCGCTCAGCGCCGCTTTGATGCTGCCATCCATCTGGTCACTCTGCACCTAAACCAAGGCCATTGACTGAAGTCGCGGCAAGTTGATGGCTCGCGCGGGGTGACGCGGGATGGTTATGACGGATGCCAAAACACCTCCTGTCGCGTTTTACCCGGTTTCGGCCTACAGTTTCAGCTATGGTCAGGACAGCGGTGTGGGCAGCGGGTGTGATCTTTAGATCGCAGCCTCCCACCCCAACAAATGCGAATCGATGCGAACCCATGATGGCTGATGCCAATCTGGTGATTGCGAAGCCCTGCGGAAAATCGATGGGTCCTTCCTGGCCAAAGCGGTATGCGGGGGGCAACAGCGCGAGATTTCGATAGCGTCTGCCCTTAAAAACAGGTTACCACCCGGCCAGGTTACCGGCCCGTGGTTACCACCACCCCAGACAGTTACCACCCCATGAATATTTCCAACCCGCCCGGCGGCAACGCTCGGCGGGTTTTTCAATTCCATGACGCCCAACCTGCAGATCGAATACCGGCCGATCGATGCGCTGCTGCCTTACGCGCGCAATCCGCGCACGCATTCTCCGGCGCAGATTGCCAAGATCGCGGCCAGCATCGTGGAGTTTGGCTGGACGCAACCCATCCTGGTCGATGGCGACAACGGCATCATCGCCGGGCACGGTCGCCTGGCAGCGGCCCGCAAGCTGGAGTTGCCCGAGGTCCCGGTCATTGAACTGGGGCACCTGACCGCTGCGCAAAAACGCGCCTACGTGATCGCCGACAACCGCCTGGCGCTGGACGCCGGGTGGGACGACGAGTTGCTGGCGCTTGAACTGGCCGAGTTATCCGAGGCCGGATACGACCTGCTGCTCACCGGATTCGACAATGACGAGCTCGCCAAGATGCTGGCCGACTTGGGTAATGGTGAAGGCAGCGAGTCTGGAGATGAGCCGGATGCCGATGAAGAAAACGACGTCCCCGAACCACCCAAGCAGCCTATATCCCGTCCAGGCGATGTCTGGCACTTGGGTCCGCACCGCCTGATCTGCGGTGATGCCAGTGATTCTTCGGTGGTCGCCACCCTGATGCAGGGCGAGCAGGCCAGTTTGTGTTTCACCTCGCCGCCCTATGGCAACCAGCGCGACTACACCTCTGGCGGCATTGCCGACTGGGATGGCCTGATGCGCGGCGTGTTCACCCAAGTACCCATGGCCGCCGATGGCCAGGTGCTGGTCAACCTCGGCCTGATTCACCGCGACAACGAGTTCATCCCTTATTGGGACGCATGGCTCGACTGGATGCGCAGCCAAGGCTGGCGGCGGTTTGCCTGGTACGTCTGGGACCAGGGGCCAGGGATGCCAGGCGACTGGCAGGGGCGCCTGGCGCCGAGCTTTGAATTCATCTTCCACTTCAACCGGCAAACGCGCAAACCCAACAAGACGGTGCCCTGCAAGTTTGCCGGCCAGGAGACCCACCTGCGCGCCGACGGATCCTCGACCGCGATGCGCGGCAAGGATGGCCAAGTCAACGGTTGGACCGCTGCGGGTCAGCCGACGCAGGACCACCGCATCCCTGACTCGGTCATCCGGGTCATGCGCCACAAGGGAAAGATCGGCAAGGACATCGATCACCCAGCCGTGTTCCCGGTGACGTTGCCGGTGGAGGTCATTGAGGCGTACACCGATGAAGGCGAGATCGTATTTGAGCCCTTTTGCGGCAGCGGCACCACGCTGATGGCCGCCCAGCGGATAGGTCGTATTGGCCGCGCGGTGGAGATTGCGCCCGAGTACGTCGACGTGGCGCTGCTCCGTTTTCAACAGAACTTCCCTGGCGTGCCGGTCACCCTGGCCGGCACCGGAGAACCCTTTGAGGCTGTTGCTCAACAACGCAAAGCCGAGCATCGACAAGAGAGCGAACATGCAACTGTCTGAACATTTCGAACTGGCCGAGTTTCTGGTCTCCGAGACCGCTGCGCGCCGTGGTATCGGCAACGAGCCCACCCCCGAGGTCATCGAGAATCTGCGTCGGCTGTGTCAGTCGGCGCTGGAGCCGCTGCGCGTTCACCTCAAGCGCCCGGTGGTGATCACCTCCGGCTACCGCTCGCCAGCGCTGAACCGCGCCATTGGGGGCAGTCCGACCAGCCACCACATGCAAGGGCGTGCTGCGGACCTCATCGTGCCAGGTATGACGCCGTTGCTCGTATGCCAGGCCGCCCAACAGTTGAAGCTGCCCTGCGTGCAGATCATTCACGAGTTCGGGCGGTGGACCCACCTGGCAGTGGCGATCTCGAATGAGCGCACCCAGTTGCTCACGGCCAAGCTGAACCAGGGCAAGACCGTCTATGAAACGGGGTTGGTCCATGTCTGAACCTTGGCTTTCAACCGTTATTGAGCGATGGTCCACCGACAAACTGGTGCCCTACGCCCGCAACGCCCGTACCCACTCCGAGGAGCAGGTGGCGCAGATTGCGGCATCCATCGTCGAGTTTGGGTTCACCAATCCGATCCTGGCGGGATCCGATGGCGTGATCGTCGCCGGTCACGGACGGCTGGCTGCCGCGCAAAAGCTCGGTCTGGATAACGTGCCCGTCGTGGTTTTGGATCACCTGACCCCCACCCAGCGCCGAGCGCTCATCATTGCGGACAACCGCATTGCAGAAAACGCAGGCTGGGACGACGCCATGCTGCGCATCGAGCTGCAGTCCTTGCAGGAAGACGGCTTCAACCTGGACATTACCGGATTTGACGCCGATGCCCTGGCCGAAATCATGGCGGGCGAAGAGACCACGGTCGATGGCCAAACCGATGACGACGCCGTTCCCGATGTGTCGGCCACCCTGATCTCCCGCCCTGGCGATGTTTGGGAGCTGGGCAATCACCGCCTGGTGTGTGGCGATGCCACTGACCCCAAGAGTTACGAGCTGCTGATGGCCGATGCCCAGGCCGACATGGTCTTCACCGATCCACCGTACAACGTGGACTATGCCAACAGCGCCAAGGACAAGATGCGTGGCAAGGACCGTCCGATCCTGAACGACAACCTGGGCGATGGCTTCTACGATTTCCTGCTGGCGGCGTTGACCCCGATGCTGGAACGCTGCGCTGGGGCGACCTACATCGCCATGTCGTCCAGTGAGCTGGATACCCTGCAACAGGCCTTCCGGGCTGCCGGTGGCAAGTGGTCCACTTTCATCATATGGGCCAAGAACACCTTCACACTTGGCCGCGCCGACTACCAGCGCCAGTACGAGCCCATCCTCTACGGCTGGCCCGAAGGCCAGAACCGGCACTGGTGCGGGGATCGTGACCAGGGCGACGTCTGGAACATCAAGAAGCCGCAGAAGAACGACCTGCACCCGACCATGAAGCCGGTGGAGTTGGTCGAGCGGGCGATTCGGAATTCCAGCCGTCCGGGTGACATCGTGCTCGACCCGTTCGGCGGCTCTGGCACCACCCTCATCGCCGCAGAAAAGACCGGCCGCATCGGCTGGCTGATCGAGCTCGACCCCAAGTACGTGGACGTGATCGTGCGCCGTTGGCAGGACTGGAGCGGGCAAGAAGCCTACCGGGAACTTGACGCGGTCAAGTTCAACGACTTGGCGGCTTTGGCAGGTGTGGCGGTCACGACTGATGCAGCGGAGGCCGACGCATGAAGCAGTCGCGCCTGATGTCCATGGTGGAGTCGCTCGCCAATGTGCTGGTGGGTTATGTTGTGGCGGTGGTCACGCAGATGGCCGTGTTCCCGGTGTTCGGCCTGACCGTTACCGTCACCGAAAACCTGCTGATCGGCTTGATCTTCACGGCCGTCTCGATCGTGCGCAGCTACGCGCTGCGCCGGGGCTTTGAAGCCCTGCGGGTGCGTCAGTCGGCCAGGGCCTCTTCGACGATCTCGCAGTGAATCACAAAGCCCGTCAGGTAGGGCAGCCCCTTGGGAATCCCGTGCTGCTTGCTGGTCAGGCGGCCGATGGTCCAGCCCATCCAGCGTTGGGTGGCGGCGTGGATTGCATCGTTCAGGTTCAATCCGGCGTGCAGGCAGTTGAGCACATCGTCGGCAAAGTGGCGACCGTGGCGGCTGTCCAGGAAGGCGCGCACCGATTCAAGGGGCTGGAAGGTGGCGTCCGAAATCGCCGTCATCGTGATTGGCCAAGCTGCTGCGGCTTGATCATTCATCGTGCCCCAAAAGCCCCAGAGTTCGTTCTGGGTGGCAGGGATGTGGGTGGTGGTCATCGTCGGCTCCATGTCTGTGTTGGTGATGACTCCATTGACGCGCTTTAGAGCACAGAAGCCAAGGCTTTCTCGATCATTTTTCGAGAGCGTGATCATTTCGCGACGCTGGCCAGTTCGGCCTGTGCGTTGGCGATCACGTCCAGGCGCAGATTGGGCGTGATGTTGCAGGCCAGGGCGTTGAGCGCCCAGTTCATCACCTGCGATTTGTCGTGCGGCGTCTCGGCCGTATCGAGCCGCTCGATGTAATGGTTCAACTCGCGCAGACTACGCTCCAGGGTGGATCGGGCGGTGAGCAAGGCGTCTTTGGCCTTTTGCTCGGTCATCTGGCGCATCAGGGTGTCGAGGTCGAGGGTCATGGTGGGGCTTCCGTTCAATCGTTTGGCAATGACCCCATTGACGCGCTGCTGCGATGCAAAGCCAAGGCTTTGATTGCAGAAGATGGACAGCGTGGCGGCAGAGCCACTACCCCAGGCGGGCCGCGTAGCGGGCGTAGTCCCCGCCCGACGGATCGACATAGAGGTACGGGCGTCCGGGGGCATGGACTTCCACGCACAAACGTCCCTGGCCGACATAGCCACCTTTGCCGGCCAGCCAGTCGCGCGAGACCAGCAGGTTGGCAGCAAACCCATCGAACTCCTCGGGCGTCATGGTCCGGGTCTCGGTGACATAGACGAGGTAGTCGCCGCTGGCGCTCATGTCATGGATGTTCTCGGGCTTGCGCGCAAAGGGCAGCCGGATGCCGAGCTGCTCGACTTGAATGTCCTGGCCCTCCCACTGGATGGCCACCGGGGTGCGTTCAATGGTGATGGACATGCTGGGCATGACGGGCCTTTCTGGTTTGATTTGAAACCTGGTTGGTGGATCGGTGCTTGGGGCTGGCGGCCTTGGCCTGCGAGGCTTCGACGCCCGCCAGTGCCAGGGTGAGCACGGCGTTATGAAATGCCGCTTCGGCCAAACAGGGCGCGAGCCGCGCGTCTTCCAGCAGGCGGTCGATGCTTGGTGCCACCTTGGCCCGCATCGCGGCACACACCGCCTCCTGGCGCGCCGGGCTGGCGCTGCGGATTTCGGGGCACAGGCTGATCAGGGTGCGAAACGCCTGGTCGGCCAGGCGCTGCCCGAGTTCATCGATCCGAGCAAAGTTGCGGCAGGCGTTCATGCAGCCTCCGAATTGATAGCGGTAGCGGTGCCTGCGGACGCGGACTCGATGCGGTAAACGCGCTGACCACCGGCCTCCTTGGCTGATGTGATGGTCAGCCCCAGGCGCTTCTTGAGCGTGCCCGCCAGGGTGCCGCGTACCGTGTGCGCTTTATGCCGACATCGGCATAAAGTTCATTACGCCGATGTCCTGGTTATGCCGACCAACGTCGGCAACCCGGCTTATGTGGCGGAGATCGCTGCTTTGGGGTCGGCATAATCACAGCGCATCCAAGAAGGCGAGCAGTTTGTCACTCGGCCGGAAGCGACCGGGTTTTGTTTCTATTGGCGCTGTCTTGGCCAAAGCGCGTTCTTTGATCCCCAAATCTGCGTGCAGGTAAATTTGAGTCGTCTCGATCTGTTCGTGACCAAGCCAGAGCGCTATCACCGATGTGTCGATGCCAGCCTGCAACAGACGCATGGCAGCAGAATGTCGCAGCACATGCAAGGTCACCCGCTTACACGCCAGGGATGGACAAACAGCGGTGGCATCCTCGACATATCCTGCAAGTCGGCGCTCAAGCGCATCTCGACTGAGGGTGCGCCCGCTCTGTGTTGGGAACAGCGGATCACCTGGTTGGCCTGCGCGCTCGGCCAGCCAGGCCCGCAAGACGGCGACAGTATTCGAAGTCAGTGGTGTTACCCTCTCCTTACGCCCCTTGCCATTGCAACCCACATGTGCGCCGGAGCCAAGATGCACATCGCTGCAGCGCAGTCCGATGAGTTCGGATGCTCGAAGTCCGGTCTGGACCGCGAGGCCGAACAGGGCCATGTCGCGCCGCCCGGTCCAGGTCGTCCGATTCGGCGTGGCCAGTAGAGCCTTGATTTCTGCCTCACTCAGGTAGGTCACGAGCCGTCGCTCGAAGCGTTTCGGTGGGATGGCGAGAACACGCTCGATGGTGGCTGCATGTTCGGGATGACGAAGAGCCGCATAACGGAACAAAGAGCGAATCGCCGCCAACCGCGCATTGCGGGTGCGCACACTGTTCTTTCTGTCGCGCTCCAGATGGTCAAGGAAGGCACCGATCAACGGTGAATCGAGATCGTCGATGTCGAGTTTGGCTGGCACCTTACTGTATCGTTCCGAAGCGAAGACCAAGAGCAGCCGCAGTGTGTCGCGATACGCCTGAAGAGTGTTCGGACTGACCTGGCGCTGGCGGATGAGCCGATCACTGAAGAACACCTGTAGTGTCGTGGCGAGGGTGGTCATACGTCACCTCGCACATGGCTATCAAGCCTGTCACCCGCCAGCCCCAGTAACTCCGGCGCCGCCGACAGGTACCAATAGGTGCCACCAGGATCGGTATGACCAAGATAGGTGGACAAGATCGCAAGGCGAGAGCCGGGGGCGCCTGTCCTGTAGTCATCGGCGATGGTACTGACAGCAAAACTGTGCCGAAGATCATGGATCCGTGGCCGGCATCTCGCCGAGCGCGCAGCGATGCCGCAATGATGCAGCAGTTTCTGGAAGATCGGCTGCACGACCGTATAGCGCAGCCGTTTGGCAGTCGAACTGATCAGCAGAGGTGACGTGTTCCGCGCGCCGGGGCGGTCGTCTCGGCACAGGTATTCATTCAGCGCCGCGACGGTGCTCGGATGCAGTGGCAAGGCGCGCGCTTTGTCGAACTTGCCATGCCGGATGGTTACCATGCCGCTGCCCGCATCGAAGTCATCTCGGTCGAGTCCTATCGCCTCTCCGATCCGCATGCCGCTCACCGCCAGCAAGCCGATCAGCGTGCGATAGGTCGCCTGCACATGCGATCCACGCAAGATCTCTGTGGCGCGCATCAGATCCGCAATTTCTTGAGCCGTGTAGAGATACGGCGTTGCGCGACGCCCTCGTGCCGGCAGAAGATCTCTGGGCGGCACCTCGGTCATTGGGTCGAGTGTTTGCATGTGCCGAGCAAACAGTCGAACATCGGCCAGACGTCTGGAGGTCCAAATCACGTCTGCGCCGCAAGGCAGATCTGCCCAGGCTAGCGCCGTCTCGGTCCGGACATGGTTTTCACCGCGATCTTCGGCGAAGGTGACGAACTGGCCGAGAAGCCGCTCGGCCTTGTCCATCTTGTAGCCGAGGGCGCGCCTCATGCTCAAATAATCAACAAGAGAATTTCGCAGGTTGCTCATAGCGCGCCCTCCGGCCAAGGGCGTGCGATCAGGCGTAAGTTGTCACGGTCTACTTTGGCGTAGATCGCCGTGGTCGCGGTGTGGCGGTGGCGCAAGAGCTGACCGATCTCCGGCAAGGATGCACCGGCTCGTAAAAGCTCTGTTGCTGCGGTGTGGCGCAGGCGATGCGCATGCACTCGCCCAAGGCCAGCGCGCCGAGCAGCGTCCGCCACGATGGTGCTCACACGGGCCGTGCTAAGCGCGTGATGAGGCGCAAAATGCCGGACGAACACGGTCCGCCCTTGGGCATCCGTCGGTCGGCCGTGTTGCAAATATTCGGCCACTCGATGTCCAACATCGGGGGGAAGGGGCACTCGCTCATAACAATTGCCCTTGCCGTGAACACTGATCGTGCCTGCGCGCCAGTCGATATCGTCAAGCCTGAGCCTGGCAACCTCCCCGCGCCGTAAACCTAACCGGACCAACAAGGTCAAGATTGCCAGATCACGGCAACCGACAGCGGTGTCGACATCGCAAGCAGCAAGCAGACGACGCACCTGATCGGGCTCGAGCCCCTTGGGCAGACCGGCCAGCCGACGGCGGAGCACCTTGGGTGCAGCGTGAACGAGCGATCGCTCCGTGACGCCATCGAGATGTAGAAAGCCAAGGAACGAGCGTAGCGCTGTGACCGTCAGTTTTGCCACGCCGGCGTTCAGTTGCGGACACCTCGCAACCACGAAGGCAGTGACATCGGCCGGCCTCAGATTCCGGAGATCGAGACCACCATTAAGCACCCTTTGGGACAGGAATGGACGCAAGCAATCGATATACCGCGCGGCCGTGACCATGGCCAAGCTTCGCTCTGCCGTCAGGAAGATTCGGTATCGGTCGAGAATTACGCTGGCAGGGTCTTTGGATACTGGCGCCTTAAGGGGAGGCGTGAGCTTCAGCCGATAGAGATAGTTCAGGATCGGACGCAGTGTTTCATGCGTCTTGTGTCTGGCGTAGCCAGCAGACCGGCGATCAAACAGGAAGCGATCCACCAGTTGGAACGATAGATCGCCTACGGATAATTCATGAACCTGCAGCCAATCGTTCAGATCAGCAAACAGTTTTTTCTTTCTGACAACGGTACTTGGTTTGAATCCTTGCTGAAGCAGCTCAACTTCAAAATCCTGCAAAAGAGCATCGCGGGCGCATACAACTTGGGCTTCGATGGGTTTGATCGACATGAGAACTCCTTGAAATAAGGGATCTCATCATGCGTGTGACACCTTTTTTATGCCGACTTCATCGCAGCGCTTTCCGCTACACAGGCCGGGTTACCGATAATGGTCGGCATAACCAAGACATCGGCGTAATGCTGTTGCCACCCCGTGGCCTCCATGATCTGCGCGATCGTGGCGCCTTCAGGGCGCTCCAGTAAGCCAATGACCAGGGCTTGTTTGCTGTCGGCGCGGTGTGATGGTGGGAGGCAAGGCGCCCGGTCGGGGCAGGCCCAGGGCGTCGTAGCCCTCGGCAGCCACCACCCAGTCATCGCCGTCGGGCGTGATCAGTGCGCGTTTGAACAAGCCTTCGAGCACTTTGGCGCGAGCGCCGCCCTTGATGTGCTCGGGGAACCAGGCGATCTTGCCGCCGCTGTGTTGTACGGCGTGCTCCAGGATGGCCTGCTGGTTGGGGTTGAGTGCAATGGTCATGGCGCCCTCACGCTTGCAGGGCGTTGGCGCTGCCGTTGCCGGGATGGGCCTTGCGCGTGCGGTGCACGGCCTGCTTCGGGCTTCCACTGGCTGCGCGCAGCCCGGCGTCAAACGCGGCTTGCAAGGCGCTTTTGACACCCCAGACGCTGACGTCGTAGAAGTCCAGGCTGTCGCGGTGGCGGGTTTGCAGGGTTTCGATGAACAGGTGGTCCAGGGCGATCGATTCAAGCAAGAGCTCGATCTCGTCCGGGGAGAGTGCGGTGGGTTGCTTGGGTTTGGCCATGTAGGGCTCCTTGGTGGGTTGCTTGTCAATCGACATCCGCATTCACGCGCTGTGCGCCACAGAAGCCAAGCGCTTTTAAATCCCGGGTGATTCACTCGCCTTTGCATGAAAAACCGCATACAGGAGGCCACCCACTTGCACTGAGTAGATCAACACCATGGGACTGTCCATTCGCGCCTACGCGCGCCATCGCGGCGTGTCGCACGTGGCCGTCAAGAAGGCCATCGACACCGGGCGCATCACGCCCTTGCCGGACGGCACGATCAATCCGGTGGCGGCCGATGCCCAGTGGGCGGCCAACACCGCACCGACCCGTCGGTCAGTAGCGGCCGAGCCCAAAGAGGCGCCGCAGCTTGCCGCAGCAACGCGCGAGACGCCGCAGGCGCCCACATCTGCAAGCTCCCGTCCACAGCGTGAAGCAGCCGAGTCGCCGCCACCTGCTCTGTCCACCGGCGGCACCTCGCTGCTGCAGGCGCGCACCGTCAACGAAGTCGTCAAGGCACAGACCAACAAGGTGCGTCTGGCCCGTCTCAAAGGCGAGCTGGTCGACCGTTCGCAGGCCGTGGCCCACGTGTTCAAGCTGGCCCGGGCCGAGCGCGATGCCTGGCTCAACTGGCCAGCACGGATCTCGGCGCAGATGGCGGCAGTCCTGGGTGTGGATCCGCATGTGCTGCACGTCGCGCTGGATGCTGCCGTGCGCCAACAGCTGCAAGACCTGGGCGACTTGCAACCCAAGGTGGATTGATCCGATGGACGAGATCTTTTACGAAGGCTGGGACGCCATCGAGCGCGCCTGGCGCGAAGGCCTCACGCCCGATCCGCTGCTCACGGTGTCCGAATGGGCGGACAAGCACCGTGTGCTCTCCAGCAAGGCCGCGTCCGAACCTGGCCGCTGGCGCACCAGCCGTACGCCCTATCTGCGCGAGATCATGGATTGTTTGTCCCCCATGTCACCGATCGAGCGGGTGGTGTTCATGAAAGGCGCCCAGGTCGGCGGCACCGAACTGGGCCTGAACTGGGTGGGCTACGTGATCCACCATGCACCCGGCCCTATGATGGCGGTGTGGCCCACGGTGGAAATGGCCAAGCGGGCCTCCAAGCAGCGCATCGATGCGCTGATCGAAGAAAGCCCCGCCATCCAGGAGCGTATTGCCCCGGCGCGCAGTCGGGACTCGGGCAACACCATCCTGGCCAAGGAGTTTCATGGCGGGGTGCTGGTGATGACCGGCGCCAACAGCGCGGTGGGCCTGCGCTCCATGCCGGTGCGCTACCTGTTCCTGGATGAGGTCGATGGCTATCCACTCGATGTGGAGGGAGAAGGCGATGCGATTTCTTTGGCTGAGGCGCGCACCCGCACCTTTGCCCGGCGCAAGATCCTGATCGTCTCGACCCCGACGATTGCCGGGGCCAGTGCCGTTGACCGGGAATTCGAGGCATCGGACCAGCGCCGCTACTTCGTGCCGTGCCCGCACTGTGAGCACCGCCAGTGGCTGCGCTTTGAGCAACTGCGCTGGGAGCGCGGACAGCCCGGGACCGCCACCTACATCTGTGAAAGTTGTGGTGAACCCATCGCCGAGCATCACAAGACCTGGATGCTGGAAAACGGCCAGTGGCAGGCCTGCGCTCCGGAGAACGCCGGACGCACCGCCGGATTTCATCTCTCCAGCCTTTACAGCCCAGTGGGCTGGCGCAGCTGGATCGAGATCGCGCGGGCATGGGAGTCGGCGGCGATGTCCGACACTCGATCGGCCTCGGCCATCAAGACCTTCAAAAACACCGAGCTGGGTGAGACCTGGGTCGAGGAAGGCGAAGCGCCCGATTGGCAGCGCCTGCTCGAGCGGCGGGAAGACTACCGCATTGGCACCGTGCCGACGGGCGGCCTGCTGCTCACTGCCGGTGCCGACGTCCAGAAGGATCGGATCGAAGTCTCGGTCTGGGCCTTCGGGCGGGGCAAGGCGGCCTGGCTGGTGGAGCACCGGGTGCTGATGGGGGACACCGCCCGTACGGAAGTCTGGTCAGCGCTGGCCAAGCTCATGGGCGAGACATGGACGCACAGCAGTGGCTGTCAGCTGAGCCTGGCACGCATCGCTCTGGACACCGGCTACGCCACCCAGGAGGCCTATGCCTTCGTGCGCAGCGTGCGCGATGCCCGGCTCATGCCGATCAAGGGGATTGCCGGTGGCGCGGCGCTGATCGGCACGCCGACGGCAGTCGATGCGACGGCCAGCGGCAAGAAGCTGCGCCGTGGGATCAAGGTGTTCCCGGTGGCTGGCGGCATTGCCAAGCTGGAGTTCTACAACAACCTGCGCAAGAGCGCCGAGGTGGCTGAAGACGGCATCACGCCGATCTACCCGGCTGGCTTCGTGCACCTGCCCAAGGTCGATGCCGAGTACCTGCAGCAGCTCTGTTCCGAGCAACTGATCACCCGGCGCGACCGCAACGGCTTTGCCCGCCGCGAGTGGCAAAAGATGCGCGAGCGCAACGAGGCACTTGACTGCTATGTCTACGCCCGTGCGGCGGCTGCGGCTGCGGGCCTGGACCGGTTCGAGGACCGCCACTGGCAAGAACTCGAAAAGCAACTCGGCGTTGGCCCTGCGCTCAACGCCAATCAAATCACAACCCCCGAGGCCACCCTAGAGCAGAAGTTCGACGGTGGCCTCAGCACTTCTGGCAGCACGCCAGCGCCCGCACGGCGCGTGGTGCGCAGCCGATGGATGACCTGAACATGACCTACACACTAGAACACCTGCAGGCCCTGCGTGAAGCCCTGGCCAGCGGCGAGCACCGCGTGACCTACGAAGGCAAGAGCATTGAATACCGCAGCGTGACTGATCTCAAGGCCGCGATTGCGGAGGTCGAAGCCAGCATCGCCCGTAAATCTGGCGCACCCAAATCGCGCCAGATCCGAGTCACCACCAGCAAGGCACTCTGATGGCCTGGCTCAAAAGTCTGCGTCGCCGCATGTTCGGTGGCACGCCGGTCTATGACGGCACCGGCGGTGGTCGCCGTGCCCTGGCCTGGATGCCCAGCAATCCCGGTGCGGTGGCAGCCCTGTCGCTGGCCCAAGACGAACTGCGCGCCAAAAGCCGTGATCTGGTCAGGCGTAACGCCTGGGCAGCGGCTGGCATCGAAGCCTTTGTGGCCAACGCGATCGGTACCGGCATCAAGCCGCAGAGCATGGTCCAGGACCAGACTACGCGAGAGGCGATTCACAGCCTGTGGTGGGACTGGTGCGAACAGGCCGATGCGGCAGGACTGACCGACTTCTACGGTCTGCAGGCCCTGGCCACCCGCGCCATGCTCGAAGGCGGCGAGGCACTGATCCGACTGCGTTACCGCCGCACCGAAGATGGTCTGCCGGTGGCGCTGCAGATCCAGGTGCTGGAAGCCGAGCACCTGCCAACCACCATGAACCGGGATCTGCCTGGCGGTAATGTCATTCGCGCTGGCATCGAGTTCGACCGTTTGGGTCGCCGGGTGGCCTACCACCTGTATCGCTCGCACCCCAACGATGGCTTGCTGGCCCCGATGTCCAGCAATGCTGGCGGTGGTGGCATGGAGACTGTGCGAATCGACGCCAGCGAGGTGATTCACCTGTTCCGCCCCTTGCGCCCTGGCCAAATACGGGGCGAGCCGTGGCTGACCCGGGCGCTCGTGAAACTCAACGAGCTGGACCAGTACGACGACGCGGAGTTGGTGAGGAAGAAGACGGCAGCCATGTTTGCCGGCTTCATCACCCGCATGGCGCCCGAAGACAACCTGATGGGCGAGTCGGCGGCCGATGGCAACGGGGTGGCGCTCGCGGGCATGGAGCCTGGCACGCTGCAGATCCTGGATCCGGGCGAGGACATCAAGTTCTCAGCGCCTGCCGATGTCGGCAGCTCCTACGCCGAATTCATGCGTCAGCAGTTCCGTGCGGTGGCCGCCGCTATGGGCATCACCTACGAGATGCTCACTGGGGACCTGACGCAGGTGAACTACTCCTCGATCCGGGCGGGTCTGCTGGAGTTCAGGCGTCGGTGCGAAGCCCTGCAGCACGGTGTGATCGTGCACCAGCTGTGCCGACCGATCTGGCGCGCCTGGATGGACCATGCGGTGCTCGAGGGAACGCTCAATTTGCCTGGATATCGCCAATCTCAGCGCCAGTACCAGGCGGCCAAGTGGATCCCCCAGGGGTGGAAGTGGGTGGATCCGCAAAAGGAATACAACGCCATGAAGCTCGCCATTCGCGCGGGCCTCATGAGTCGCTCGGAAGCGATCTCTGGTAACGGCTACGACGCTGAGGACGTGGATCGGGAAATCGCCGCCGACAACGCCCGGGCCGATGACCTGGGATTGGTCTTCGATTCGGACCCCCGCTACGACCAACCCATGCCCGCTACCACCCCGCCACCGTCGGCCAGTGCAGGCACTGCGACCGACCTTTCAATCGAACCCCCTCTGGAGTAGTTCATGCTGCCTCACCTTGCTTCCCGCTTGTTCGGGACGCCCTTGCTCGTTCATCGCGCCAAACTTGACGTCATTCTCGCGGTGATGGGTGAACGCCTGGGGTTGGCCGTGCCGGCCGTCGACCTGGCATTACCCGCGCCAAAACCTGCAACAGCAACGCCTCTCGGCATCGCGGTCATCCGGGTTCACGGCACGCTCGTCAAACGCTCGCTCGGTCTTGAGGCTGCGTCGGGCCTGACCTCCTATGGCGAGATCGCAGCCATGCTGGACTCCGCCCTGGCCGACCCGCAGGTCAGCGGCATCCTGCTGGACATCGATTCTCCTGGTGGCGAAGCTTCGGGCAGTTTCGAGTTGGCGCGCCGCGTGCGTGAAGTGACGGCTATCAAACCGGTCTGGGCGGTGGCCAACGATGCCGCGTACTCGGCGGCTTACGCGATCGCGGCCAGCGCCCAACGCCTGTTCGTCACCGAAACGGGGGGTGTCGGCTCCATCGGCGTCATCGCCCTGCATGTCGACCAGTCGGTCAAGGATGCCAATGACGGGTATCGCTACACAGCCATCACGGCGGGCGCCCACAAGAACGACTACTCGCCACACGAGCCTTTGTCGGACAGCGCCAAGACTGAGCTGCAAAGCGAGGTCGATCGGCTCTACGCGATCTTTACCAAACACGTCGCAGCCATGCGTGGCCTGAAGCTTGATGCGGTACGCGTCACCGAGGCCGGCCTGTATTTCGGCGGTAATGCCGTGGCGCAAGGTCTGGCCGATGGTGTCCAGACCTTGGAGACCACGCTGGCCGAATTCCATCGATTCATCAACGCCCCAAAAAACGCCCGTAACCATTCGCCGTCTCAGGTGCGGGGCGTCATCCGTGCTGAGGCGGCACATCCTCCACAGGAGTTAATCATGTCTGACCCACAAGACACCCCCGAAGAAACCTTGTCCGAAACCATCGGCGTCGACGAAGCCGCTGTTCTAGTTGCACAGGCCCGCCGTGAAGTGACCCAAAGCGCTCAGGCCATTGCCGAAGTGTGCATGCTGGCCGGTTGTCCCGACCGTGCGGCTCAATTCATCGCGGCTGGCAAGACCGAAGCCGAGGTACGCCGCGCGCTGATCGATGCACGTGCAGTCCAGACCGAAGCGACGGCCATCCGATCGACCATCACCGTCGATGCTGGCACGGCGACGGCGTCGCATACCGAGACTTCACCCATCGTCGCTGCCGTCAAAAAACTCACTGGCACCGCTTAAGAGAGGAACTCCCCCATGTCCGTCACCACTCAACCGAACGACCTGGCCGACCTGCTGCGCTTCGAAGCAGAAAACCGCTATTCCCGCGAACGCGTGACGCTCGCCGCAGGCCACAACCTGACGCTGGGTACCGTCATCGCCACCGATGCGGCGACCGGCAAGATTGCCCCAATCGATCCAGCCGACACCGGTTCACTCAACCAAGCATCAGGCGTCCTTCTCAACGACTGCGATGCCACCACCGACGACAACCCGGACGCCCTGGTGGTGGTCCGTCACGCCATCGTCTTGCGCGATGCCCTG
>RFTK01000043.1 GCA_009923505.1 Betaproteobacteria bacterium
GCTGGTCTGGGAGTTCCGCAACGAGGCGGACCGCGAGATCGCCACGCTGGCGCGCGAGTGGCCGCCGCACCGGCAGCCGCTGGTCGACCGGAACCTGCTGCGCATGGGCTGGTACGAGCTTCGCCAGTCCGGCGAGCCGCCGCGCAAGGTGCTCCACGATGCCGTGGAGCTGGCCAAGGAATTCGGCACCGCCGACAGCGGCAAGTTCGTGAACGGCGTGCTCGACAAGGTCCTGAACGGGCCGGCGGCCGCCGACGCAGGCGCGGCCGGGAAAGCCATGCCTTGCCCGTTTTCACGCGCATAGATGGCCATCACGCGGTCCACAGGCACCAGGATTTCGCGCACCACCCCCGCAAATCGCGCCTTGAACTCAATGAGCTCATTGCCGATCAACAAGCCGTTGGTGGCATCGGGTCCGATATTCAGGACCACCTGCCCATCCTTGATGAACTCAGGTGGAACCTGAACGGTCTCGTCTGCCATGACCGCCACATACGGCGTGAAGCCGCTGTCAACACACCACTCGAACATCGCCCTGAGGAGATAGGGACGCGTGGAAGGTGACTCGAGAGCACTTTGCATGGCAGCCCGCGATTACTTGCGCATCACCTTCTCAGACGGAGTCAATGCCTCGATGTAGGCCGGACGCGAGAAAATGCGCTCGGCATACTTCAAGAGGGGCGCCGCATTCTTGGACAGGTCGATGCCGTAATGATCGAGACGCCACAACAGCGGTGCAATGGCCACATCGAGCATGGAGAAGTTCTCGCCCAACATGTACTTGTTTTTCAGGAACACCGGTGCAAGTTGGGTCAGGCGATCGCGGATATGCGAGCGGGCTTTTTCGAGCGCCTTTTCATGGCCCTTGACGTTTCGAGCTTCCAGCGTGGTCACGTGCACGAACAATTCCTTCTCGAAGTTGAGCAGGAACAGACGCACGCGAGCGCGGTCCACCGGGTCACCGGGCATCAGTTGCGGGTGCGGGAAGCGCTCGTCGATGTACTCGTTGATGATGTTGGACTCATACAGGATGAGATCGCGCTCGACCAGGATGGGCACCTGACCATAGGGGTTCATCACGTTGATGTCTTCGGGCTTGTTGTAAAGGTCGACATCACGGATTTCAAAGTCCATGCCTTTTTCGAACAACACAAAGCGGCAGCGATGAGAAAAGGGACAGGTTGTCCCCGAGTACAAGACCATCATGGTGAGGGCTCCTGAAAATCAAAAAGAGTGACCGGGTCTCCGGTCACTCTGCGAGGACCCTGCCAGACCTCACAGCCGACAGGGTCAAGCGGGCAAATCAGCGAATGTCTTTCCAGAACGATGCGTTAAGACGCCAGGCGATGATGGTGAACACCACCAGGAACAGCAGCACCCACACGCCAATGCGCACGCGATCATTTTGGGCGGGCTCACCCATCCACTGCAGGTAAGCCACCAGATCGGCAACCGCCTGGTCGTATTGCAACGGGCTCATGGTGCCGGGGCTGACTTGTTGCCAGCCTTTGAACACACTCACGTCATGACCATGTTCGCTTCGGGTTTCAAACACCGGGCGACGGTCGCCTTGCAACTCCCACAGCACATGCGGCATGCCCACGTTGGGAAACGCCAGGTTGTTCCAGCCAGTGGCCTTGGTCTCGTCGCGGTAGTAGGTGCGCAAGTAGGTGTAGAGGTAGTCCGCACCCGAGCCACCATGGCCCGCGCGTGAGCGGGCGATGACGGTGAGGTCAGGCGGGTTGGCGCCAAACCAGTCTTTGGCCTGACGCGGATCGATGGCAGCCTTCATGGTCTCACCGACCTTCTCGGTGGTGAACAGCAGGTTGTCCTTGATCTGTTGCTCGGTCAGGCCAATGTCCTTCAACCGGTTGAAACGCATGAAGGCGGCCGAGTGGCAATTGAGGCAGTAGTTGACGAACAGCTTGGCACCGTTTTGCAGGGCACCCAGGTCGTTGGTCTTGTTGGGTGCCTTGTCCCAGGCGATGGAGTCACCACCCGAGGCCTGGACACCTGCCACCAACCCGAAGGCCAGCATGAGACTGAGAAGAATTTTTTTCATGGTTGTCTTGCTCCGGCAGGCTCAGTGTGCAGCGAAAGTCACACGGTCGGGGACCGGCTTGGTCTGTCCCAGTCGGCTCCACCACGGCATCAGCAGAAAGAAGCCGAAATAGAACAGCGTGCCCACTTGCGAGACGCGCTCACCAATCGGGGACGGAGGCTGCACACCCAAGTAGGCGAGGATGACGAAGTTGATGACGAAAATGCCATACAGATACTTGTGCCAGTCGGGACGGTAGCGGATCGATTTGACCGCGCAGTTGTCCAGCCAGGGCAGGAAGAACAGGATGATCACGGCACCACCCATCACCACCACGCCCCAGAACTTGGCGTCGATGGAGAGCATGAGGGCCACCAGCACCACGGCACCGCCAATCACGCCACCCTTGATCAAGCCGGTCAATTTGGCCTTGGTCACGCCGAGGAAGGCGCCCGCCAGCACACAGGCAATGAGGGCGTACATCATCTCGCTGGTGATGGCGCGCAGCATGGAGTAGAACGGCGTGAAGTACCACACCGGCGCAATGTGCGCGGGGGTCTTGAGCGGGTCGGCCGGGATGAAGTTGTTGTACTCCAGGAAGTAGCCGCCAAACTCGGGGGCGAAGAACACGATGGCGGAGAACACCATCAGGAACACGCTGACCCCCATGATGTCGTGCACCGAGTAATAGGGGTGGAAGGGGATGCCGTCCAAGGGTTTGCCATCCGGGCCCTTGTGAGCTTTGATTTCGATGCCATCGGGGTTGTTGGAACCCACTTCGTGCAGCGCAATGATGTGCGCCACCACCAGGCCCAACAGGACCAGTGGCACGGCAATGACGTGGAAACTGAAGAAGCGGTTCAGGGTGGCGTCGCTCACGACGTAGTCACCGCGAATCAGCAAGGCCAGGTCAGGACCGACGAAGGGAATGGCGGCGAAGAGGTTCACGATCACCTGGGCGCCCCAGTACGACATCTGCCCCCAGGGCAGCAAGTAGCCCATGAAGGCCTCGGCCATCAGGCACAGGAAGATGGCGCAACCGAAGATCCAGACCAACTCGCGCGGCTTGCGGTAGGAGCCGTAGATCAGGCCACGGAACATGTGCATGTACACCACGATAAAGAACGCTGACGCGCCCGTGGAATGCATGTAGCGGATCAGCCAGCCCCAAGGCACATCACGCATGATGTATTCCACCGACGCGAAAGCCAGGGTGGCTTCCGGCTTGTAGTGCATGACCAGGAAAATGCCGGTCACGATCTGGATCACCAGCACGAGCAGAGCCAGCGAGCCGAAGAAATACCAGAAGTTGAAGTTCTTGGGCGCGTAGTACTCGGAGAGATGCTCTTTGTACAGCTTGCTGGCCGGGAAGCGGTTGTCCACCCAGTTGAGCAGCTTTTCGCCAGCCGAGGCGTTGGGGGAAATTTCTTTGAATTCAGCCATGGTGCATCCTCGTCCGATCAGGCTTTCTTGTCTTCACCGATGAGCAATCGGGTGTCGGACAGGTACATGTGCGGGGGCACCTCGAGGTTGTCGGGTGCCGGCTTGTTCTTGAACACGCGACCGGCCATGTCGAAGGTGGAACCGTGGCAGGGGCACAGGAAGCCACCTTGCCAGTCATCGGGCAACGAGGGTTGCGCGCCGGTCTGGAATTTGTCGGACGGCGAGCAGCCCAGGTGCGAGCAAATGCCCACGCCCACGAATACCTCAGGCTTGATGGAGCGGCCCTGGTTGCGGGCGTAGGTTGGGGTGAGGTCGCTGGGGTTGCGCTCGGACTTGGGATCGGCGAGCTGTCCCTCGGTCTTCTTGAGCGACTCCAGCTGCTCGGGGGTGCGCTTGATGATCCACACCGGCTTGCCGCGCCACTCGACGGTCAGCTTTTCGCCCGGTTTGAGGGCGGAGATGTCCACCTCAACAGCGGCACCAGCAGCTTTGGCGCGCTCGGAGGGCTGGAAGGTACTGACGAAGGGCACGGCTACGGCCACTCCGCCGGCGGCACCGGCACAGGTGGACGCGATCAGCCACGTCCGTTTGCTGGTGTCTACTGCGTGATCGCTCATGGAAATCCTCAGAGAAACGACATTTCAGGGTCAACCCGAGATTGTAGCGGAGCTGTCAAGGGGTACTTGGCGTGAAACTGACAAAGCCTGATAGCGTCCTGGCCCATCGAACCGCCTGGATCAGGCTGGTGGGATCGGCACGCCCCGTGCCGGCCAGGTCAAAGGCCGTGCCGTGGTCGGGGCTGGTGCGCACCAGGGGCAAGCCCAGGGTGACATTCACACCCTGCTCCACGCCGAGGTACTTGACCGGGATCAATCCCTGGTCGTGGTACATGGCCACCACCGCGTCAAACTCGCCGGGGTGTTGTGGGGTGTGTCGGGCGCGCATGAACACGGTGTCGGGCGGATACGGGCCACTGGCCAGCAGGCCCTGGGCTTGGGCTGCCAGCACCGCGGGCGCAATGACGTCTAACTCTTCGCGGCCCATCAGGCCCCCTTCACCGGCGTGCGGGTTCAGGCCTGCCACCGCGATGCGGGGCGCACGCCCCAGCACTCGGCTCAGGCTGTCATGGGTGATCTGCAAGGTTTGCAGCACCTGTTTGTGAGTGACCGCTTCGATGGCATCCCTCAAGGAGACGTGGATGCTGACCAATACTGTGCGCAATTCGTCACTGGCCAGCATCATGCGTACCGGCAAGTCTGCGAGGCTGCGGCCCAGGTGGGCGGCGGCCTCAGCCTGCAGCAACTCGGTGTGGCCAGGATAGGTCACCCCAGCGGCCGCCAGGGCCTGCTTGTGGACCGGGGCCGTCACCACGGCCGCCACCTCGCCGCGCAGGGCGGCACGGGCCGCCCAGATCACCGCGTCTGCGGCGGAGCGTCCGCCCGCGGCGGTGATCTGCCCTGGGGCGACGCAGCCCGATCCCACCGCCCCAACCTGCCACACGGGCAACACGCCGCTGCCGCACGCCCGCGCTTGGGCCAGGGATGTGACCCCCTGGACACGCCAGGACGCAACATCCCGGCCGGCCGGTTGGGCCGAAACCCAGGACAGGCCAAACTCAGCCGCCAGATGCGCCCCCACCGCCGCGGCACCGCCCCGCTCGGTGGCGTGGTGGCCGCAGGCCAGGAAGGCCACGCCGGTCTCACGCGCCAGGTGGGCCTGGGGTTCAGAGATTTCACCGGTGATGAAAGCGTCCGCACCGGCGGCGATGGCCGCTTCGAAATAGCTTTGCGCACCGCCGGAGCACCAGGCGATGCGTCGCAGCACCCGTCCGGGAGCGCCTGTCACCAGGATCGGTGAGCGGCCCAATGACTGAGTCACACGGAGGGCCAGTGCCTGCGCATTGGCGAGAGGTTCGGCTCCACCCCCGATCAAACCCAGCGACTGCTCGCCAAAGGTGCCGTCGGCAGTCAGACCCAGACGCTGACCCAGTTGGGCGTTGTTGCCCAGGGTGGCATGGGCGTCCAGGGGCAAATGGTAGGCAATCAGGTTGATGTCATGGGCCAGCAATCGAGCCAGTCGTTGGCGCATCCAGCCGGTCACTGTGCCGTCCTGGCCGCGCCAGAACAGGCCGTGATGAACGAACAGGGCATCGGCTTTCAGTTCAATGGCGCGCTCAATCAGGGCCAGGCTGGCCGTCACCCCGCTCACCAGGGTTCGGATCTCGTCACGCCCCTCAACCTGCAGACCGTTGGGCCCGTAGTCGCGAAAACGCTCCGGTTGCAGCAACGTGTGACAGGCGTCGACCAGAACTTGGCGGGTCACCATGGGCAAACCTTTCAGCGCGGCGCAGCGCGGGGCTTGGGCCGCTGCACCGGGGTGATGGACAGGGTGAGTTTGTCCTTGAGACGCAACACCACCACCGAGGCACGCTGACCGGGCTTGAGCTCGGCCACGCGGCTGAGAAGTTGCTCGACCGAGTTGACCGGGTGATCACCCACCTGGAGCAGCAAGTCACCCGGCCGAATACCGGCGCTGAACGCGGGGCCTCCCTGCAGCACACCCGTGATCACCACCCCCTGGGTGGACGGCAAACCGAAGGTCTGCGCCAACTCGGCCGTCAGGGGGTTGGGCTCCACCCCGATCCACCCGCGAGTGACCTGCCCGTCCCGCACCAGGCTGTCGAGCACGTGGCGTGCTGTGGACACGGGAATGGCGAACCCGATGCCCATGTTGCCGCCCGAGCGGGAATAGATGGCCGTGTTGATACCGAGCAGATGCCCCTGGACATCCACCAGAGCTCCGCCGGAATTGCCTGGGTTGATGGCGGCATCGGTCTGGATGAAGTTCTCGAAGGTGTTGATGCCCAACTGGCTGCGCCCCAAGGCAGACACGATGCCACTCGTCACCGTCTTGCCCACGCCAAAGGGGTTGCCAATGGCCAGCACCCGGTCGCCCACCTGGATGTTTTCAGGAGCTGCCCACACGATCACCGGCAAGCGATCAAGCTGAATCTTGAGGACAGCCAAATCGGTTTCCGGGTCAGTCCCGATCACCTTGGCACGCGCGCGACGGCTGTCGTCCAACACCACCTCGATCTCGTCGGCGCCTTCGATGACATGGTTGTTGGTGAGGATGTAGCCCTCGGGGCTGACGATCACCCCACTGCCCAGGCCAGCTTGCGGACCCTCGTCACCGTCCCCAAAGAAAAAACGGAACCAGGGATCGCTCTGGTGGGGATGCCGTTCGGGCAATCGCGAGGTATTGATGCTGACCACGGCCGGCGCAGCCACCCGGGCTGCGGGGCTCAGGCTGCCGGCGGCCACCGAACCTGGCGCGAGGGGCGGTGCTTCCAGCAGGCTGAGTGAGGCACGCGGCGCGAGTTGCAACCATTCGGGCTTGAGGGTGACCACCACAAACCAGATCGCCAGCAGCACGGTGACCACCTGAGCGAACAGGAGCCACAGCCGCCTCATGGTTGTCCCTGAGAGGAAGATGTCGTTGAACGGGTCGACGAGTCGCTCGCGTCAGACGCAGCGTCTGGCGCGGTGTGGACAGGGGCAACATCGCTGGAGGTCGCTGCTTCGTCTGGGTCAGCCGGCGCCTGCGTGTGGCGTATGAACAGCTGCGCGGCCCAGATACCCAGTTCGTAGAGCAGGCACATGGGAATGGCCAAAGCCAGTTGTGACACGACATCGGGGGGTGTCACCACCGCGGCAATGATGAAGGCCAACACCACGAAATAGGATCGAAAAGCCTTGAGCTTTTCGATCGACACCATGCCCAGGCGCGCCAGCACCACCACCACAATAGGCACCTCGAAGGCCAGACCAAAGGCCAGGAACATGGTGAGCACAAAACTCAGATACGCCTCGATATCCGGCGCGGCCGTGATGCTTTTGGGGGCAAAGCTCTGGATGAACTGAAAAACCTGACCGAACACGAAGAAATAACAGAACGCCACCCCGATGAAAAACAGCAAAGTGCTGGAGATCACCAACGGAAACACCAGTTTTTTCTCATGCGAATACAGCCCCGGGGCCACAAAGGCCCAGGCCTGGTAGAGCACCACGGGCAAGGCCATCAAAAAAGCCGACATCAGGAGAATCTTGAGCGGCACCATGAAAGGCGAGATGACCGACGTGGCAATCAGCGTGGCCCCGACCGGCAAATGCGCCACCAAGGGCGCCGCTAGCAAGTCGTAGAGGGGCCCGGGGCCCGGGTACATGGCCAGACCAGCACCGGTAATGGCCACGGCGATCATGGCCTTGACCAACCGGTCGCGCAGCTCGATCAGGTGCTGCACAAAGGGTTGTTCGGTGCCGGCGAGCTCGTCTTCCGGGGTGGATTTGGGATCGGACATGGTGACTTAGGGCTGACCGCCACCCGTGCTCGCGCGTGGACGGAAACGCGCCACGCGAGCGGCGCCCGAGAGCGCACGGGTGCGAACACCGTGGCGGGCCTTGTACCAACCGGGGGTGGCCCCCCGCTTGAGGCGCCACTTTTTGCCAGGGTTTTTGTATTCGGGAACCGGCGTGGCCAAAGGCTCATAGGAGGAGGACTCCAACCCCGCCGTGGTGGCGGCCCAGTCTTTTTCGAAGTCGGTCGCCGCCGTCTGCACCGAGTGCTCAACGTCACGGGCAGCCGTCTCGACGTTGTCCTTCATCTTGCGCAACTCTTCCAGGTCGATCGATCGGTTCACCTCGGCCTTGACGTCGGCCACATAGCGCTGCGCCTTGCCCAGCAAGGCGCCAACCGTGCGGGCCACGCGCGGCAACTTCTCGGGACCAATGACGATGAGCGCCACCACGCCGATGAGCGCCATCTTGGAAATACCGAGATCGATCATGTGCAATACCGCATCAGGCTGTTCAAGCCGAAACGGCGCCTGTGTTTAGGGCTTGGTCCGAGCCTCGACATCGATGGTGTTGCCATCGGTCTTGGCGGCGCTGGCCACTTGCTGGGTGGCGGGGGGCGCTGCAGGCTTGTCCTCGGCAGGGGCCGTGCCCTCTTTCATGCCGTCCTTGAAACCCTTGACGGCACCGCCCAGGTCCGAGCCAATGTTCTTGAGCTTTTTGGTGCCAAACACCAGCACAATGATCAACAGCACAATCAACCAGTGCCAGATCGAAAAGGAACCCATGACATCACTCCTCTAAGTCGAAGGAGCATTGTAGTGGCCGCGTATCACCACTGGGTGCGCTGGGGCATGCAAATCACCCCCGCAACCAGGGTCGGGGCCCACCCATGACGTGGAAATGCAGGTGGTGCACCTCCTGGCCACCCTCTTTGCCCGTGTTGGTCACCAGCCTGAATCCCCCGTCGGGGTAGGCACGGGCACCCTCTTGCAGGGCCAATTGGGGGGCCAGGGTCATGATGCGGCCCATGAGCGGCTGGTGCTGGGGCTCCAAGTGGGCCAGCGACACAATATGCAGCTTGGGGATGATCAAAAAATGCACCGGCGCCCACGGGTTGATGTCGTGGAAGGCGTAAATCTCATCGTCCTCAAACACCTTTCGCGAAGGAATCGCGCCGGCAACGATCTTGCAGAAAATGCAGCTCGGGTCTGGGCTCATGGGGTCACTCTCCGGTGGCTTCGCGCGCCTGGGCTTTGCGCAGCGCTTTTTCTTCCAGCCCACTCAAGCCTTCGCGCCGGGCCAGCTCGTTTACCACATCGGCGGGTGTGAGGCCATAGTGGGCCAGGGCAATCATGCTGTGAAACCACAAGTCGGCCACTTCGTAGACCAGCTTGGCGGGGTCACCGCCGTGGTCCACATCCTTGGCGGCCATCACGGTTTCGGTGGCTTCCTCGCCGATCTTCTTCAAAAAGGCGTCCGGCCCCTTGTGCAACAGGCGGGCCACATAGCTTTTCTCGGGGTCACCCCCATTGGCCGGCTTGCGGCTTTCCACCACGGCGGCCAAGCGATCAAGAATGTCCTGGTTGGGCATGGGTTTCACTTGTAAATGGATTCGGGGTCTTTGAGCACGGGGTCCACAGACTGCCAGTGTCCGTCGTCCAGGCGCTGGTAAAAACAGCTGTGCCGTCCGGTGTGGCAGGCAATGCCGGGCTCATGACCGAGTTGCGTGACGCTGAGCAACACCACGTCATTGTCGCAGTCCAGGCGGATGTCGTGCACCTGTTGCACATGGCCAGATTCCTCGCCCTTGAACCAGAGCTTGCCGCGAGTGCGGCTGAAGTACACCGCCCGCTTGAGTTGCGCCGTTTTGAGCAAGGCCTCGCGGTTCATCCAGGCAAACATGAGCACGTCGCCCGTGGCGGCCTCCTGGGCAATCACGGGCACCAGGCCCTGGGCATCCCAACGGATGGCGTCGAGCCAGTCGGCATTCGCAGTGTTCGGGGGGATGGTCATGGGGGGATTGTGCTTGAAATCGCCAGCCCTGCGGTCAGGGCCGGCCGCGCAGCGAGAGGTTCAGCGGCGAACCGCCACGCCCCGTTGGGCCATGTGATCCTTGGCCTGACCGATGGTGAACTCGCCATAGTGGAAGATGCTGGCCGCCAGCACCGCATCGGCCCCGCCGAGTTGAATGCCATCGGCCAGATGGTCCAGCGTACCCACGCCGCCTGAGGCGATCACGGGCACCGGCACAGCCTCGGTGACGGCACGTGTCAGCGCCAGGTCAAACCCGGATTTCGTGCCGTCGCGGTCCATGCTGGTGAGCAGGATTTCGCCCGCCCCCTGCTCGGCCATGCGGCGCGCCCACTGCACAGCATCCAGCCCCACATTGCGGCGACCTCCGTGGCTGAACACATCCCAGCCGGGCCCCAGGGGTCGGCCGTCGGTGTCCACACGTTGTTCTTCCTCGGGGGTGCGTCGCTTGGCGTCGATGGCCACCACGATGCACTGCGAGCCGTATTTGTCGGAAGCGTCCCGGATGACCTGCGGGTTAGCAATGGCCGCCGAGTTAAAACTGGTTTTGTCGGCACCGGCGTTGAGCAAGCGACGCACGTCCTCGACGGTCCGCACGCCGCCACCCACGGTCAGGGGAATAAAGACCTGCGAGGCCACCGCCTCGATGATGTGCAAAATGACATCGCGCTCATCGCTGGTGGCGGTGATGTCCAGGAAAGTGAGTTCGTCAGCGCCCTGCTCGTTGTAACGCGCGGCAATTTCCACCGGGTCGCCGGCATCGCGCAGCTCGACAAAGTTGACGCCCTTGACAACCCGTCCGCCCGTCACATCCAGGCAGGGAATGATGCGCTTGGCCAGCATGGATCAGGCGTCGCCAAGTTCGTCGGCTCGCGCCTGGGCTTGCTCAAAATCCAGGTCTCCCGAGTAGATGGCGCGACCGCAGATCACGCCCTCAACGCCCTCTTCCTCGACTGCGCACAGTTGCTCGATGTCGACCATGTTGGACAAGCCCCCCGAGGCAATGACTGGGATGGTCAGGGCTTGCGCCAGACGCACGGTGGCTTCGATGTTGATGCCCGAGAGCATGCCATCGCGTCCGATGTCGGTGTAAATGATGGACTCGACGCCGTAGTCCTCGAACTTCTTGGCCAGATCGACCACCTCGTGCCCGGTCAATTTGCTCCAGCCGTCGGTGGCCACCTTGCCGTCCTTGGCGTCCAAGCCCACGATGATGTGGCCGCCAAACGCACTGCACGCGTCTTTCAGGAAACCGGGATTCTTGACAGCCGCCGTGCCGATGATGACGTAGCTGATGCCGTTGTCGATGTAACGCTCGATGGTGTCGAGGTCGCGAATGCCGCCCCCGAGTTGCACCGGAATATCGTCGCCCACCGCCTTGAGAATGGCGCGGATGGCACTGTCGTTTTGCGGTTTGCCGGCAAAGGCACCGTTCAGATCAACCAGGTGCAACCGACGTGCCCCCTTGTTCACCCAGTTCAAGGCCATCTCGGCAGGGTTCTCGCTGAAGGTGGTGGCCTGGTCCATATCGCCTTGCTTGAGGCGAACACAACGGCCGTCTTTCAGATCGATCGCGGGAATGAGCAGCATGGGACAGTCAACGCAGCAAAGCTGGCAAAAGTGGTCAAGTCGAAAAAATCGGAGACAAAGTTGTCAGGGCTTCCAGGCCAGGAAGTTGCGGTACAGGGCGAGGCCACAATCGGCACTTTTTTCGGGGTGAAACTGCGTAGCAAAAATATTATCGCGTGCCAACGCCGAGGTAAAGCGCCCACCGTAGTCAGTCTCCCCCGCAGTGTGGCGCGCATCGGACGGTTTGGCGTAATAGCTGTGCACAAAATAGAAGTGGCTGCCGTCCGGCACCCCGGCCCAGACCGGGTGAGGTCGGGTCTGCCAGACCTGGTTCCAGCCCATTTGCGGCACTTTGTAGCGGCTTCCATCGGGTTGGTGCTGGCCTTGCAGCTCAAAACGCACCACCTCGCCCGGCATCAGCCCCAGGCTGGCCGTGCCGCCGTGGCCGCCTTCGGCGCTGTGCTCGAGCAGCATTTGCATGCCCACACACACGCCAAAAAGTGGTTTGGTGGCAGCGGCTTCCAAGACCGCGGGAAGCAGGCCGGAGTCGCGCAGCTCACGCATACAGTCCCGCATGGCGCCCTGCCCGGGCAAGACCACCCGCTCGGCGGCCCGTACCTGGTCGGGATCGGCCGTGATGACCACCTCCATCCCGCTGCCCTGGGCGGCGTGCAAGACAGCCTGCGCCACCGAACGCAGGTTGCCCATGCCGTAATCAATGACCGCGACGGTGCGCATGGCAGGTTTAGAGACTGCCCTTGGTCGAGGGGATGGTGCCCGCAGCGCGCGGGTCAATCTCGAGCGCTGCGCGCAACGCACGGGCAAATGCCTTGAACACCGTCTCGGCCTGGTGGTGGGCGTTTTCGCCGCGCAGGTTGTCGATGTGCAGGGTGACAAAGGCGTGGTTCACAAAGCCTTGAAAAAACTCGAAGGCCAGCTGCGAATCGAAGGTGCCGATCATGCCGCTCTTGAACGGCACATGCATGACCAGACCAGGACGGCCCGAGAAATCCACCACCACGCGGCTCAGGGCTTCATCCAGCGGCACATAGGCGTGGCCATAGCGGCGCAGTCCCTTTTTGTCGCCCACGGCCTGGGCCACCGCCTGGCCCAGCGTGATGCCCACGTCCTCGACCGTGTGGTGTCCATCGATGTGCAAATCGCCGTCGGCCTGGATGTCCAGGTCGATCAGACCATGGCGGGCGATTTGATCGAGCATGTGGTCAAAGAAGCCAATGCCGGTGTTCACCTGGCATTGACCCGTGCCGTCCAGGTTGAGTTGCACCCGGATTCGGGTTTCGGCGGTTTGGCGGCTGACGTCGGCGGTGCGTGCGTTCATGGTGTGGCTGGGCTGGTCAATCGGTGGTCGGCGGCGGGGTGACGGCGTTGGGTTGTAAGCGGGGAGGTCAGGACGGCTTGAGGGCCTCAGTGGATCAGGCCGGCACGGCCTCTGTCAAGGCCGCCACGAGGCTTTGGTTCTCGACAGGGGTGCCCACGGTCAAGCGCAGGCAACCGGCCAGCAAGGGGTGCATGGCCGACACGTTCTTCACCAGTACGCCACGGGCCTTGAGTCCATTGAACACCCGTGCAGCCGTGTCGTGCGGGGCTTCGCCGGGGGCGCTCAACCGCACCAACAGCATGTTGGCTTCGCTGGGAAATGGTGTGGCTCCCGGCACGGTGCTCAGTTGCTGTTGCAACCAGGCACGCTGGTCGCGCAGTTCACGGGCCTGCCGGGCAAACACCTCGGCGTGCTCCAGAGCAAAGAGCGCGCACTCGGCGTTGAGCACGCTCACGTTGTAGGGCGGGCGCACCTTGTCCACTTGGGACACCAGGGCGGTCGGGCCGATCATGTAGCCCAGGCGAATGCCAGCCAGGCCGAATTTGGACAAGGTACGCATCAAGAGCACGTTGGCGTTGGCCACAGGGTCGCGGCGGATCTCGTCCAGCCAGGTGCGGCTGGAAAACGGTTGGTAGGCCTCGTCCATGACCACCAGACCGCCATAGGCCGACACCTGGGCGATGAGTCGGCGCATCACGTTGGCCTCCCACAGGTTGGCAGTCGGGTTGTTGGGATAGGCCAGGTACACCAGGGCCGGCTGATGCTGGGCAATCGCCTCACGCATGGCCACCTCGTCCAGCTCAAACGCAGCGGTCAGCGGCACGCCGATGAAGGTCAAACCTTGCAACTGGGCGCCCATGGCATACATGACAAAGCCCGGCTCGGGCGCCAGGATGCGGGCACCCGGCACATCACAGGCCATGGCCAGCAGGGAGATCAGCTCGTCCGAGCCATTGCCCAGCATGAGCTGGTAGCCAGCCGGCAGGTCGACGTACGCCGCCAGGGCCTGTTTGAGATCGTCAATGCGTGGGCCCGGATACCGGTTGATCGCCACCGCGCCCAGACGACGGCCCAGCTCGGCCTGCAGCGGTTCGGGCAAGGTGTAGGGGTTCTCCATCGCGTCGAGCTTCAAGTAGCCGGCGGCAGGCTGAACGGCGTAGGCGTGCATGGATTGCACGTCGGGTCGGATGAATCGCAAAGGCTGGCTCATGAAAGGTGGCTCACAACAGTCATCATACCGAGCACTTACCGCGGCTTGAGGCGCATTTCGGCAGCACGCGCATGCGCCTGCAGACCCTCGCCATGGGCCAGCACCGAAGCAATCTGCCCGAGGGTTTGGGCACCCGCTTCGCTCACCTCGATGAGGCTGCTGCGTTTTTGGAAATCGTAAACCCCCAGGGGCGAACTGAAGCGCGCCGTGCCCGAGGTGGGCAACACGTGGTTGGGGCCGGCGCAATAGTCGCCCAGCGACTCGCTGGTGAAGGCCCCCAGGAAAATGGCGCCCGCGTGGCGCAACAGGGGTTCCCAACGGTGCGGTTCGGCGCTCGACACTTCCAGGTGCTCTGGCGCGATGCGGTTGCTGATCTCGCACGCCTCTTCCATGCTGCGGGTGTGGATGAGTGCACCACGACCCTGCAACGAGGCGCTGATGATGTCGCGACGGGGCATGTCGGGGAGCAATCGGTCGATCGCAGCCTGCACCTGCGCGATGTAAGCCGCATCGGGACACAACAGAATGCTCTGGGCGAGTTCGTCGTGCTCGGCCTGGCTGAACAGGTCCATGGCCACCCAGTCGGGCGGCGTGCTGCCGTCAGCGAGCACCAGGATTTCGCTCGGGCCTGCAATCATGTCGATGCCCACGGCACCAAACACGCGTCGCTTGGCGGCCGCCACATAGGCGTTGCCGGGACCGGTGATCTTGTCCACCCGCGGAATGCTGGCCGTGCCGTAGGCCAAGGCGGCCACCGCCTGCGCGCCGCCCAGGGTGAAGGCGCGTGTGACACCCGCCACATGCGCGGCGGCCAGCACCAGTTCATTGCGCTCACCCCGGGAGGCGGAGGCAGCACCATGACCACCCGTGGCCACACTGCCGCGCACCGGCGTGGGCACCACCATGATGATCTCGGACACGCCCGCCACATGGGCCGGAATGGCGTTCATCAGAACGCTGGACGGGTAAGCCGCCTTGCCGCCGGGCACATAAATGCCCACCCGGTCCAGCGGTGTGACCTTCTGGCCGAGCAAGGTGCCGTCCTCGTCCCGAAAACTCCAGCTCTCGCCGCTGGCCTGTTTTTGTGCCTCGTGGTAGCGGCGCACACGGGTCGCGGCGGCTTGCAAGGCGTGACGCTGCTCAGCGGGCAAGCCCTCAAAGGCACGCCGCAACTCATCGGCCCCGAGCTCCAGGTCGGCCACTCGCTCGACCACCAGGCCATCAAAGCGACGGGTGAAATCCAGCACAGCCTCGTCGCCACGCTGGCGCACATCGGCCAGGATATCGGCCACGCGCTGTTCGATGCCCTCGTCGGTCTCGGCGGACCAATGCAGACGCTGTTGAAAATCAGCGTCAAAGGTCGGCGAGGCGGTGGAGAGTTGGAGCACGGGGGGCATGGTGAGAACCGTTGGGTAAAACTTCAAGCGGCGCGGGCCGCCGTTGCCTTCGCAAAGGCGTCGATCAGGCGCCGCAAGGGCGCTTGCTTGAGCTTGAGCGCGGCCTGGTTGACCACCAAGCGCGAGCTGATGTCCATGATGCGCTCGACCTCGATCAGGTCGTTGGCCTTGAGCGTGCTGCCGGTGGACACCAGGTCGACGATGGCATCGGCCAGACCCGTCAGCGGGGCCAGTTCCATGCTGCCATAGAGCTTGACCAGGTCGACGTGCACGCCCTTGGTGGCGAAGAAATCACGGGCGATGCTCACGTACTTGGTGGCAACTTTCAGGCGCGAGCCCTGGCGCACCACCCCGGCGTAATCAAAGTCCTTGGGCACGGCCACGCTCATGCGGCAGCGGGCAATGCCCAAATCGAGCGGCTGGTACAAGCCCTGGCCGCCGTGTTCGATCAAGGTATCCAGGCCGGTCACACCGAGGTCGGCACCGCCGTATTGCACATAGGTGGGCACATCGGTCGCCCGCACCAGCACCACCCGCACATCGGTCTGGTTGGTGGGCAAAATGAGCTTGCGCGAGGTGTCGGGGTTCTCGAGCACCTCGATACCGGCGGCCTGCAACAGCGGCAAGGTCTCGTCGAAGATGCGTCCTTTGGACAGCGCGAGGGTGATCATGAGATCCTTTCGATATCGGCCCCAAGGGCTCGCAACTTGGACTCCATGCGGTCGTAGCCGCGGTCCAGATGGTAAATGCGGTCGACCACCGTCTCGCCGTCTGCCACCAGACCGGCAATAACCAGACTGGCCGACGCGCGCAAATCGGTGGCCATGACGTGCGCGCCCGACAGCTGGGGCACCCCCTCGATCACCGCCACCTTGCCGTCAATCTGGATATGCGCCCCCAGGCGCACCAGTTCGTTGACGTGCATAAAGCGGTTCTCAAAAATCGTTTCGGTCACTTTGCTGGTGCCCTGCGACACGGCATTGAGCACCATGAACTGCGCCTGCATGTCAGTCGGAAACCCCGGATATTCGGTGGTGCGAAAGGTTTGTGCACGGAGGTGTTCAAACGCAGGGGCGGGGCTGTGAATGCGAACCCCTTCGGGCACCACGGTGACGGTGACACCCGCATCACGCAGCTTGTCGATCACGGCGTCAAGATGATCGGCTCGGGCGTGGCGCAGCACCACATCGCCCCCCGTGGCGGCCACGGCGCACAGGAAGGTACCGGCCTCGATGCGATCGGCCACCACACGGTGACGCGCGCCATTCAAGCGCTCAACGCCCTGGATGTGGATGCGACTGGTGCCGTGGCCTTCGATACGGGCGCCCATGCTGATGAGCAATTCGGCCAAGTCGGGAATCTCCGGTTCTTGCGCGGCGTTTTCCAGGACAGTTTCGCCATCAGCCAGGGCCGCGGCCATCAAAAAATTTTCGGTGCCCGTGACGGTGACCATGTCGGTGGCAATGCGCGCACCTCGCAAGCGGCTACGCCCCACGGGGAGTCGCGCCACCATGTACCCGTGCTCCACCACGATATCGGCACCCATGGCCTGCAAGCCCTTGATGTGCTGATCGACCGGGCGCGAACCGATGGCGCAGCCTCCCGGCAAGGACACCCGCGCATGGCCACAGCGTGCCAGCAAGGGGCCCAGGGCCAGCACCGAGGCGCGCATGGTCTTCACCAATTCATAGGGCGCTTCGGCACGCTCGAGCGCCGACGCGTCGAGCGACACCTGTCCGTGTTCGGTGCGCTCCACGCGCACACCCATGTTGGTCAGCAGCTTGAGCATGGTGGACACGTCCTGCAAGCGCGGCACGTTGTCGAACACCACGGGCTGATCGGTCAGCAGTGCCGCACACAACTCGGGCAAGGCGGCGTTCTTGGCCCCCGCCACCTCGACCATGCCGTGCAGGGTGCGTCCCCCCCGAATGAGTAGCTTGTCCATTCAGGCGCTCCGCTGGGCCTGGGCCCACTCGGCCGGGGTGAAGGTTTTCATGGACAACGCATGCACCTCGTCGGTGTGCATGCGTGACCCCAAGGTGGCATACACCCGCTGGTGACGCCGGATGGCACGCAGGCCCTCAAACTCGGGCGAGACCACCAGCGCCTGCCAGTGGCGACCGTCACCCTCCACTTCGAGGTGGTCGCAGCGCATGCCGGCGGCGATGATCTGTTGCAGTTCTTGGGTGGTCATGGGGTCAGCCTCGAATTTTGTAGCCCGTGCGCAGCAAATGCAGGGCAATGCCCGCCACCACCGCCAGGGTGCTGGCCACCAGGCCTAGGCTCAACCAGGGCGAGACATCGCTGACCCCAAAAAAGCCATAGCGAAACCCGTCGATCATGTAGAAGAACGGGTTGAGGTGGCTCACACCCTGCCAGAACGTGGGCAAGGAATGAATGGAATAGAACACGCCGCTCAAAAAGGTCATGGGCATGATGATGAAGTTCTGGAAGGCCGCCAACTGATCGAACTTCTCGGCCCACAAGCCGGCAATCAAGCCCAAGGTGCCCAACAAAGCAGCACCCATCAACGCAAAGGCCAGAATCCAGCCCGGGGACACAAAGCTCATCGGGGTGGACCAGGCCGTCACGGCAAACACACCCAGCCCCACGGCCAAGCCCCGCACCATGGCCGAGCCCACATAGGCCACAAACCAGCTCCAGTGTCCGAGCGGTGTGAGCAGCAAAAACACCAGGTTGCCCATGATCTTGCTCTGGATCAGCGAGGACGAGCTGTTGGCAAATGCGTTTTGCAGCAAGCTCATCATGACCAGGCCGGGGATGAGGAAGGCGGTGTAGCTCACTTGGTCATAGACCTTGACCCGGTCTTCCAGCACATGACCGAAGATCAACAGGTACAGCAAGGCGGTGAGCACGGGGGCCGCCACGGTCTGGAAGCTCACCTTCCAGAACCGCATCACTTCCTTGTAAAAGAGCGCGCGCCAGCCCATCATGCCGAACCTCCAACGGGGGTCGGTGACTGCTGTTGGTTCATGACCTCGAGGAACACGTCCTCCAGGTCAGCCTTGCGAATCTCGACATCCTCGGCCACCAGACCGGCCTGTCGGACCGCAGACAGGTGACGCTCAATCTCGGCCGCGTCGTGCGCAGGCAACTGCACGATACGGCCCACCACACGGGCCTTGCTGGCCAACTCGGGGGGCAAGGCAGCATCGAGCTTGAAGCGCAACACATTGCTGGACGCCGATCGCAGCAACTCGCTGGTGCGATCCAGCGCCACCACCCGCCCCTGCTTGAGCATGGCAATGCGCCCACACAGGGCTTCGGCTTCCTCAAGGTAATGGGTGGTGAGCAAGACGGTATGGCCTTCTCGGTTGAGCTTGGCGATGAACTGCCACAAGGTCTGGCGCAACTCCACGTCCACCCCGGCGGTGGGCTCATCGAGCACGATGACCGGCGGCTTGTGCACCAACGCCTGTGCCACCAACACGCGTCGCTTCATGCCCCCGGAGAGCTGGCGCATGTTGCTGTTGGCCTTGTCGGTCAGGCCCAGGCTGGCGAGCAGCTCGTCGATCCAGTCGTCGTTGCCGGTGACGCCGAAGTAGCCCGACTGGAAACGCAAGGTCTCGCGCACATTGAAGAAAGGGTCAAACACAAGTTCTTGCGGCACCACGCCGAGCTGTTGACGCGCCAGGGCGGGTTGCTCGCGCACATCGTGGCCCATGACCTGTACGCGACCCGAGGTGGCACGGTTCAAACCGGCCAGGATGCTGATCAGCGTGGTTTTGCCCGCTCCATTGGGCCCCAGGAGACCAAAGAACTCGCCGGGCTGGATGTCCAGGCTCACGCCATCGAGAGCCTGAAACGGCCCGCGATCGGTGGAGTAGGTCTTGGAGACGGATTGAAAGGAGATGGCGGGCATGGCGAACCCGCTATTTTACGGCGAGCGGGCGAGTGATCGTAGGTGTGGCAGAGTGGATGTCCGGGCGCAGGCCCAGGCATTCGTCCGGATCTGTGTGCTGAGACCTGGGTGCTGCCACCAGCCACCGGGTGGGTGAGCTCAATGGGAGGACGACAAACCCAGGCCGGATTCGATGCCGTAGACGTGAGCGAGTTGACGGGCCTGGGCAGGCAGCTCGCGCACCTGCACCCGGCAACCGCGGCCCAGGGCCGCACGCTGCAGCGCCAGCAACACCGCCAGGGCCGAAGAATCAAAACGGCGCAAGGCCGATGCGTCCAGCCAGACTTCGCCGTCTGAGGGCAACCGACGAACCCAGTCTTGCCAACAGGCCTGAGCCTCGCGGTGGGTCAGCACAGCGGGCATGGAAAGCTTGAGAGGAACGTTCATGTCAGCCATCGGTGCGCCGCGATCAGGGACGGGCCCCGGGTTTGTTGCGATCGCTCAGGCTGGCAATGAGGCCGTCCAAACCTCGGGCATTGATTTCCTGTCCAAACTGGGTGCGGTAGGTATCCACCAGCCACACACCCATGACGTTGAGGTTGTAAATCTTCCACCCCCAACCCTGACCCGGCGTTTTTTCGAGCCGGTAATCGAGTTGGATGGGCTCGGGGCCGCCTCGAATTTCGGAGCGCACCAGCACCTCTGTCTCGTCAGCGGCTGCTCGCAACGGCTTGACCTGGATGGTCTGGTCCTTGACCTGGCCCAAGGCCCCCGCATAGGTGCGGACCAGCAAGGCCTTGAATTCGTCTTGCAGACGGGCTTGTTGCTCCGGTGTTGCCTGACGCCAGGCCGGGCCCACGGCCGACGCTGTCATGCGGCGGAAATTCAGATGGGGCATGACCCGCGCATCGACCACGGCAGCGATGCGCTGCACGTCACCCGTCTTCAGGCTGCGGTCGTTTTTCACCACCTCGAGCAACTCGGCGGACAAGCGTCGCACAAAAGCGTCGGCAGCCTCGTCGGCCGCCCGAGCCGCGGTCGGACTCAGCAAGGCTGCCCCCAGGAGCATCCAGCTCGCAAGCGCCAGCAGCCAAGCTCGTCGCAGGACATTCGCCGGCGTGCCTTGCCATGCCACAACCCCCTGGTGATCAGGGCGCGCGGGCCTTGTGGAGCGGCAAGGGCTGTTGGGAGACATCATGGTTTGGATTGTCCCTCAGTTCCTGCAGCCGGGTCGGCACCTGATCGGTCGGGCGGGTTGCCATCCCAGACATCGGACAAGCGCTTTTGCAGGAAGACATCCCGCACAAAGGTGTACTTGTCGATCGCCATCGCATCCACTTGATCCGTGGCTTTCAATAAACGCGCACGCTTGTCCACCAAGTTGATGACCGTGAGCGTGTTGCGTGCGGGCACCTCTTCAAGGTGGCGCACCAGGTTGCCCTTGGTGTCAACGGGCAGGCTGGCCCCATCACGCAAGGTCGAAGGACCCAGCAAGGGCAGCACCACATACGGACCGCTGGGCACGCCCCAGTAGCCCAGGGTCTGACCGAAGTCTTCAGGATGGCGTTCCAGCTTCAGGGAGGTGGCCACATCAAAGACCCCCAAGATCCCCACCACCGAGTTGACCACCACGCGGGCACCCGTTTCCAAGGTTTGCGCGGGCTTGAGTTGCAGGGCGTTGTTGAGGGTGGACCACACGTCGGCCAGGTTGGCAAAGAAGTTGCCGATGCCGGTGCGAATGGTCGACGGTGTGACCTCTTGGTAGGTGCGCGCCACGGGGCGAATGACGGAGCTGTCCAGTGCTTCGTTGAAACCGTAAATGCTGCGGTTCAGGGGCTCCAGCGGATCACGGGCCACTGCGTTAGGGCCGCTGGCGCAACCGACCAAACCGAGCACAGTGGCCAGCACCAGCCACCTGACAAGAGAAGAGAAAAAGTGGGTACTCATGGTTTGTTTGTGGTCGGGGTATCGGCCGCTTTGTTGTAAAGGAACTGGCTGATCAAGGACTCCAGCACCATGGCGGATTGCGTTTGCTGCACCCGGTCGCCGTCGGCCAGGTTGGTTTCCCCGGCGCCGGCTTCGATACCAATGTACTGCTCCCCCAGCAAGCCGCTGGTGAGAATTTTCAGCGAACTGTCCTTGGGAAAGGCATAGCGCTTTTCCAGCGCCAGGATGACCGTGGCCTGGAAGGTCTTGTCGTCAAAGGCAATCCCGTCCACTCGGCCCACCACCACGCCGGCACTTTTGACGGCCGCCTGACGCTTGAGCCCGCCGATGTTGTCAAAGCGCGCCGTGACACGGTAGGTTGACTGCATGTTGAGGCTCAGCAGGTTGGCCGACTGCAGGGCCAAAAACAGCAAGGCCACGGCACCGATCAGCACCAGCAAGCCCACCCACACATCATTCTTGGATCGTTGCATCACGTCCCCCTTCAAATACTGAACATCAACGCGGTGAGCAGGAAGTCCAGACCCAGCACCGCCAGCGACGCCACCACCACGGTCCGGGTGGTCGCACGCGACACGCCCTCGGGTGTCGGTTGCGCCTCATACCCTTGCAACAGCGCCACGAAGGTCACCGTCACGCCAAACACCAGGCTCTTGACCACACCATTGCCCACGTCCTTCCAGACGTCGACCCCGCCTTGCATTTGTCCCCAGAACGAACCCGGGTCCACCCCGATCATCACCACGCCCACGACCCAACCACCCAGGATACCGACCGCACTGAACACCGCAGCCAGGATGGGCATGGTCAGCAGGCCCGCCAGAAAGCGTGGCGCCAGGATCCGGCGAAGTGGGTCCACCGCCATCAGGTCCATGGCGCTGAGTTGTTCGCCGGCCTTCATGAGCCCAATCTCCGCTGTGAGCGATGTGCCCGCGCGACCCGCAAAGAGCAGTGCGGTCACCACAGGTCCCAGCTCACGCACCAGGCTCAAGGCCACCAGCAATCCCAGCGCGGAGGAAGAGCCATACCGCTGCAGGGTGTAGTAGCCTTGCAGGCCCAAGACAAAGCCCACAAACAAGCCCGACACCGAAATGATGGCCAGCGAATAATTGCCCAGAAAGTGCATCTGGTCCCGCACCAAGCCAAAGCGACGCAGGGTGGGTCCGATCAGCCACACCAGACGGGCAAAGAGACGCGCTGCATGGCCCATGTCGGCCAATTGCTGGCGGGTGGCCAGGCCCAGATCGGCGAGCCATTTCATCGACGGTCTCCGGCAACCGGCCTCAAACCGAAGTCTTCTTCCACCGAAGCGGCCGGGAAATGAAAGCGCACCGGACCTTCAGGGGCGGCTGAGACGAATTGATGCACCAGGGGATCTTGGCTGGCGCGCACTTGCTGGGGCGTGCCCTGCGCTGCCACACGACCATTGGCCAGAATGATGACCTGGTCGGCAATGTGAAAAGTTTCGTCCAGGTCGTGCGAGACCACCACGCTGGTGAGACCCAAACTGTCGTTGAGTTGGCGGATCAAGCGCGCCGCCGTTCCCAGAGAAATCGGATCCAGCCCCGCAAAGGGTTCGTCGTACATGACCAACTCAGGGTCGAGGGCAATCGCGCGGGCCAGTGCCACGCGACGTGCCATGCCCCCCGAGACCTCGCTCGGCTTGAGATCACGCGCACCACGCAGGCCCACGGCCTCGAGTTTCATCAGGACAATGTCGCGAATCAGGGCTTCATCCAAATCGGTGTGCTCGCGCAAGGGAAAGGCCACGTTGTCAAACACATTCAGGTCGGTGAACAGGGCCCCAAACTGGAACAGCATGCCCATGCGGCGACGCAGGGCATACAGACCCTCCTGCTTCAAGCTCCCCACATCCTGCCCGTCAAACAGCACCTGCCCCGACTGTGCACGGACCTGCCCCCCCATCAGGCGCAGCACCGTGGTCTTGCCACCGCCCGATGCGCCCATCAGCGCGGTGACCTTGCCACGCGGCACGCACAGGCTCACCCCGTCCAGAATCAGACGGTCGTTGTAACCAAATTGCAGGTCACGCAGTTCGACAAGTGGGGTGGTGTCTGTGGACATGAAAGACAAAAAAGCCGGGATGACCGGCTTTTAAATCATAAGTGCTCATTGTAAAGCCTGGCTGTGCGTGGTTCGGAGCACGTGGCGGGCAGGTTCCCTGAACCTCGGCCGCAGCGTCCTCCTTCCGCCCCACACCACTCAGCGAGGCAGGACGGTGGATCCCATCAGGAACTCATCCACCGCACGGGCGGCCTGGCGTCCCTCACGGATGGCCCAGACCACCAGCGACTGGCCGCGGCGCATGTCACCGGCCGCAAACACCTTGG
>RFTK01000044.1 GCA_009923505.1 Betaproteobacteria bacterium
GGTAAAAATTTGACGCAACTGGGCATTTTATGCCCTGCAGCCCTTGAGCCCTATCAGACCCCGGGTACAATCCTCCTCCCTGCGACGCTTGTCGCAGCCCTCCTCCGGACCTCAGGTGCCGGTTTTTTTATCTGTATCTCCCTGTGGGGAGTCTTTAGGTCAGGTCACCCATGTCTGATTTAAGTCTTCAACTGCAGCAGGCCACCAGCCAACTCCCGGTCTCGAGTTATTTCGACGAGGCCCTGTACCACCGGGAGATCGCACAACTTTTCCAAACGGGGCCCCGCTACGTCGGTCATCGGCTGGCCGTTCCAGAAGTGGGCGACTACTACGCCTTGCCTCACGAGCATGAGGGACGGGCCCTGGTTCACACCCCCCAAGGGGTGGAGCTGATCTCCAACATCTGCCGCCACCGACAAGCCGTCATGCTCAAGGGCCGTGGCCAGCTCGGCCAGGCGGGCGGAGGCACCGGCAACATCGTGTGCCCATTGCACCGCTGGACGTACTCCAGCTCGGGGCAATTGTTGGGCGCACCGCACTTTTCCCAGGACCCCTGCCTGAACCTCAACAACTATGCCCTGCGGGAATGGAACGGCTTGCTGTTTGAGGACAACGGTGTGGACATCGCGGCCCAACTGGCCGGCATGGGTCCGCGTGCTCAGCTGGATTTCACCGGTTACGCACTGGACAGAGTGGAGATGCACGAGTGCAACTACAACTGGAAAACTTTCATCGAGGTCTACCTTGAGGACTACCACGTCGGCCCTTTCCACCCCGGGCTGGGCCAGTTTGTTGCCTGTGACGACCTGAGCTGGGAGTTCAGCCGCGAATACTCGGTCCAAACGGTGGGCGTGGCCAACCGTCTGGGCAAGTCGGGCAGTCCGGTCTACGACCGCTGGCAAAAAGCGCTGATGGCGTACCGGGGCGGCGAAGTGCCGCAACAAGGCGCCATTTGGCTCACTTACTACCCGCACATCATGGTCGAGTGGTACCCGCATGTGATGACGGTGTCCACGCTGCACCCCATGGGTCCACGCAAGACACTCAACATGGTGGAGTTTTACTACCCCGAAGAAATTGTCGCGTTTGAACGCGAATTCGTCCAAGCGCAGCAAGCCGCCTACATGGAGACCTGCGTCGAGGACGATGAAATTGCCGAGCGCATGGACGCAGGCCGCTGGGCCCTGTTGCAGCGCGGTGACAATGAGGTTGGCCCCTACCAAAGCCCAATGGAAGACGGCATGCAGCACTTCCACGAGTGGTACCGCCAACGACTGGACCTGTGATGCACACCACCCTCATTCAGCCTGCCGAGTTGAAGGCACTGCTGCAAAGCGGCGCCAACGTGCGCGTGTTCGATGTCAGCTTCGATCTGATGCGCCCTGAGCAAGGCAATGCCACCTACCTCGAAACCCACCTGGCTGGGGCCTTGCACGCGGATATCAACCGGGTGCTCAGCGCCAAGGACCCGCGCGAAGCCATCAATGGCGGACGTCATCCCCTGCCTCGTCGTGAACGCTTTGCCGCCTGGCTGTCGAGCCAGGGCGTGGATGATGCAACCCAAGTGGTCGTCTACGACCGCAACGGCATGAACTACTGCGGTCGCCTGTGGTGGATGCTCAAGTGGTGCGGCCATGAAGCCGTGGCTGTGCTGGATGGAGGCTTGCAAGCCTGGGTGGCCGAGGGTGGCGCTGTCAGCAGCGGCAGTGAGCCCGCCCCTTCGCCGCGCCACTTCAGCCTACGGGCACCGCTGGCCCGACTGGTGCAGACGGCAGACGTGGCGGCTCATCTGCAAGACGCCGCCGCGCAAACCTTGATCGATGCACGCGCGACCCCGCGTTTTCGCGGTGAAACCGAACCGCTGGACCCGGTGGCAGGGCATATTCCGGGGGCGCTCAATCGCCCCTATGGCCACAACCTAACCGAGACCGGCAAGTTCAAGTCCGCGGCTGTGCTGCGCCAGGAGTTCGAACAACTGCTGGGCGAGCGCACGGCGGCCAGCGTGGTGCATCACTGTGGCAGTGGCGTTTCTGCCGTGCCCAACATCTTGGCGATGGAAATTGCCGGACTCGGTCGAGCCGGCTTGTATGCGGGCAGCTGGAGCGAATGGTGTACGACACCCGGTCTGCCGTGCGCCCAGGGTTGAACGCCTGGATCCAGGGTGATCACTGCGCTCACCCTGCCCAAGGCTGAGCTGAGTGGCTCAAGCTCAATGCAGCAAATGGGTTGCCAGCGTCACCATCACCATGCCGGCAAACAACCAGACAATTTGTGACAGCGTAGCGCGCGCGTCCAGCCGGCGTTGCAACTGCGGAATCAGGTCGGCCAGTGCCACATAGATGTAACTGCCACTGGCGGCCGTGAGCAAATACGGCAGCCACGACTCGTGCCCGACAATCAAGCTGAAGCCCAGTAACCCCCCCAGTACCGTCACGGCACCCGTCATCAGCAACTTGATGACCGCGTGGCGGGGCGAGGCCGTGCCTTGACGCAAGACCACCAGGTCCCCGATGTGGTGCGGCACTTCGTGCACAAGAACAGCCAGCGTGGCCGCCAAGCCCAGACGCAAGTCGGCCATGAAGGCGCCTGCCACCAAAACCCCATCGCCAAAGGCATGCACACTGTCCCCCAGTAACACCGCCCACCCCCCGGATCCGTGGTGTGCATGGGCGTGCGCCGCGGTGGAGTGCTGGGACAGTGCGTTGTGCGAGTGCTGGTGGACGTGAGGGTTTGGCGGTGAATGTTCATGGGCATGCTCGTGCGAGTGCCCATGCGCATGCTCATGCCCGTGGTGCCACAGCTCAGCCTTGTCGAGCAAAAAGAAAAACACCACACACATCAGCAAGGTAAGAAACAGTTGTTGCGGCGGCGCGCCCGATTCAAACGCTTCTGGCAACAGGTGCATGAACGACGTTGCCAGCAAGGCCCCGGCTGCCAGGCTCAGCATGTGCTGGGTGTAGCGCGACAGCAGCCCATAGGCCAACACGGCCGCGAGCAGCACACTCCCCAGGCCGCAAGCCAGCGTTCCCAACACAATGGCCAACAAAGTCATGTCGCGATCATCTCAGATGGGACAGGCACCGCCTGTCGCGCAGCACATCCCCACCAACCATCCAGACTGGCAAGGCACTGACGCCAGGGCAGCGACGTGAAAGGGTTGTGCATCGCATTCAATGGGCCTCATCCCAGTTGCGCCCCACGCCCACCTCGGCCAGCAGCGGCACCTTGAGTACAGCCACTTGCGCCATACAGGCGGGCACCTCCTGGCGCAGCCAGTCGATCTCATCCTCGGGCACTTCAAAGACCAGTTCATCGTGCACCTGCATGATGATGCGACTGCGCCGTTGCTGTCGGTCAATCATCTGCTGCACCTGCACCATGCTCAATTTGATCAGGTCCGCAGCCGTGCCCTGCATGGGTGCGTTGATGGCGGCGCGCTCGGCGCCGGCACGTCGCGGGCCATTGGGAGAGTTGATTTCGGGCAGGTACAAGCGCCGCCCCATCACCGTTTCCACATACCCGCGCGATTTGGCCAATTGTCGCGTCTCGTCCATGTAGCGACGCACCCCGGCAAAGCGCTGAAAATAACGGTCGATGTAGTTGCGCGCGGCGGTGTTGTCGATACCCAGGGCTTTGGCCAGACCAAAGGCGCTCATGCCATAAATCAGGCCGAAGTTGATCACTTTGGCATAGCGGCGTTGCTCACTGCTGACCTCATCCGGCCGCAAGCCAAACACCTCAGCCGCCGTGGCGCGGTGCACGTCCAGCCCCTCATGAAAGGCACGCAGGAGGGCCTCGTCTTCGCTCAGATGCGCCATGATGCGCAACTCAATCTGGCTGTAGTCGGCACTGGCAATGCACCAGCCTTCGGGTGCCACGAAGGCCTCTCGCACCCGTCGTCCCTCGGGGGTGCGGATCGGGATATTCTGCAAATTCGGGTCGTTGCTGGACAAGCGTCCCGTCACCGCGACGGCTTGCGCGTAATGCGTGTGCACCCGCCCTGTGCGGGGATGCGCCATGCCCGCGAGTTTGTCGGTATAGGTGCCTTTGAGTTTGGTGAGTCCCCGGTGCTCCAGGATCTTGGCGGGCAAGGGGTAGTCCTCGGCCAGTTTCTCCAGCACTTCTTCGTCCGTGCTCGGTGCCCCAGTCGCCGTTTTTTTCACCACCGGCAAGCCGAGTTGATTAAAGAAAATTTCACCGATCTGCTTGGGAGAACTCAGGTTGAAGGGTTTGCCAGCAATCTCATGGGCTTCCTGCTCCAGTTTCAAAATGCGCTGCCCCAGTTCGGCACTTTGTGCGGCCAGGGTGGCCGCATCGATCAGCACCCCCTGACGCTCAATGCGGTACAGGGCCTCGGAGCTGGCGATTTCCAACTCATACACCGCGCGCAAACGATCATCGGCTTGCAAGCGCGGCCACAGCACGCCGTGCACATCCAGTGTCATGTCAGCGTCTTCACAGGAGTACTGCGTGGCGCGCGCCACATCGACCTGGCTGAAAGAAATCTGGTGCGCGCCCTTGCCACACAGGTCCTCGTAACTCAGGCCGCTGCGGCCCACATGACGCTCGGCCAGGCTGGCCAGCCCATGGGGACGATGCACCTCCAGCACATAGCTTTGCAGCATGGTGTCGTGCACATAGCCACGCACCTCGATGCCGTGGTTGGCCAACACGTGGCGGTCGTACTTGACATGCTGCCCCAGCTTGTGGGCGTTCGGGTCTTCCAGCCAGGGACGCAAGCGCTCGAGCACCTCGCTCAACGGCAATTGCTCTGGGGCATCCGGACCGGCATGGGCCAGAGGAATGTAGGCCGCCTCGCCGGGCTGCACCGACAACGAGATGCCCACGATCTGCGCCTGCATCTCATCGAGCGAAGTGGTCTCGGTGTCGAGTGCCGTCAACCCAGACGAACGGATGCGCTCCAGCCAGCGGTCGAATGTGGCCCAATCAAGCACCGTGGTGTAGTCGCGCCCCTGGGCTTGTGAAGTTCCGGCGGGTGCGTCAAACAAATCGCCCGACCATGAGGTGCCTGCCGGCCCGGGCGTTGTGCCAGCCGAGGTGCCTCCGCGTGCAACATTGCTGGGCTCTTCCAAAGCCTTGGCCAGGCTCTTGAACCCGTACTGCAGGTAGAACTGCTTGAGCGCCTCGGGGTCGGTGTCTTTCCAGACCAGCGACCGCAGGGAGGGCAGGTCCGGCACGTACCCGTTCAGGTCGCAGTCGGTCTTGATGGTGAGCAGCTGTCGTGCCATGGGCAGCCAGTCGAGCGCCTTGCGCAGGTTCTCGCCTGCCACCCCCTTGATCTCGCCGGCGCGCGCCACCAAGGCCTCCAGGGAGCCGAATTCGACCAGCCATTTGGCCGCGGTCTTGGGGCCCACCTTCTCCACCCCGGGCACGTTGTCCACAGCGTCGCCCACCAGCGTCTGATAATCGACCATCAGCGCGGGCGGCACGCCAAATTCGGTGGTGACGCCCGCTACATCCCGGCGCTTGCCATTCATGGTGTCGATGATGGTGATGTGCTCGTTGACCAGTTGACTCAAGTCTTTGTCACCGCTGGAGACCACCACCTCGATGCCCTGGCGTGCCGCGGTCACCGCCAGGGTGCCAATCACGTCATCGGCCTCAACGCCGGGCACATCAAGCACCGTCCAGCCCATCAGACGCACCACTTCGTGGATCGGTTCGATCTGGCTGCGCAAATCGTCCGGCATGGGCGAGCGGTGTGCCTTGTACTCGGGATACAGCGTGTCGCGAAAGGTCGGTCCTTTGGCGTCAAACACGCAGGCCACATAGGTGGCGGGCACCTCACGGCGCAGGCTCTGCATCATGTTGATCATGCCGCGAATGGCACCCGTGGCTGCACTGGCCGGGTCACCGGGCACCGCACGCAGGTCGGGCATGGCGTGGAAGGCCCGGTACAAATAGCTGGACCCATCCACCAGCAACAGGGTATCTTGACTCATCCCAGGATTGTGCCCTGAGCCGGGCAGGGCTGTGAGCCTGGGGCCCTACAATTCCCGCATGGCCGTTTACACCGAAGTGACCGCAGACGAGGCCCAGACGCTGGCCCACGAACTCCAACTGGGCGACGTGCAGTCCCTGCAAGGCATTCAGGGCGGTATCGAGAACACCAACTACTTCCTCACCACCGACCAGGGCGAGTATGTGCTGACCCTGTTTGAGCGGCTCAGCCACGCACAGTTGCCGTTTTATCTGTACCTGATGAAGCACCTGGCCAGCCAGGGCATCCCGGTGCCCGATCCGGTGGCCGACCGACAGGGCGATATCGTGCTGACCGTGCAAGGCAAGCCAGCGTCAGTGGTGAACCGACTGCGCGGCGGCAGCGAGTTGGCGCCAAGACCCAAACACTGCCACACGGTGGGGGCCACGCTGGCGCGCATGCACCTGGCTGGGAGGGGGTTCGAGCGCGAGCAACCCAACCTGCGAGGACTGTCCTGGTGGAGCGACACCACGCCCGTGGTGCTGCCCTACCTGAATGCCGAGCAAGCCGCCCTGCTGCAAAGCGAACTGGCGTTGCAGTTGCATATCGCCTCAGACAGTCTTTACGCCGCCCTGCCGCGTGGCCCCATCCACGCCGACCTGTTTCGCGACAACGTGATGTTCGAAGGCGAGGAACTCACCGGTTTCTTCGATTTTTACTTTGCTGGCGTGGATACCTGGCTGTTCGATGTGGCGGTGTGCCTCAATGACTGGTGCATCGACCTGCAAACTGGCGCGTTCGACCCCGAGCGGGTGCAGGCGTTCCTGAGCGCCTACCAATCGGTGCGTGCGCTGGAGTACGCCGAGCGGCACTTGCTCAACCCCATGCTGCGTGCCGGGGCCTTGCGCTTTTGGATTTCACGCCTGTGGGACTATCATCTGCCGCGCGAAGCCAACTTGCTCAAGGCGCACGATCCGACACACTTCGAGCGGGTGCTGCGGCAGCGCATCCAAGCACCTTGGACGCTGTAAGCCCGACACACCACACACCATGAAACTCAACATCGTTCCAGCCAAGACCGGCGTGCTGTGGGTGCGTCAAGGCATTCAGACATTCTGGCGCCAGCCTATTGCGATGTCGGGCCTTTTTTTCATGTTCATGGCGGTGATGTCGCTCTCGGCCTTGCTGCCCATGCTGGGTAGCGTGCTGGCATTGATGTTGTTGCCCGCCTCCACGCTGGGCCTGATGGCGGCCGCTCGTGAAGCCAGCCTGGGGAAGTTACCCCTGCCCACGGTGCTGGTGAGCGCGCTGCGGGCAGGGCAACAACGCAAACGCGAGATGTTGATCCTCGGCATGCTGTACGCGGTTGGCTTTCTGGGCATCATGGGTCTGTCGAGTCTGTTTGACGGGGGCACCTTCGCTCGGCTGTACCTGGTGGGCGGCACGTTTACACAAGAGACCGTGCTGGATAGCGGTTTCCAGACGGCGATGTGGGTGTCCACCCTGCTTTATCTGCCGCTGTCGGCCCTGTTTTGGCATGCACCGGCCCTGGTGCATTGGCACAGCCAGCCTGCCGTCAAAAGCATTTTTTTCAGTCTCGTGGCCTGCTTGGGCAACTGGCGCGCCATGGGCGTGTACCTGCTGACCTGGTTTGGCTTGCTCGGTGCCCTGTCCATGGGCATCTTGCTGGTGGCCACCCTGGCTGACAGCGCCGAGATCGCCTCGGTGTTGCTGCTCCCCCTCATGCTGCTGAGCGCAGCCATGTTCTTCACCTCCAGCTACTTCACGTTTCGCGACAGCTTTGTGAACGACCCCATCCTGGCGTAAGACGCGCCGACTTGCAGCAGCGATCCCACGCGCGTGGTGAACCGCTGAGCGGCCAAGCAAACCGGGTCACACCGGGGTGAGTTTGGCCACGGACAACGCCAGCCATTTCACCCCATGGCGTGGAAAATTGACCTGCGCACGTGCGTCCTCGCCGCTGCCCTCCAGCGCCAGCACCGTGCCTTCACCAAACTTGGTGTGAAACACCTGCATACCCGAGCGTACCCAGGCGTTGGGCCCTTCAGCGGCCGCCTGTGTGCGGGTGGGCACCGGAGCACTGGCCATGCTGCCACCCCTGCCCGCTGAGGAGGCGTTGGGGGTGCCGGCCCACTCCTGCCAACCGCCTGCGCGCTCACCCCGTCGCTCGAAGCCACCGTCAGCGCCCCACCGCTGCGCGGGCAAGCCGGCTTTGGGGCTGAGCCATTTGAGCGTGTGCTCGGGCATTTCGTCAAAGAAACGGCTGCGAATGTTGTAGCGTGTCTGTCCGTGCAGCATGCGGGTCTGTGAATAGCTGAGGTAGAGGCGACGACGCGCCCGCGTGACGGCCACATACATCAGACGCCGCTCTTCCTCCAGACCATCGGCACTGCTGAGGGAGTTTTCATGCGGAAACAAGCCCTCCTCCAGACCGGTGATGAACACACAGTCAAACTCCAGCCCTTTGGCGGCATGCACCGTCATGAGCTGAATGGCGTCTTGCCCGGCCTGCGCCTGGTTGTCACCCGCTTCGAGGGCTGCATGGGTGAGAAACGCCACCAGCGGCGAGAGCGTTTCGCCGGTGTCCTGGTTGGTCATGAGGGATTGAAGGTTGGCCGGTTCGATCGCCGCCTCGGCGCCCGACTCGCTTGCCGAGGCCAGCGCTGGCGCGTCTTGCGGCCTCGCCACCGCATCGCGGCCAAACCCTTCCTGCATCACAAAGCTCTCGGCGGCGTTGACCAGTTCTTCCAGGTTTTCCACCCGATCGGCCCCCTCACGCTCGGCACGGAAGTGTTCGATCAAACCGCTTTCCGCCAACATCAATTCGATGATTTCGCGCAGGTTCAACCCCTGCGTCTGGGCGCGCATGGTGTCGATCTTGGCAACAAAGGCGCTGAGGGTGACGCCCGGCTTACCCGTCACCTGCGGCACGGCGTCGTGCAGTGACGTGACTGCCGCTCGTGCGGCGTCTTGCAACTGCTCGATGCTGCGCGCGCCAATGCCGCGCGGCGGGAAATTCACCACCCGCAAAAAACTGGTGTCGTCATTCGGGTTCTCAAGCAGGCGCAAATAGGCCAGGGCATGCTTGATTTCGGCGCGCTCAAAAAACCGCAAGCCTCCATACACCCGGTAGGGCAGCCCGGCATTGAAGAGCGCCGTTTCGAGCACCCGGCTTTGTGCGTTGCTGCGGTAGAGCAAGGCCACTTCGCTGCGCTGCGACACGCCCTGGTGACCATCACCCTCCCGCCCCTCGCGCAGCAGTTGCTTGACCTCTTCGACCATCCATTGCGCTTCGGCGAAATCGCTGGGCGACTCCACCACGCGCACCGGCTCGCCCGCTCCCTGGTCGGTCCGAAGGTTTTTGCCCAGGCGGTTGCGGTTGTGGCTGATGAGTTCGTTGGCGGTATCCAGAATGGCGCCGCAGCTTCGGTAGTTCTGCTCGAGCTTGATCTGGTGACGCACCTGAAATTCACGCACGAAATCGGCCATGTTGCCCACACGCGCCCCGCGGAAGGCGTAGATGCTTTGGTCATCATCACCCACCGCGAACACGGACGAATGCGATCCGCAGAGTTGCTTGATCCAGGCGTATTGCAGCCGGTTGGTGTCTTGAAACTCGTCGATCAGCACATGCCTGAAGCGGCGCTGGTAATGCTCGCGCACCGGGTCGTTGTCGCGCAACAACTCATACGAGCGCAGCATCAACTCGGCGAAATCCACCACGCCCTCGCGCTGGCATTGCGCCTCGTAGTGTTCATAGATGTCCACCTTGCGCCGCGTGTCGGCGTCCCGCGCCTCCACGGCGTGGGGGCGCAGTCCCTCTTCCTTGCAGTCATTGATGAACCACTGGGTCTGCTTCGGCGGAAAGCGCTCTTCGTCGATGTTGAGCTGTTTGCACAGGCGCTTGATGGCCGAGAGCTGATCCTGGGTGTCCAGAATCTGAAAGGTTTGCGGCAATTGCGCGAGCTTCCAGTGCGCGCGCAACAGGCGGTTGCACAGGCCGTGGAAGGTGCCGATCCACATGCCCCGCACATTCAGCGGCAGCAAGGCCGACAGGCGGGTGAGCATTTCACGCGCAGCCTTGTTGGTGAAGGTCACGGCCAACAGCCCCCCGGGGCTGATTTGTCCGGTCTGTAACAGCCAGGCGATGCGGGTCGTCAGCACCCGGGTCTTGCCCGAGCCCGCACCGGCCAGGATGAGCGCGTGCTCGGGCGGCAGGAGAACTGCCGCGCTTTGTTCGGGGTTGAGCCCGCGCAAGAGGGGCGAGGCTTCTGAGTCGGGGCGCGCCCCGTCAGATTCCCCGCTGTCGGGCCTGCTTGGGGGTGCAAAGGGGTCGTCGTGCGCAGGCCAGGGTGTCATGCTCGCGATTGTAGGGTTGCGGGCACATCCGGCGACCCAAACCCGGTTCACGCTGATAGAATCAGCCACCGGGCCCAAGATTCTTGCGCCCGGTTTTTTATTTCCAAAAAACCGGCCAGGCCAAGCGCTCATCCACAACAGTGTGTGTTTTACTGGAGCTTGGACACCATGGAAATTTTCGACTACGACAACATCCTGCTGCTGCCGCGCAAATGCCGCGTGGAAAGCCGCTCAGCGTGCGATACCAGCGTCACCTTAGGCGCCCACAGCTTCCGCCTGCCCGTGGTGCCGGCCAACATGAAGACGGTGGTCAACGAGTCGATCTGTGAATACCTGGCGCGTCATGGCTACTTCTATGTCATGCACCGCTTCGACCTCGACAACGTGGCCTTTGTGCGCGAGATGAAGCGCAAGGGTGTCTACGCCTCCATCTCTCTGGGGGTGAAGCAACCCGACTACGACACCGTGGACCAGTTGATTGCCGCAGGCCTCACGCCCGACTACATCACCATCGACATTGCCCACGGCCACGCCGACAGCGTGCGCAAGATGATCGGCTACATCAAGGAAAAAATGCCCTCGGCTTTCGTGATTGCGGGCAACGTGGCCACGCCCGAAGCTGTGATTGACCTGGAAAACTGGGGCGCCGATGCCACCAAGGTGGGCGTGGGTCCGGGCAAGGTCTGCATCACCAAGCTGAAAACCGGTTTTGGCACCGGCGGCTGGCAACTGTCAGCGCTCAAGTGGTGTGCCCGCGTGGCCACCAAGCCCATCATCGCCGATGGCGGTATTCGCAGTCATGGCGACATCGCCAAGAGCGTGCGCTTTGGTGCCACCATGGTGATGATCGGCTCGCTGTTTGCCGGCCATGAGGAGTCACCCGGCAAGACGGTGGAAGTCGACGGCGAGCTGTTCAAGGAATACTACGGCTCGGCCTCGGACTTCAACAAGGGTGAGTACAAGCACGTGGAAGGCAAACGCATTCTCGAGCCCATCAAGGGCACCTTGGCCGACACGCTGCGTGAGATGCAAGAAGACGTGCAAAGCTCGATTTCGTATGCCGGCGGCACCAAGCTGATGGATATCCGCAAAGTGAACTACGTCATCCTGGGCGGGGACAACGCGGGCGAACACCTGCTGATGTAACTGTCCTGACGAGCCGTGTGCAGGTCGGCGCTCAGGCCTCCTGCACCCACTCGAACCGGGGGCGTTGCACGCCCTCGATCTCCACGGTCTGGGCAAACATCGCCGCTGGCCGCACCCACAACCCACGCTCACCATACAGCGCGCGATACACCGTCATGGGTTCGAGCGTTTCGCTGTGGCGCGCGGTGTCGATCACCTCATACAGGCCACCCTTGTAATGGCGGTAAAGCCCCGGGCGGGTCGGTGTCAGTGAAGGCAGGTCGCTGTCGTTCATGGTGATCCTGGCAAGAGTCACATTCAAAAAAACGACCCGACATCGCTGCCGGGCCGTTCATCGGTCAGCGCTCCTCAGGGAACACCGATCAAGGCTTTGCGCTCAGACCGTCACGCCTTTGGCCGTCTCCGCGTACTCTTCGATCTGGTCGAAGTTCATGTACTTGTACACATTGGCCGCGTCCTGGTTGATGATGCCCACCGCCTCGAGGTACTCGGCCACGGTGGGGATTTTGCCCAGCTTGGAGCACACCGCCGCCAGTTCTGCCGAGGTCAGGAACACGTTGGTGTTCTTGCCCAGACGGTTGGGGAAGTTGCGGGTAGAGGTGGAGACGACCGTGGCCCCTTCACGCACCTGCGCCTGGTTGCCCATGCACAGGGAACAGCCGGGCATTTCGGTGCGGGCACCGGCCGCGCCGAAGGTGGCGTAATGGCCTTCCTTGATCAACTCGCTCTCGTCCATCTTGGTGGGCGGGGCCACCCACAGCTTGACCGGGATGTCACGCGCGCCACCCAGCACCTTGGAAGCAGCACGGAAGTGGCCAATGTTGGTCATGCATGAGCCGATGAAGGCCTCGTCGATCTTGGTGCCGGCCACTTCGCTCATGAACTTGGCATCATCCGGGTCATTCGGGCAGCAGACGATCGGCTCCTTGATGTCCGCCAGGTTGATGTCAATCACCGCGGCGTACTCGGCATCCTTGTCGGCCTCCAGCAAATTGGGCTTGGCCAACCAGGCCTCGACCGCCTGGATGCGGCGCTCCAGAGTTCGCTTGTCCAAGTAACCGTTGGCAATCATGTTCTTCATGAGCACCACGTTGGACTTGAGGTACTCGACCACGGGCGCCTGGTTGAGCTTGATCGTGCAGCCCGCAGCAGAACGCTCGGCAGAGGCATCCGACAATTCGAAGGCTTGCTCGACCTTCAGGTCCGGCAACCCTTCAATCTCCAGAATGCGGCCGGAGAAGACATTCTTCTTGCCCTTTTTCTCCACGGTGAGCAAACCGGCCTTGATGGCATACAAGGGGATGGCATGCACCAGGTCACGCAGGGTGACGCCGGGTTGCATCTGACCTTTGAAACGCACCAGCACGGACTCGGGCATGTCCAGCGGCATCACGCCAGTGGCGGCACCAAACGCCACCAGACCGGAACCCGCAGGGAAGGAGATGCCGATGGGGAAACGGGTGTGCGAATCGCCGCCCGTGCCCACGGTGTCGGGCAACAACAGGCGGTTGAGCCAGCTGTGGATCACGCCGTCCCCGGGGCGCAGGGCCACACCACCGCGGTTGCTGATGAATGCGGGGAGCTCGTGGTGCATCTTCACGTCAACGGCCTTGGGATAGGCGGCGGTGTGGCAGAAGGACTGCATCACCATGTCGGCACTGAAGCCCAGGCACGCCAGGTCTTTAAGCTCGTCGCGCGTCATCGGGCCGGTGGTGTCCTGAGAACCGACGGTCGTCATTTTGGGTTCGCAGTAGGTGCCGGGACGAATGCCCTGGCCTTCCGGCAGACCGCAGGCACGGCCGACCATCTTCTGCGCCAAGGTGAAGCCCTTGCCTGAATCCTTCGGGGGCTTGGGCAGGCGGAACAAGGTGGAGGGAGGCAAGCCCAGAAACTCGCGCGCCTTGCCCGTCAGGCTGCGGCCAATGATCAGGTTGATACGCCCCCCCGCACGCACCTCGTCAAACAACACCTCGCTCTTGAGCTGGAACTCGACCACGGTCTGACCGCCCTTGGTGATCTTGCCGTCATAGGGCAACACCTCGATCACGTCACCCATCTCGAGCTTGGAGACGTCCACCTCGATGGGCAATGCGCCGGAGTCTTCCTGAGTGTTGTAGAAAATCGGCGCAATCTTGCCACCCAGCGTCACACCCCCAAAACGCTTGTTGGGCACAAACGGGATGTCCTGGCCGGTGGCCCAGATCACGCTGTTGGTGGCGGATTTGCGAGAAGACCCTGTGCCCACCACATCGCCCACGTAGGCGACCAGATGGCCTTTCTTTTTCAAGTCCTCGATGAACTGGATAGGACCGCGCTTGCCGTCTTCCTCGGGCTTGAAGGCCGCATCGGGACGGGTGTTCTTGAGCATGGCCAGGTAGTGCATCGGAATGTCCGGACGGCTCCAGGCATCGGGTGCAGGCGAGAGGTCGTCGGTGTTGGTTTCGCCGGGCACCTTGAACACGGTGACGGTGATGCTCTTGGGCACTTCGGGACGGCTGGTGAACCACTCGGCGTCGGCCCAGCTCTGAATCACTTCCTTGGCCTTGACGTTGCCCGCCTTGGCCTTGTCAGACACGTCGTGGAAGGCATCGAACATCAGCAGGGTTTTCTTCAGGCCTTCAGCGGCCACGCCGGCCACCTCCGGGTGGTCGAGCAAATCGATCAACGGCTTGACGTTGTAGCCACCCACCATGGTGCCGAGCAACTCGGTGGCCTTGGCTTTGCTGATGAGGGCCACCGAGATATCGCCATGGGCCACAGCGGACAGAAAGGAAGCTTTCACTTTGGCGGCGTCGTCCACCCCGGGCGGCACCCGGTGGGTGATGAGGTCGAGCAAGAAAGCTTCCTCACCCTGGGGTGGATTCTTGATCAGTTCGATGACGTCGGCCACTTGCTGGGCCGTCAGCGGCAGCGGGGGAATACCGAGGGCGGCGCGCTCGGCCACGTGGTCACGGTAGGCTTTCAACATGGGTCACTCTCCTGTGGATGGCAATACAAAAATCACTGGCGCGCGACATCCCGTCCGCCTTCCAGCAGATGGACCGGTGGCGCCAGTTTCATGGCTTGAGCCACGGCCGCCTGGGCCGGGCTCTGACATTCATCGGCCAGCCGCTGGCCGAGTTGGCTGTTCATCAACATCGATTTGTTGGACAGCTGGATCCAGACTGCGCCTTTGCGTGGGTCCTCCAGGCGCAAAGCACCGGTTTGGGACATCACCGGCGCGAGGTGGTAGGTCTGCTGTTTGTGGTGCATGAAAAAACGACCGGGGGACTTGTCGTCCGTGGTAATCACCACCGTCTGGCCCAATTCGCAAGCGATCTGACCCAGATGGACCTGATCGGCCAAGGCGATCAACTCTGGCTCAAGCGCTGGCATCACTTCAGCGGGGGTGGACATCGCCGCCGCGGGGGCAGTGGGCTTGCGGGCTGCCTCGCGTCGGGGTTTGGAGGCGGGCGCGTTGGCCGACTTGACGTTGCTGCTGGCACGCGTTCGGTTCGTATCGGCTGCAGCGCCGCTACCCTGGGTGCCGGTTTGAGCCCCAGCCCAGCCTGCCAGACACAGCAGACTGCACACCGACCAACGACTTGTCATGCGCATCATCATCGTCTCCTAGGATGTCTGAAAAAACGCCCGAACCTCGGCCGGCAGCACACGCCCGGTGTCAAAGGCGCGCTGCAGCACTTGCCAGAAAAACCGGTAACTGGCTCGGTCGTGCAACTGCCCTTGGTGGCTGATCGGTGCCCACTGGGCGGCTATTGCAGCCAGCAGGATAGCACTCGCTTGATCGATAGCCTCGGCATCGGGCGCCATGGCTTCGAGGATGGGTCGAATTTGCGCCGGGTGAATGCTCCACATGCGCGTGTAGCCCAACTCGCGTGCTGCGCGCTCAGCGGCCCGGCGCATGGCCTGGGTGTCGCTGAACTCGGTGACCACGCAGTGCGAGGGCACCTTGCCATGCGCATGACAGGCACTGGCAATCTCGAGTTTGGCGCGCACCACCAGCGGGTGGGTGAACTGCCCTGCCACCCCCATGCCACTGGCCGGGATGGCGCCCGCGTGCGCCGAGACGAAGTCCATGAGACCAAAACTGATGGACTGCACGCGCGGGTGTGCGGCGATGTCGAATGCTCGGTGCACCGCCGCCGGTGACTCCACCAGCACATGCAACGGCAAGTCAGGATGACCCGCGCGGTCCAGTGCTGCTGCGGCCACCACCACATCGGCTGGCGACTCGACTTTGGGCACCATCACATGCCGCAAGCGCGCACCGGCCTGGCCAACAATGCTCGCGACGTCAGCCTCAAAACTGGAATGATCAACCGGATGCACCCGCACGGCGACGCGGGCAGACGGGTCTGCCTGCAGGGCCAGTTCGGTCACCAGGGCAGCGTGCTCGGCTTCGCCGCCCACCGGGGCACCATCTTCGCAATCCAGGGTGACATCAAACACGCAAGTGCCGAATTCCTGCAGCATCTCGGCCTGCAACTGCAGGCTTTTGCGCATGCGGACCTCAACGCCGCTGTAGTGGTCACAGACCGGTAGGCTCACCGCCCCGGCCTGCGCCCCCAGCAGGACCTCGCGTGGATGGGTCATGCCGCCGTCCTGTCAGACCAGGTGAGCGACGCCCGCCTGCTCGTCCTGCAACTCCTTCAGGGTCTTGTTGATGCAAGCCTGGCTGAACTCGTCGATCGACAGGCCTTCGACCACTTTGTACTCGCCGCCTTCGCAGGTGACGGGGAAGCCGAACATGACGTCCTTCGGGATACCGTACCAGCCTTGGGACGGAATGCCCATGGTGACCCACTGGCCGTGGGTGCCCAGGGCCCAGTCACGCATGTGGTCGATGGCGGCGTTGGCCGCCGAGGCTGCGGACGAGAGGCCACGCGCTTCGATGATGGCCGCGCCGCGCTTGCCCACAGTGGGCAGGAACACGTTGGCGTTCCATTCCTGGTCATTGATCATGGCCTTGACGGATTCGCCCTTGATGGTGGCGAATCGGTAGTCGGCGTACATGGTGGGCGAGTGGTTGCCCCACACGCACAGTTTTTCGATGTCAGCCACGGCCTTGCCGGTCTTGGCGGCGATTTGCGAAGCCGCGCGGTTATGGTCCAGACGCAGCATGGCGGTGAAGTTCTTGGCCGGCAGATTCGGGGCCGACTTCATGGCGATGTAGGCGTTGGTGTTGGCAGGGTTGCCCACCACCAGCACTTTGACATGGCGGGAGGCCACGGCGTTCAGGGCCTTGCCCTGGGCGGTGAAGATGGCGCCGTTGATGGCCAGCAACTCAGCGCGCTCCATGCCAGGACCGCGGGGGCGGGAGCCGACCAACAAGGCGTAATCGGTGTCCTTGAAGGCTGTCATCGGGTCAGCGTGGGCTTCCATGCCTGCCAGCAGCGGGAACGCGCAGTCATCGAGTTCCATCATCACGCCCTTGAGCGCTTTTTGGGCCTTTTCGTCGGGAATTTCGAGCAATTGCAGGATGACGGGCTGGTCTTTGCCCAACATTTCGCCGGAGGCAATGCGAAACAGCAGGGCGTAACCGATTTGACCGGCGGCACCGGTGACGGCGACGCGAACAGGCTTCTTGCTCATGGGAAAAAACTCCAGTGGGTATTGAAAAGAAACAATCGACAGACGTCGAAGTTTACCCTCGAAAACCCTGATGGGACCTGTCTTATGTCTTATAGAAGATATGATCGCGTGTTGACACCGACCTGACGCATCACGCGACAGCCGCTGACCGTTTGACCTTGCGCATGCCCTCCACACCCGTCTTCCTGACCGAACCTGTCGCCGGCGCCGATGGGGCGCCGCTCTCGGCCGTGCCCGCTTTCAGCCCGCTGTACCAGCAAATCAAAGGGCTGATTTTGCAAAGTCTGCAATCCGGCGAGTGGAAACCGGGCGAGGCCATTCCCAGCGAAATGGAACTGGCTGGGCGCTACCGGGTCAGCCAGGGCACGGTGCGCAAAGCCATCGACGAGCTGGCCACCGAGAACCTCCTGACCCGGCGCCAGGGCAAGGGCACCTTTGTGACCACCCATGCCGAGGAGCAGGTCCAGTACCGTTTTCTCAAGCTGGTGCCCGACGGGCGGGACACCCCGGGGCAAGAACCGGCCCAGCGCACCATCATCGACTGCAAGCGGGTTCGCGCCGGTGCCGATGTCTCGCGCGCGCTGCGTTTGCGAAGCGGTGAACCTGTGCTGCACGTGCGACGCGTGCTGAGCTTTTCTGGCGTGCCCACCATTTTGGAAGACCTGTGGCTGCCCGGCGGTCCGTTCAAAGGCCTCACCGCGGAGCGCCTTCGGGCCCACCGGGGCGCCATGTACGCCCTGTTTGAAACCGAATTTGGTGTGCGCATGGTGCGTGCGGACGAGCAAATCAGGGCTGTACAGCCCGATAACGAGCAGGCCGGGTGGCTGGGGGTCACCTGCGCGACCCCCTTGCTGAGTGTGGAGCGCATCGCCTTCACCTACCATGACACCCCGATGGAATGGCGTCGCGGGCTCTACAGAACCGACACCCGTCACTACCGCAACAGTTTGAATTAGGGAAATACATGAAACCCTCACGTCAGGTTGTTCGGTTGCAATAGAATTTTCCGCGCTACCTGCGTTAACAGACGGCGTGTTCTCATGCCGCAGGTGCATCCCAGAAAGACCCCACATGACAGAACTTGCTAAAAAGCGGCCTGAATTCCGCAACATCAACGCCCTGAAAGATCTGCCGACGTACCGGTTGCCGGCGGCGGGGATCGTCTCGATCCTGCATCGCATCAGCGGTTTCATCATGTTCCTGATGCTGCCCTTCATCATCTGGCTGTTCGGCACCTCGGTGTCTTCCGAATACTCCTTTGCCCGCTTCAAGGCCGCCTTCAACATCGGACTGGGGGTGTTTCCGGGCTGGTTCATCAAGCTGGTGGCCCTGGGCCTCATCTGGGCTTACCTGCATCACCTGATCGCTGGCGTGCGCCACGTTTACATGGATGTGCACCACGCGGTGAGCAAGGAGTTCGGCCGATCGTCGGCCATCGTCACCCTCGCCCTGAGCATTGGACTGACCCTGGTGCTGGGTGCCAAGCTCTTTGGCCTGTACTGATTCCAAGCGACTCGCCCCTGGCGCTGTCCCCACCTAACCAAGGATCCCCCTCATGTCCGTCAACTACGGTTCCAAACGCATCGTCACCGGCGCGCATTACGGCTTGCGTGACTGGCTCGCGCAACGCATCACCGGCGCCCTCATGGTGCTCTTCACCGCCGCCATCCTGGTTCAAGTGCTGTTCTCGCGAGGCGAGATCGGCTACGACCTGTGGGCCGGTATCTTTGCTGCGCAATGGATGAAAGCCCTGACCTTTGCCATCGTGGTGGCGTTGGCCTACCACGTGTGGGTCGGTGTGCGCGACATCTGGATGGACTACGTCAAGCCCGTGGGCTTGCGTCTGATCCTGCAAATTTTCACCATCGTCTGGCTGCTGGCTTGTAGCGGCTGGGCGATTCAGGTTCTGTGGAGGCTCTAAAACATGTCAAGTACATCCATCGCACGTCGCCGCTTTGACGTCGTCATTGTCGGCGCCGGCGGCTCCGGCATGCGTGCCTCGCTGCAACTCGCCCGTGCCGGGCTCAATGTGGCCGTGCTGTCCAAGGTGTTCCCCACCCGCTCGCACACCGTCGCAGCTCAAGGCGGCATTGGCGCGTCTCTGGGCAACATGTCCGAGGACAACTGGCACTACCACTTCTACGACACCGTCAAGGGCTCCGACTGGCTCGGCGACCAGGACGCCATCGAATTCATGTGCCGCGAGGCGCCCAAGGTTGTGTACGACCTCGAGCACATGGGCATGCCCTTTGATCGCAACCCCGACGGCACCATCTACCAGCGGCCGTTTGGTGGCCACACCGCCAACTATGGCGAAAAGCCGGTGCAGCGCGCCTGTGCAGCGGCCGACCGCACCGGTCATGCCATGCTGCACACGCTCTACCAGCAAAACGTCAAAGCCAAGACCAGCTTCTTCGTCGAGTGGATGGCGCTGGACCTGATCCGCGACGCCGACGGCGACGTGGTGGGCGTGACCGCGCTTGAGATGGAAACCGGCGATCTGTACATCCTCGAAGCCAAGACCGTGTTGTTGGCCACCGGCGGAGCCGGCCGCATCTTCGCAGCCTCCACCAACGCCTTCATCAACACCGGTGACGGGCTGGGTATGGCGGCACGCGCGGGCATTCCGTTGGAAGACATGGAGTTCTGGCAGTTCCACCCAACCGGCGTAGCTGGTGCTGGCGTCTTGCTGACCGAGGGGTGTCGTGGCGAGGGCGCCATTTTGCTCAATAGCAACGGTGAGCGGTTCATGGAGCGTTATGCGCCAACCTTGAAGGATCTGGCTCCGCGTGACTTCGTGTCGCGCTCGATGGACCAGGAAATCAAGGAAGGCCGAGGCTGCGGTCCCAACAAGGATTACGTCCTGCTCAAACTCGACCACCTGGGTGCTGACACCATCATGAAGCGCCTGCCCTCGGTGTACGAGATTGGCCACAACTTTGCCAACGTCGACATCACCAAGGAGCCAATCCCCGTGGTGCCGACCATCCACTACCAGATGGGCGGCATTCCCACCAACATCCACGGCCAGGTCGTCATGCAGACGGCGACCCACCATGCCGAACCCATCAACGGCCTGTACGCGGTGGGCGAGTGCTCCTGCGTCTCGGTGCACGGCGCCAACCGCCTGGGCACCAACTCGCTGCTGGATCTGCTGGTGTTTGGCCGTGCGGCGGGCAACCACATCGTCGACTTCAACCTCAAGACCAAGTCGCACAAACCCCTGCCGGCCGATGCCGCTGACAAAACCCTGGCTCGACTGGCGCGCCTGGAGTCTGCCAGCAAGGGCGAATACGCACAGGTGGTGGCCAACGACATCCGCGCCGCCATGCAGCAACACGCCGGCGTGTTCCGCACCCAGGCCAGCATGGACGAGGGCGTGCGCAAGATCGCCGAGCTCCGCGAGCGCGTCAACGCCGTGGGCCTGGCCGACCACTCCAAGGTGTTCAACACCGCGCGCATCGAGGCGCTGGAAGTCGAAAACCTGATCGAATCCGCGCAAGCCACCATGGTCTCGGCCGCTGCTCGCAAGGAATGCCGGGGCGCCCACACCGTGCATGACTACGAGCGTCCTGCCGATGATCCGGTCGCCCCGCTGGGTCGTGACGATGCCAACTGGATGAAACACAGCCTGTGGCACAGCGCCACCAATTCGCTGACCTACAAGCCCGTCACCCTCAAACCGCTGAGCGTGGACTCCGTCCCGCCCAAGGTCCGCACTTTCTAAGAAAGAACCGCCATGCAACGCACGTTCCAGATTTATCGCTACGACCCTGACAAGGACGCCAAGCCCTACATGCAGACCCTCTCGATTGAGCTCGATGGTCATGAGCGCATGCTGCTCGACGCCCTGGTCAAGCTCAAGCAAGCGGACCCTTCCTTGTCGTTTCGCCGTTCCTGCCGTGAAGGGGTGTGTGGCTCTGACGCCATGAACATCAATGGCAAAAACGGGCTCGCCTGCCTGACCAACATGCGCGACCTCCCGGGCACCATCGTGCTCAAGCCGCTGCCAGGCTTGCCGGTCATCCGCGACCTCATCGTCGACATGACCCAGTTCTTCAAGCAGTACCACTCGATCAAGCCCTACCTCGTCAACGACACGTTGCCGCCGGAAAAAGAGCGCCTGCAGTCGCCCGAAGAGCGCGATGAGCTCAACGGTCTGTACGAGTGCATTCTGTGTGCCAGTTGCTCGACCAGCTGCCCCTCGTTCTGGTGGAACCCTGACAAGTTTGTCGGCCCTGCCGGGCTGTTGCAGGCCTACCGTTTCATCGCTGACAGCCGTGACCAGGCCACCAGCGAGCGTCTGGACAACCTGGAAGACCCGTACCGGCTGTTCCGCTGTCACACCATCATGAACTGCGTGGACGTGTGCCCCAAGAGCCTGAACCCGACCAAGGCGATCGGCAAGATCAAGGAAATGATGGTGCGTCGCGCTGTCTGACCATGCGAGACGAGCGTATCGATGCCCTGGACCCGGCTCAGGCTCTTGACGAAAGAGGCCTGAGCAAGCTGCGTTGGCGCTGCCGACGCGGTTTGCTGGAAAACGACTTGTTCATCGAACGCTTTTTTGACCGCTACGCCCCCACACTCACGGTGGGTCAGGCCCAGGGCCTGTATGACCTGATGGAACTGTCCGACAACGACTTGATGGACCTGTTGCTGCGCCGACGCGAGCCCGACGGCTCGCTGGCGCAGGCCCACACCCTCGAGGTTCTCACCTTGCTGCGAGCCTGATCCCCCGCCCCTTTTACCTAGGAAATCGCCATGAAACTCGCCGACTACAAAGCCACCCTATCGTTCAGCAACGGTAGCCCCGCCATGGAGATGCCGGTCTACCACGGCTCCATCGGCCCGGACGTCATCGACATCCGCAAGTTGTACGGCCAAACCGGCATGTTCACCTACGACCCCGGTTTCCTCTCCACCGCCGCTTGCCAGTCGGCCATCACCTACATCGATGGTGACAAGGGCGAGTTGCTGTACCGTGGCTACCCGATCGAGCAGATCGCCCAGAACTGCGACTACCTCGACACCTGCTATTTGCTGCTCAACGGGGAGATACCCAACGAAAAAGAGAGTCAGGACTTTCACAAACTCGTGACCTACCACACCATGGTCAACGAGCAAATGCAGTTCTTCCTGCGTGGCTTCCGTCGTGATGCCCACCCCATGGCCGTGCTGACCGGCCTGATCGGCGCGCTCTCGGCCTTCTACCACGACAGCACTGACATCAACAACCCGGAACACCGCCACATCGCGGCCATTCGCCTGATTGCCAAGCTGCCCACCCTGGTGGCGATGGCCTACAAATACGGCATCGGTCAGCCCTACATGTACCCGCGCAACGAGTTGAGCTACTCGGGCAACTTCCTGCGCATGATGTTCGGCACACCCTGCGAAGACTACAAGGTCAGCCCGGTGCTCGAGCGCGCGCTCGATCGCATTTTCATTCTGCACGCCGACCACGAGCAAAACGCCTCCACCTCCACCGTGCGCTTGTGCGGCTCATCGGGCACCAACCCGTTTGCTGCCATCGCGGCCGGCGTGGCTTGTCTGTGGGGCCCGGCCCACGGCGGCGCCAATGAGGCCTGCCTGAACATGCTGGAGGACATCCAGGCCATGGGTGGCGTGTCCAAGGTGGGCGAGTTCATGGAGAAGGTCAAGGACAAGAACTCCGGCGTGAAGCTCATGGGCTTTGGTCACCGTGTCTACAAGAACTACGACCCGCGCGCCAAGCTGATGCAGGAAACCTGCAATGAGGTGCTGTCCGAGTTGGGTCTGGAGAAGGACCCGCTGTTTGCCCTGGCCAAGCAGTTGGAGAAGATCGCCCTGGAAGATGACTACTTCGTCCAGCGCAAGCTCTACCCGAACGTGGACTTCTACTCCGGCATCGTGCAACGCGCCATCGGCATCCCGGTCAACCTGTTCACCGGTATCTTCGCGCTGGCCCGTACCGTGGGCTGGATCGCGCAACTGAACGAGATGATCGGCGACCCCGAGTACAAAATTGGTCGCCCCCGTCAGTTGTTCACCGGCGCTGCCCGCCGTGACATGCCCCAGGTGGCCAAGCGCTGAGCTACGCTGCTCCGCACCCAGGGCGCCTTCGGGCGCCCTTTTTTGTGGGTT
>RFTK01000045.1 GCA_009923505.1 Betaproteobacteria bacterium
GGCATGGGCATTTTCCGGGTGGTGGCTGAGGGGCTCAACCTGGGCGCCATCATCGAAACGTTGCAACGCGATGGCACGCAAACCATCATGGTGCAGCGCTATCTGCCCGCCATCACCCAGGGCGACAAGCGCGTGTTGGTGATTGGGGGCAAGCCTGTACCCTACGCCTTGGCTCGCATTCCGCAAGGGGGTGAGGTGCGCGGCAACCTGGCAGCGGGGGGCAAAGGCGTGGCCCAGCCGTTGAGTGAGCGAGACATGGAGATTGCCACCACCCTGGGGCCCACGCTGGCTGCTCGGGGCTTGCTGCTGGTGGGGCTGGATGTGATTGGCGAGTGCCTCACCGAGATCAACGTCACCAGCCCGACCTGCTTTCGCGAGATCATGGACCAGACGGGGTTCGATGTGGCGGCCACGTTCGTCGATGCGCTGGAGCAGGCGTTGGCCTAGTGGCGTGTGTGGGGGGACGAGGGCCGGCATGTTCGGCCCGGCATCGAAACATCAACACGCGGATTTTCAATCCGCAGGCGCTGTCCTGACGTTGATCACGAAATGCTCTGAGTCGCCAAAGCATCGGGGCAAGCCTCGGTGCTGTTCGTACTCCAGCACCACCTTCTGACCGATGTGCTGGTTGATCTTGTCCACCACGGCTGCATCGCGCACGGTGAACTCGAATTTCTCGGGCACGGCGGGCACCACGGACAGGGCGCGCACTTGCTCTCCCTCCCAGGTTTTGCAGAGCCACCCCTTGTAAGAGATTTTTTGCACGAATCCCACGCTCTCACCTTGTGAGTAGGTGAAGTGGTAGGCAAACAGCACATAGCCCACGCCAAGCAGTGCCAGTGCCAGCAGGCCGCCGATCAGGGACTTGAGAAGTGTCCCCAGCAGTTTCAGTAGCACGATCTTAGGCTGCCTTGACCCTCAGGCGCCAGGCGTGCAGCAGCGGCTCGGTGTAGCCGCTGGGTTGGACCTCGCCCTTGAAGACCAGGTCCAGGGCGGCTTGATAGGCCGCCGAGGTGCTGAAGTTGCCCGCCATCTTGCGGTACAGCGGGTCGCCGGCGTTTTGCTTGTCCACCACGGCGGCCATGCGAAGGAAGGTGGCCTTGACTTGGGCGGAGGTCACAATGCCGTGGCGCAGCCAGTTGGCAATGTGCTGGCTGGAGATGCGCAAGGTGGCGCGGTCTTCCATCAGGCCCACGTTGTGAATGTCGGGCACCTTGGAGCAACCCACGCCCTGATCCACCCAACGCACCACGTAGCCCAGAATACCTTGCACGTTGTTGTCCAACTCTTGCTGCTTCTCGGTGTCGCTCCAGCGCGGCTTGGCCACCACGGGCACTTGCAGCAGGTTGTCTAGCAACTGATGGTGGGCGGCATCGGCATCGACACGCTCGAGTTGCTTTTGCACATCGGTCACCTTGACCTGGTGGTAGTGCATGGCATGCAGCGTGGCAGCGGTGGGGCTGGGTACCCAGGCGGTGTTGGCGCCGGCCAGGGGATGGCCAATCTTTTGTTGCAACATGGCGGCCATCAGATCAGGCATGGCCCACATGCCCTTGCCAATCTGTGCTTTGCCGCGCAAGCCGCACGACAGACCGACCAGCACGTTGTTCTTTTCATAGGCCTGGATCCAGGCGCTGCTCTTCATATCGCCCTTGCGTAGCATCGGGCCGGCGCGCATGGCCGTGTGCATCTCGTCGCCGGTGCGATCCAGGAAGCCGGTGTTGATGAAGGCCACGCGGCTGGAGGCGGCCGCGATACAGGCCTTGAGGTTCACGCTGGTGCGGCGCTCTTCGTCCATGATGCCCAGCTTGACCGTGCTGTCAGCCAGGCCGAGTACTTGCTCAACACGGCTGAAGAGTTCGGCAGCAAAGGCCACTTCGGCCGGACCGTGCATCTTGGGTTTGACGATATACACCGAGCCTGTGCGCGAGTTACGCAGGCCATTGGCGCCGTGGCCTTGCAGGTCGTGCAGGGCGATGGTGGTGGTGACCATGGCGTCCAGAATGCCCTCAGGAATCTCATGCTGAGCACCGTCTGCACCGGTGTAGAGGATGGCGGGGTTGGTCATGAGGTGACCCACGTTACGCACGAACAGCAGCGAGCGGCCATGCAGGCGAACCTCGCCCTTGCCCTGGGGGCTGTGATAAACGCGATCCGGGTTGAGGCCACGGACGAAGGTCTTGCCGCCTTTGGTGACGGATTCGGTGAGCGTGCCTTTGAGGATGCCCAGCCAGTTGCGATAGCCCAGCACTTTGTCTTCGGCGTCAACCGCAGCAACCGAGTCTTCGAGGTCCAGGATGGTGGAGAGCGCGGCTTCTACCACCAGATCGCAGACACCTGCCGGATCGGTGGCACCGATGGGTGTGTGGCGGTTGATCTGCAGATCCAGGTGCAGGCCGTTGTGCTCGAACAGCACCGATGACGGGTTCGCGGGAGCACCCTGGAAACCGACCAACTGGCTGTTGCGCGCCAGCTTGGCGACGCGTCCGTTCTTGAGCGTGACGCGCAATTGGCCGTCGACGATCGCATAGCCGGTAGAGTCGATGTGCGATCCGCTGGCCAACGGTGCAGTACGGTCCAGCACGTAGCGTGCGTACTCGATCACTTTGGCGCCGCGAACAGGGTTGTAGCCGGTGCCTTTTTCCGCGCCGTTCGCCTCCGAAATGACGTCCGTGCCGTAGAGCGCGTCATAGAGAGAACCCCAGCGTGCGTTGGCGGCATTCAGGGCGTAACGGGCGTTGAGGATCGGCACCACCAGTTGCGGGCCGGCCTGGATGGCGAGTTCGGCGTCGACGTTTTGGGTGGTGGTTTTCACGCGGCCAGGATGCGGCACCAGGTAACCAATCTTCTCCAGGAAGTTGCGATAGGCCTTCATGTTGCGGATGGGGCCGGGATGGGCTTCATGCCAGTGATCCATCTCGGTTTGGATGCGATCACGCTCGGCCAGCAAGGCCATGTTGCGGGGGGCCAGGTCGGCCACCAACGCATCAAAGCCGCGCCAGAAATGAGCGCTGCTCACGCCGGTGCCGGGCAGGACCTGTTGTTCGATGAACTGATGCAGGGTGGTGGCAACTTGAAGGCGATGGACGTGTGTGCGAGCGGTCATGGCAATACGAAATGGAGTGTTGAGCAATCAGAGCTGGAAGACGCGGTGTAAGTTCAGCCGAATCCCGACGCAGCTCCTCGAAAAAAACGCAAGGACGCAATCTTAGGGGATTTCAACCCTCGGGTTGGAGTAGTCGACCATCCAGCAGGCCTTGTAGGCTTTTGAAGCTCAGCCACATAATCACCGCCGAGGTGATCCACACGGCGGCTTGGCCGGGCAACAGCAGCCATCGGCCCTCGGGCAGTTGACCCAGCCGCAGGCACAGGGCGGAAAAAGCCGCCAGGGGAAAACTCATGCCCCAGTGCGGCATGCCAAAGTTCAGGCGCTGGATCGCTCGCCACTGACTGAGCGCCCACAGCAACGACAGGCAGGCCACACCCCAGCAGCCCCAGACCAGCACTGGCGGTGCGGACCATTGCATCAGGGCAAGACCCACCGCCGAGGGGGGTGCCACCGGGATGAACAGCGTGGGCGTCATGTGCGCGGGCAAAGGCCCGACTTGTAGCAGGCGCGCCAACAACACCCCCACGATCAACGGCCACAGAAACAGGCCCAGTCCAAACTGGGCGCTCATCCAGCCCGTCACCGGCCAGTGCAGTCCAGCCAACGGGACCAGCACATTGCCCACAATGGGGATCATCAGCAAGGGGGTGATGGCGTGCCATCCGAGCCCTCCCGCATCGGCGGGTCGCACAAAGCGCGACATCACCCAGACAGTGATCGAAAATTCCAGCAGTGAGCCTGCCCACCAGGTGGCTTGCAGCCAGCCTTGATCGGCCAGGCCCCAGGTCGTGCCCAGCGCGCTCAGCAGAATCAAGGCAATCGCAAACGAAGCAGCAAAGGCCATGTGCACCGGATGACGCAGGTCTGCCAGCAAAGCCTGCGGATGGCGCCCCGCGCGAATCAGGTTTGTGAGCAGTACCAAGGCAAACAGGACCACCGTGATCAAGGTGACCAGTTCCGCGGCTGTCGAGGGGGTGGACGCTGAACGAGGGTACTGAAACCATGCCATCGTCAGCCCGCTCCATCCCATCACGGGGACAAACCAGGCAAATCCAAATTGGGCCAACGGGGCGTGAGGGGTGGAATTCTCTGGGCGATTCGGGGTCAGTGGTGAAGCCATCACGCGAGTGTAGAGCGCGCAGGCACAATCACGCCATGCCCGCCAGTCAATCCTTGTCTGCCCCCCAGAAAGCCTTGCGCAAGCTCGGATTGGTGCGCGATATCGATCTGGCGTTGCACCTGCCGCTTCGCTATGAGGACGAAACCCGCCTGGTCCGCCTGTGTGACGTGCAAGACGGACAGTCGGCTCAGTTCGAAGCTGAAGTTGTCTCGAGTGACCTGTCGTACCGTCCGCGGCGTCAGTTGGTGGTGGTGGTGCGTGATGGTGAGGAGACCTGTACCTTGCGGTTTTTCAATGCCTACCCGTCTATGCAGAAATTGATGGCCGTGGGGCAACGCGTGCGTTTGCGCGGCGAGGTGCGGGGTGGCTTCATGGGCCGCACCATGATGCACCCTGTGGTGCAGGCCGCCGGGGGCGAATTGCCCGCGGCTTTGACACCTGTGTACCCGACCTCGGCGGGTTTGCCGCAAGCGTATTTGCGACGCGCGGTGCAAGGAGGGCTGAGCCGGTGTTTGCGCACGGGAGCCTTGGATGAAACCCTGCCGGCAGATGCCTTGCCCAAGGGCACCTGGCCGCTGTCGCGTGCGTTGCAGTTTTTGCACAACCCGGCTCCGGATGTGGCCTTGGCCACGCTGGAGGATCGCAGCCATCCCGCCTGGCAACGCCTCAAGGCGGAGGAACTGCTCACCCAGCAGTTATCCCAGTGGCAATCGCGCCAGGAACGCTTGCGCTTGCGCGCCCCGGCCCTGCTACCCACCGGCGTAGCAGCGCAGTTGCCGCAGCAGTTGTTACGCGCGCTGCCCTTTGGCTTGACGGCAGCACAAGCGCGCGTTCAAGCCGAGATTGCGACGGACCTGTCGCGCCACGAACCCATGCACCGTTTGTTGCAAGGGGACGTGGGGTCAGGCAAAACCGTGGTGGCTGCCCTGGCAGCTGCGCATTGCATTGCTGCCGGTTGGCAATGTGCCTTGATGGCACCCACCGAAATTCTGGCCGAGCAGCACTTTCGCAAGTTGATTGGCTGGCTTGAGCCGCTCTTGGATCCGCTGGGGCTGGAGGTCGCCTGGCTCACCGGCAGCCACAAGAAAAAGACTCGTGAGGCCATGCTGGCCTTGATCGCCAATGGGCGAGCGGCGCTGGTGGTGGGCACCCATGCCGTCATTCAGGAGCAGGTGCAATTCCGTGCCCTGGCGCTGGCCATCATCGACGAGCAGCACCGGTTTGGTGTGGCACAGCGCCTGGCACTGCGCCACAAACTGCAGCCGTCAGCCGATGTGCATCAACTTGGCGCGGCCGAACCGCACCTGCTGATGATGTCAGCCACGCCCATCCCGCGCACCCTGGCGATGAGCTACTACGCTGACCTGGATGTCTCCACCCTGGATGAATTGCCCCCCGGACGAACCCCGGTGGTCACCAAGGTGGTGAGTGAGGCGCGTCGTGATGAGGTGATTGAGCGCATTCGCACCCAGGTGGCGCAGGGACGCCAGGTGTATTGGGTGTGTCCGCTGATTGAAGAAAGCGAGGCGCTGGATTTGCGCAACGCCACCGAAACCCATGCCCGTTTGACCGAGGCCTTACAGGCCTCGTCACCCGCGGCCCTGGCCGGGGCCAGGCCGCAGGACACCGACCGATCGACCCGAGAAGAATCTGCAGAAATGCCTAAGCCAGGCATCGAGGTGGGGCTCTTGCATTCACGCCTGCCCGAAGCCGAGAAAAAAGCCATCATGGCCCGCTTTGTCGCGGGCGAGATGTCCGTGCTGGTCAGCACCACGGTGATCGAGGTGGGGGTGGATGTGCCCAATGCCTCGTTGATGGTGATCGAGCATGCGGAGCGGTTTGGCTTGAGCCAGTTGCACCAGCTGCGCGGACGGGTGGGACGCGGCGCCGCAGCCTCCGCGTGTGTGTTGCTCTATTCACTGGGGGAACACGGGCGCTTGAGTGACACGGCCCGGGAGCGCTTGCGCGCCATGGTGGACACGCAGGACGGGTTTGAAATTGCCCGCCGGGACTTGGAGATTCGCGGTCCCGGTGAGTTGTTGGGGGCTCGCCAATCGGGCGTGCCCATGCTGCGGTTTGCCGATCTCGAGCACGACAGCCTGCTGCTGGAGTGGGCGCGCCGTCTGGCCCCACGCATGGGCGCCGAGTACCCAAACCTGGTTCAGCAACACCTGCACCGCTGGTTGGGTGGAAAATCGGATTATCTGAAGGCATGATGGCCGCCATCCCCCGACCAGTTCCCCATGCCCCGATGCCCTGACCCAACACTGACCGCATGACCCTCACCGAGCTCAAATACATCGTCGCAGTGGCCCGCGAGCGCCATTTTGGTCGCGCCGCGGAGGCCTGTCATGTGTCGCAGCCTACCCTGTCGGTGGCCATCAAGAAACTCGAGGAAGAGCTCGAGGTCAAATTGTTCGAGCGCAGCGCCAATGAAATTTCGCTTACCGCGCTGGGCGGCGAAATTGTGCGCCAGGCGCAAAGCGTGCTGGAGCAAGCCGCCGGCATCAAAGAGATTGCCAAGCGTGGCAAGGACCCACTGGCAGGCCCGTTGCGTTTGGGCGTGATCTACACCATTGGTCCGTATTTGTTGCCGGATCTGGTGCGTCAGGTCATCGATCAGGCACCACAAATGCCCCTGATGCTGCAAGAAAATTTCACCGTGAAGCTGCTCGAGATGCTGCGCACCGGTGAGATCGATTGCGCCATCATGGCCGAGCCCTTTCCAGATGCGGGGTTGGCCACCGCCCCGCTGTATGACGAGCCCTTCATGGCTGCCCTGCCCAACCACCACCCCCTGGCCCAACGCAACGCTGTCACCGCGCAAGAGCTCAAGGCGGAGACCATGCTGCTGCTGGGCACAGGACATTGCTTTCGCGACCATGTTCTCGAGGTGTGTCCGGAGTTCGCCCGCTTTGCCAGCAATGCCGAAGGCATCCGGCGTAGCTTCGAGGGCTCGTCGCTGGAGACCATCAAGCACATGGTGGCGGCTGGCATGGGCGTGACCCTGGTGCCCCGCTTGAGTGTGCCCAGCGAGGCCTTGGTCACGCGCGTCAAAGGCCGGCGACGTGCCGTGGTCGAGACCCATGTGCGCTATTTGCCGGTAGCCGATGAGGACGGTCGTCCGCCCATGCGTCGCGTGCTGCTGGCCTGGCGCCGCAGCTTCACCCGTTATGAGGCCATCGCCGCGTTGCGCAATGCCGTCTACGCCTGCGAGCTGCCGGGCGTGGAGCGTCTGTCCTGACGTGGGAGGCCACCGGGTGTGATGTGATGCGACAACGACTGGCGCTGTATCTGGATCTGATTCGATGGAACCGACCGGCAGGGTGGTTGCTGCTGCTGTGGCCCACCCTGTCGGCACTGTGGGTGGCGGCACAGGGCTGGCCCGGGTGGCATTTGTTGGGTGTGTTCGTGCTGGGAACGGTGATCATGCGCAGTGCGGGGTGTTGCATCAACGATGTGGCCGATCGCGATTTCGATCGTCACGTCAAGCGCACCGCCCATCGGCCGGTGACCCGTGGCGCCCTGTCGGTGCGAGAGGCGTTGTGGCTGGGTGCGGTGCTGGCCCTGATGGCCTTTGGATTGGTGCTCACCACCAACCCCACGACGATCGCGTGGTCGTTTGTCGGACTGTTCGTGACGCTGTTGTATCCCTATGCGAAACGCCATGTGTCGATGCCACAGGCGGTGTTGGGCATCGCCTTCAGTTTTGGCATTCCCATGGCGTTTTCCGCCGTGCGGGGGGGAGAGCTGAGCTGGGCTGGCATGGTGTCCTCTGCCCCATGGCTGGCTTGGGCGATGTTGCTGGGCAACTTGTGCTGGGTGCTTGCGTATGACACCGAGTACGCCATGGTGGATCGCGACGACGATCTGCGTATTGGCATGAAGACCTCTGCCATCACACTGGGGCAACACGATGTGCGGGCCGTGGCCGCCTTTTACATGGTGTACTTGCTATCGTGGTGGGTCTTGCTACGTGACCAGCAGTTGGGGTGGCCGTTCATGCTGGGTCTGTGTGGCGCTGCACTGCAGGCGCTGTGGCATGTGCAGTTGATCCGTGATCGGCAACGCGAGGCCTGCTTTCGGGCCTTTCGCCTCAACCACTGGCTCGGTGCCACCGTCTTTGCCGGCATCGTGGCCGGCTATGCACTCGCTCGTTGAGGCCGAGCTGCCCTGGCGCTCGGGGCCTGGCGTGCGAATTGAGACGAGCCGGTCAAGCCCAAGCGCCCTGCGGCGATCAGGCCTTGGACTTTTTGCTTTTTTTCTTTTTGTTTTTGAGCTTTTTGGCTTTTTTCTCAGCCTTGGGCGCCGCAGCCGACTCTGCTTTGGGCGCAGCCGCAGGAGCCACCGCAGGCGCAGCGGGAGCCGCAGGAGCCATGGCAGGTGTCACAGCAGGCGCTACAGCAGGCGAGACGGCCGGCACAACCGGGGTGGTCACGGTGTTTTGGGCGGCCACGGACAGAGACAGCATGAGGCCGGCAGCTGTAAGCAATAAAGCAATCAGTCGGGTCATTGAAGATGTGTCAAGAGAAAAACGACGCGCCTATTCTCGCACTGATGTCCCTGTCCCAGCGTCAACCTATGTCAAGGTCAGCACCACCGGTTCGCGGCATCCTGCGCCTCAACGGCCAAAGGTCTCGCCCAACTCGGCCGCACGAAGCCGTGCGGCTTCCATCGCCTGTTCAAAGTGGTCGGCGACATGGGACGCCTGCATCGCTGTCAGGGCTGCGTAGGTGGTGCCGCCCTTGGAGGTGACGCGTTCGCGCAGGGTGGCTGGTGAATCGGTGCTGCGACGGGCCAGTTCAGCGGCACCGCAGAAGGTGCCGATGGAGAGTTGACGGGCTTGCTCGGGTGTCAAGCCCATGCGCTCGGCGGCACGGCTCATGGCCTCGATAAAGTAAAACACATAGGCAGGTCCTGAGCCAGAGATGGCCGTCACAGCATCCAGCAGCGACTCTTGGCCCACCCACAAATGCTGGCCCGTGCCGGACATCACTTGCTCAACGACAAGACGGTCGTCTTGGCTCACGCCAGTGCGCGCATACAAGCCGGTTTGGCCCTGCCCAATCAATGCGGGCGTGTTGGGCATGGCGCGCACCACACGCTCGGTGCGCAGCCAGGCAGCGATGCTGTTGGTCAAAATGCCAGCCGCCACCGACAAGTGCAAGGCCTTATCGGTGTAAGGCGCCACAGGCTCGGCAGCTTCTTTGAATACCTGTGGCTTGACCGCCCACACAACCAGGTGAGCCTGACTCAGTGAGGCGTCGGGCGCTTCGCGGGCCTGAACGCCATGGGCTGCGAGCAAGGCTTCGCGGGTGGGGGCAAAGGGCTCCACCACATGGATCTGGTCTGCGTGCACGCCTTGGCGGCGCAGACCGCCAATGAGTGCGCTGGCCATGTTGCCGCCGCCGATGAATGCAAGGTGCTGCATAGGGGGAATGAATCCTTGTGCTGTGACGCTGTTGAACAGATTGTCCTTCATGACGCTGGGGTGCAGTCGGCCCAGAGTCCGGATGACATTGCGGGCTCGCGAGGAACCTGCCACCGCGCGCACGCCAATGGTCTAAGACTGGGGGCTCAGTGCGCTTGTGTGGGTCTCTCACCACGGAATTGAGGCAAAATTAAACTTTATGTATTCATTTTTGAAATTGGGCGTGTGGCTGCCGCTTGCGGGGGATAGGGTGCGTAGGTCATTGTCAGGGGCCGCTTGCGGGTGGCTTTTAAAACGTGGCATAATCCAAGGTTCCCGCTTAAACAGGCGGGATCTATTCATCCCCAAACGGCTGTGCTTGCGAGTGGTTCGCAGGTGCTGCTGACGGGACCAAGACTGATCGGCAGGGCTTGCATGTGCGCCACGCCGGTACAAGTTGGGAACTATTGAAATGATCCAGACTGAATCTCGGTTAGAGGTCGCCGACAACACCGGCGCGAAGTCCGTTTTGTGCATCAAGGTGCTCGGCGGATCCAAGCGTCGCTACGCAAGCGTAGGCGACATCATCAAGGTGAGCATCAAGGAAGCAGCACCGCGCGGACGCGTCAAAAAAGGCGAGGTCTACAGCGCAGTGGTGGTTCGTACCGCCAAGGGCATCCGCCGTGGCGACGGCTCCCTCGTCAAGTTCGACAGCAATGCTGCCGTGCTGCTCAACAACAAGCTGGAGCCCATCGGCACCCGCATCTTCGGCCCCGTCACGCGTGAACTGCGTAACGAGCGCTTCATGAAGATCGTGTCCCTGGCCCCCGAAGTGCTGTAAGGACTCGCGACCATGAACAAGATTCGCAAAGGCGACCAGATCATCGTGCTGGCCGGCCGAGACAAAGGCAAGCGTGGCGTTGTGACGCTGCGCAAGGACGACGACCACGTGGTGGTCGAGGGCATCAACCTCGTCAAGAAGCACACCAAGCCCAACCCCATGGCAGGCACAACCGGCGGTATCGTCGAGAAGGCCATGCCGATTCACCAGTCCAATGTGGCCATTTACAACGCGACCTCTGGCAAGGCCGATCGCGTGGGTATCAAGGTGCTGGCCGATGGCAAGAAAGTCCGCGTCTACAAGTCCAGCGGCGAAGAAATCAAGGTGGCATAACCATGGCACGACTTCAACAACATTACCGTGAGAAGGTGGTCCCCGAGTTGACCGCCAAGTTCGGCTACAAGTCCCCGATGGAAGTGCCGCGCCTGACCAAGATCACCCTCAACATGGGCGTGAGCGAAGCTGTGGCCGACAAGAAGGTCATGGACAACGCCGTGGGCGACCTGACCAAGATCGCCGGCCAAAAGCCTGTGGTCACCAAGGCCAAGAAAGCCATCGCCGGCTTCAAGATCCGTGAAGGTCAGGCCATTGGTTGCATGGTCACGCTGCGTGGCGTGCAGATGTACGAATTCCTCGATCGCTTTGTCACCATCGCGCTGCCGCGCGTTCGTGACTTCCGTGGTATCTCCGGACGTGCGTTTGACGGCCGCGGCAACTACAACATCGGCGTCAAAGAACAGATCATTTTCCCTGAGATCGAATACGACAAGGTCGATGCCTTGCGCGGTCTCAACATCAGCATCACCACAACGGCCAAGTCGGACGAAGAGTGCAAGGCACTGCTCGCTGGCTTCCGTTTCCCGTTCAAGAACTGAGGTGGCACGTGGCTAAAGTAGCTTTGATCGAGCGCGAGCTCAAGCGAGAAAAACTGGTGGCCAAGTACGCGAAGAAACACGCGGAACTGAAAGCCATCGCCAATGACGCCAAGCGCAGCGACGAAGAGCGCGCAGCCGCCCGCCTGGGCCTGCAAAAGCTTCCCCGCAACGCCAACCCCACTCGCCAGCGCAACCGCTGCGAGATCACGGGTCGTCCGCGTGGCACCTTCCGCCAATTTGGTCTGGGTCGTGCCAAGGTGCGCGAACTGGCCTTTGAAGGCAACATCCCTGGCATCACCAAGGCCAGCTGGTAATCAGGCAGGAGTAATTCAACATGAGCATGAGTGATCCCATCGCCGACCTGCTGACCCGCATCCGCAATGCGCAGATGGTGGCCAAGCCCACCGTGTCGGTGCCCTCTTCCAAAGTCAAAGTGGCGATTGCCCAAGTACTGAAGGATGAAGGTTACATCGACGGTTTCCAGGTCAAGACCGACGCCGGCAAGTCCGAGCTCGAAATCGCCCTGAAGTACTACGCTGGCCGTCCGGTCATCGAGCGTATCGAGCGCGTCAGCCGCCCCGGCCTGCGCGTGTACAAGGGCCATGACGCCATCCCCCAGGTCATGAACGGACTGGGCGTGGCCATTGTGACCACCCCCAAGGGTGTGATGACCGATCGCAAGGCGCGTGCTACCGGTGTCGGTGGCGAAGTGCTGTGCTACGTCGCATAACCCCAGGAGAGACGATATGTCCCGAGTAGGAAAAATGCCCGTGACCGTCCCGCAAGGCGTGGACGTGTCCATCAAGGCTGATCAGATCAGCGTGAAGGGTGCCGGTGGCACTCTGTCTGTGGCTGCCAGCAGCCTGGTGACCGTGCAACAAGACGCCGGCAAACTCACGTTTGTCCCGGCCAACGAATCGCGTGAAGCCAACGCCATGAGCGGAACCCTGCGACAGCTGGTGAACAACATGGTGGTCGGCGTGACCAAGGGCTTCGAGAAAAAGCTCAACCTGGTTGGCGTGGGTTACAAAGCCCAGGCCCAAGGCGCCAAGCTCAACCTCGCGGTGGGCTATTCGCACCCGGTCAACATTGAGATGCCCGCTGGCATCAAAGTTGAAACCCCGGCCCCCACCGAGATCATCATCAAGGGCGCTGACCGTCAGCGCGTGGGTCAAATTGCCGCCGAGATCCGTGCCGTGCGTCCTCCTGAGCCTTACAAGGGCAAGGGCATCCGTTATGCGGATGAGCGCATCACGATCAAAGAGACCAAGAAGAAATAAGGAGCTGCAACATGTTGACCAAGAAAGAGCAGCGTCTTCGCCGGGCCCGTCAGACCCGCATCCGCATTGCCACCCAGGGCGTTGCACGCCTGACGGTGAACCGTACCAACCTGCACATCTACGCCAGTGTCATCTCTGGCGATGGTGCCCAGGTGTTGGCGTCTGCATCCACCGCCGAAGCCGAGGTTCGCAAGAGCCTGGGCGCCTCAGGCAAAGGTGGCAATGCTGCCGCCGCCACGCTGATCGGCAAGCGCATTGCCGAGAAGGCCAAAGCTGCTGGCGTTGAGAAGGTTGCCTTCGATCGCTCCGGTTTTGCCTACCACGGTCGCATCAAGGCGCTGGCAGAAGCCGCGCGTGAAGCGGGCTTGCAGTTCTAAGCAGATCGGAAACAAACATGGCAAAAGTTCAAGCTAAGGTGCAAGACGACGCTCGCGACGATGGCATGCGCGAGAAGATGATCGCGGTCAATCGCGTCACCAAGGTCGTCAAGGGCGGTCGTATCCTCGGTTTCGCAGCGCTCACTGTGGTGGGCGATGGCGATGGCCGCGTCGGCATGGGCAAAGGCAAGTCCAAGGAAGTGCCGGTGGCTGTGCAAAAAGCGATGGAAGAAGCCCGTCGTCACATGACCAAGGTGTCGCTCAAGAACGGCACGATCCATCACAATGTCACCGGTCACCACGGCGCTGCTGTTGTGATGATGGCACCGGCCCCCAAGGGTACCGGCATCATCGCTGGCGGCCCGATGCGCGCTGTTTTCGAAGTGATGGGCATCACCGACATCGTGGCCAAGAGCCATGGTTCGTCCAACCCCTACAACATGGTGCGCGCCACGTTTGACGCGCTGACCAAGTCCACCACCCCGTCCGAAGTGGCGGCCAAGCGTGGCAAGACGGTCGAAGACATCTTCGCCTGATCCGGGAGCCTCACATGACCACCCCCGCCAAAATTAAAGTCCAACTCGTCCGTAGCCCGATCGGCACCAAGCAGTCGCACCGCGACACCGTTCGTGGCCTGGGCCTGCGTCGCCTCAACAGTGTGAGCGAACTGCAGGACACGCCGGCCGTGCGCGGCATGATCAACAAGATCAGCTACCTGGTCAAAGTGCTCTAAAGGTTGAACATGAAACTCAACGACATCAAGCCCGCAGAGGGCGCTAAACATGCCAAGCGCCGCGTCGGTCGCGGTATTGGCTCTGGTCTGGGCAAGACCGCGGGACGCGGTCACAAGGGCCAGAAATCCCGTTCGGGCGGCTACCACAAGGTGGGCTTCGAAGGCGGTCAAATGCCGTTGCAGCGTCGCCTGCCCAAGCGTGGCTTCAAGTCTCATCTGCTGAAGTACAACGCCGAGATCACCCTGTCCGCTCTGGATCATCTGGGTCTGGGCGAAGTCGATCTGCTCGCACTCAAGCAAGCGGGCCTGGTGGGTGAACTCGCCCGCGTGGTCAAGGTCATCAAGACCGGCGAGATTTCTCGCGCAGTCAAGTTGACCGGCATTGGTGCCACTGCGGGTGCCAAGGCAGCCATTGAGGCCGCTGGCGGCTCGCTGGCTTAATAAAACACAGCACACCAGGAACAACGCACCGTGGCCACCAGCGCATCGCTAGCCAAAACCGACAAGTACGGAGACTTGCGTCGCCGGCTCGTCTTTTTGCTGCTTGCGCTCGTGGTTTATCGTGTGGGTGCGCATATCCCGGTGCCGGGCATTGACCCCACGCAGTTGCAGCAGTTGTTCCAGGGCCAGCAAGGCGGCATCCTGAACCTGTTCAACATGTTCTCGGGAGGCGCTCTCTCGCGTTTCACGGTGTTCGCCCTGGGCATCATGCCCTACATCTCGGCGTCCATCATCATGCAGTTGCTCACCTATGTGCTGCCCAGCCTGGAGCAACTCAAGAAGGAAGGCGAAGCTGGTCGTCGCAAGATCACCCAGTACACCCGTTACGGCACCCTCGGTTTGGCGCTGTTCCAGTCCATGGGCATTGCCCTGGCACTCGAGTCGTCTGCGGGCCTGGTGCTGGATCCGGGCATGAGTTTTCGGATCACCGCCATGGTGAGCCTCACGGCAGGAACCATGTTCCTGATGTGGCTGGGGGAACAGATCACCGAGCGGGGCCTGGGCAACGGCATCTCCATTCTGATTTTTGCCGGCATCGCCGCAGGATTGCCCAGTGCCATCGGCGGTTTGCTCGAACTGGTTCGTACCGGCGCGATGAGTATTCTGGTGGCCCTTTTCATCGTGGTCGTGGTCGGCCTGGTGACGTATTTTGTGGTGTTCGTGGAGCGGGGTCAGCGCAAGATTCTGGTCAACTACGCGCGCCGCCAAGTCGGTAACAAGGTGTATGGCGGTCAGTCCTCTCACCTGCCGCTCAAGCTCAACATGGCCGGTGTGATTCCGCCCATCTTTGCGTCATCCATCATTCTGTTGCCCGCCACCGTGGTGAGCTGGTTCAGCTCCGGTGACAGCATGCGCTGGTTGAAGGATATTGCCAGTGCTTTGTCGCCTGGTCAGCCGGTCTACATCCTGCTGTATGTGGCTGCCATTGTGTTTTTCTGTTTTTTCTACACGGCGTTGGTGTTCAACAGCCGTGAGACAGCCGACAACCTGAAGAAGTCAGGCGCCTTCATTCCAGGTATTCGTCCTGGCGACCAGACGGCCCGTTATATCGACAAGATCCTGGTTCGTCTAACCTTGGCAGGCGCGGTGTACATCGCCTTCGTCTGTCTGTTGCCCGAGTTTTTGATTCTCAAATACAACGTGCCGTTTTATTTTGGCGGCACTTCATTGCTGATCATTGTGGTGGTCACCATGGACTTCATGGCCCAGGTGCAGAACTACATGATGAGCCAGCAGTATGAGTCTTTGCTGAAGAAGGCGAACTTCAAAACCACGCTGGGCGGTTGAACCGCAGAGCTGGATGTTCGTGGTGATGGTGGGTGCCTCGCGCATGTGCGTCGGGCCTGAATTGTGTCCTGAGTCGTTGTGGCTTGGGGCGAAGTGAAAGAGGAAAAGCGCCAGGGGGCACTTTTCAAGGATTGTTAGGAGAGTGAAATGAGAGTTTCGGCTTCGGTCAAGAAAATTTGCCGCAACTGCAAAATCATCCGTCGCAAGGGCGTGGTTCGTGTGATCTGCACGGACCCCCGTCACAAGCAGCGCCAAGGTTGATGCAACAGGTTTAAGAGGACGCACATGGCACGTATCGCTGGTATCAATATTCCGCCGCACCAACACGCGGAGATCGGTCTCACCGCCATCTTCGGTATTGGTCGCACCCGCTCTCGCAAAATTTGCGAAGCTTGTGGCATCGCCTATTCCAAAAAGATCAAGGATCTGACGGACGCTGATCTGGAAAAGATCCGCGACCAGATCGCTCAGTTCACCATCGAGGGTGACCTGCGCCGCGAAACCACCATGAACATCAAGCGTTTGATGGACATCGGTTGCTACCGTGGTTTCCGTCATCGTCGCGGTCTGCCGATGCGTGGTCAGCGCACCCGTACCAATGCCCGTACTCGCAAGGGTCCGCGCAAGGCCGCTCAGGCCCTGAAAAAATAATTAAGGGATCACCATGGCAAAAGCACCCGCTAATACCGCAGCGCAACGTGTGCGCAAAAAGGTCCGCAAAAACGTTGCGGATGGCATTGCGCACGTCCACGCATCGTTCAACAACACCATCATCACCATCACCGACCGCCAGGGCAATGCTCTGTCGTGGGCTTCGTCGGGCGGTCAGGGCTTCAAAGGCTCTCGCAAGTCGACCCCGTTTGCGGCTCAGGTGGCGTCCGAAGTCGCGGGCCGTGCGGCCATCGACCAAGGCATCAAGAACCTCGACGTCGAGATCAAGGGCCCCGGCCCCGGTCGCGAGTCGTCGGTGCGTGCGCTCGCCGCGTTGGGCATCCGGATCAACTCGATCTCCGATGTCACCCCGGTTCCGCACAACGGCTGCCGCCCTCAAAAGCGTCGTCGTATCTAATTTTCAATGAAGCCCACCGCCATCGGGTCCTGCCGGTGGCTCCCCGCACGGTGTGCGGGCAGATGAGATAAAGGAAGTTCAAGTGGCACGTTACCTAGGCCCCAAGGCCAAACTCTCCCGCCGTGAAGGCACCGACCTGTTCCTGAAGAGCGCACGCCGCGCCATCAGCGACAAGGCCAAATTCGACACCAAGCCCGGCCAGCATGGCCGCACTTCGGGTCAGCGCACCTCCGACTTCGGTCTGCAGTTGCGCGAGAAGCAAAAAGTCAAGCGCATGTATGGCGTGCTGGAGCGTCAGTTCCGACGCTACTTTGCTGAGGCTGATCGCCAGCGCGGCAACACCGGTGCGAACCTGCTGTTCCTGCTCGAGTCGCGCCTGGACAACGTCGTCTACCGCATGGGCTTTGGCTCGACCCGCGCTGAAGCGCGCCAACTGGTGTCGCACAAGGCGATCACGGTGAATGGTCAGCAAGTCAACATCCCGTCGTACCTGGTCAAGGCCGGTGACGTCGTGGCGGTGCGTGAAAAGTCCAAAAAACAAGGCCGCGTGGTTGAAGCTTTGCAATTGGCCACGCAAGTGGGCCTGCCCGCTTGGGTCGAGGTCAATGTGGACAAGGCCGAAGGCACGTTCAAGAAGGTGCCCGACCGTGACGAATTCGCTGCCGATATCAACGAATCGCTGATCGTCGAATTGTATTCACGTTAATCGCGAACCCGCTTTCTTTTCCCCTGTGCTGCACGCTCAAGCAGTCAGGGGTGGATCACCCAGCCTTACCGGTGTAACGAGCCGGGGGTATTGAGAGGAACTCCGAATGCAAACCCAATTGTTGAAACCCAAAGCCATCAACGTCGAGCACATCGGCCACAACCGTGCCAAAGTCACGCTCGAACCCTTCGAGCGTGGTTATGGCCACACCCTGGGCAATGCCCTGCGCCGTGTGTTGTTGTCCTCCATGGTCGGCTATGCCGTGACGGAAGTCACCATTGCTGGCGTGCTGCACGAGTACTCGTCCATCGACGGCGTGCAAGAAGACGTGGTCAATATCCTGTTGAACCTCAAGGGCGTGGTGTTCAAGCTCCACAACCGTGATGAAGTGACGCTGAGCCTGCGCAAGGAAGGTGAAGGCGTGGTGACGGCCGCTGACATCCAGACACCGCATGACGTTGAAATCATCAACCCCGAGCATGTCATTGCCAACCTGTCGCAAGGCGGCAAGATTGACATCCAGCTCAAGGTGGAAAAGGGCCGTGGCTATGTGCCCGGTACGGTGCGTCGCTACGGCGAAGAGCCTTCCAAGTCCATCGGCCGCATCGTCCTCGACGCGTCTTTCTCCCCGGTTCGCCGTGTGAGCTACAGCGTCGAGAACGCCCGCGTCGAGCAGCGCACGGACCTCGATCGCCTGGTGGTCGAGATTGAGACCAATGGCGCCATCACCGCGGAAGACGCCGTGCGTGCGTCGGCCAAGATTCTGGTCGAACAACTCGCTGTCTTCGCACAGCTCGAGGGCAACGAACTCGCCGCCTTCGATTCGCCGGCACCGCGCAGCGCCCAGCAGTTCGACCCGATCCTGCTGCGCCCTGTGGATGAGCTGGAACTCACCGTGCGCTCGGCCAACTGCCTCAAGGCCGAGAACATCTACTACATCGGTGACCTGATCCAGCGCACCGAGAACGAGCTGCTCAAGACCCCCAACCTGGGTCGTAAGTCGCTCAACGAAATCAAGGAAGTGCTCGCCTCGCGCGGCCTGACCCTGGGGATGAAGCTGGAGAGCTGGCCTCCCGCAGGACTTGAGCGTCGCTGATCGCACAGTGACAACCAACGGACTTCGGTCCCCCGGCCGTACCTGATACGGCGGCCGGCAAAACATCGAAAGGAAAAATCATGCGTCACGGACACGGACTTCGCAAACTCAATCGCACCAGCGAGCACCGCCTCGCCATGCTGCGCAACATGATGAACTCGCTCATCGAGCATGAGGTCATCAAGACCACGGTGCCCAAAGCCAAAGAGCTTCGCCGAGTGGTCGAGCCCATGATCACGTTGGCCAAGGAACCCACCCTGGCCAACAAGCGTCTGGCTTTCAACCGCCTGCGCGACCGCGACTCCGTGGTCAAGTTGTTCGGCGAACTGGGCCCGCGCTTCAAGGCCCGTCCGGGTGGCTACACCCGCATTCTCAAGATGGGATACCGTGTGGGCGATAACGCACCCATGGCGCTGGTGGAACTGGTGGACCGCCCTGAGGTGAGCGACGCTCCCGAAGCAGCTGCTGAATAAGTTATAATTAATCTTCTGACGCGCGATGGAGCAGCCTGGTAGCTCGTTGGGCTCATAACCCAAAGGTCGCAAGTTCAAATCTTGCTCGCGCAACCAATACAAACGCCCACCTCGTGTGGGCGTTTTGTTTATGCGGGATTTCAAGCATGACGTCATCGATGCAGTCCGTGGTGTCCCAGGCCGAGCGTGTCGAACTTCAGACCAGTGGCGGACGACAGGTCTGGCATGTCTGGCACCGTGATGCCCTGGGTCAGCCACCCTTGGTGCTGTTGCATGGTGGAAGCGGCAGTTGGACCCACTGGGTGCGCAATGTCCAAGCGCTGTCGAGGGACCGTGCGGTGTGGGCCATCGACTTGCCAGGTTTTGGTGATTCGGAACTGCCCCCCGACGTACGAGACGTCGACCTGATGTTTCCCTACGTGGAGGAGGGCATGCACCAGTTGTTGGGTAACACCCGCGTCGATCTGATGGGGTTTTCATTTGGCGGCATGACCGGCGGTTTCATTGCAGCCCATCACCCTGAGCGTATCCATCGTCTTCTCTTGATTGGCATTCCTGCCTTGGGTTTGTTTGCTGGCGCTCAGTCCTTGCGTGGATTGCGCGCGGACATGACGGTGCAGGAACGCGCGGATGTGATGCGCCACAACCTCCTCAAGATGATGCTGCACCATCCCGAGAGCATCAGCGATGAGACCGTGGCCATGCAGGATGCCAACGTGTCACGCGACCGCATGCGTCGACGCCGCATTGCGCGCAGCGATGTGCTGCTGCACTTGCAACAGCGCTGGACTTGCCCGGTCTACACATTTTGGGGCGAGCATGATGTGCTCTACACGGGGCGTTTGGATGAAGTGCGACAAGCACTGCAGGGCTGCCGACTGATGTCCTTTCACGTGATTCCCGATGCAGGACACTGGGTGATGTACGAGCGGCCCCAGGCGTTCAACGAACTGGTGCTGCAAACGCTGCAATAGTCGTTTAGGCCTGCGCCATCTGACGCAGGCGAAAGCGTTGCAACTTGCCGGTCTCGGTGCGTGGCAGTTGTGCCAGAAATTCGATCTCGCGTGGGTATTTGTACGGAGCCAGGTGGGACTTGACGTGGTCCTGCAACTGCTTGACCAACTCTGGCGATGCCGGATGGCCTGCGCGCAAGACGCAATACGCCTTGACGATCATGCCTCGCTCAGCATCAGGCTTGGCCACCACTCCACATTCAGCCACCGCAGGATGTTGCAGCAAGGCATCCTCCACTTCCGGACCGCCCACGTTGTAACCCGCGGTGATGATCATGTCATCGTCGCGGGCCTGGTAATAAAAGTACCCCGCTTCGTCCTGCATGAAGGTGTCGCCCGGATAGTTCCAGCCATGGCGCACGTAATTCGTTTGTCGCGAGTCATCCAGGTATCGACAACCCGTGGGCCCGATCACAGCGAGTCGGCCCACCGTTCCTCGCGGTAACTCCTGACCTTGGTCATCGACCACGCGGGCCTGATACCCCGGCACCACTTTGCCAATCGAGCCCGCACGCACATCCGCACCCGCTGCCGAAATAAAAATATGAAACATCTCGGTAGCACCAATGCCATCGATCATCTCGAGGCCGCTGGCTTGCTTCCAGAGTTGACGCGTGGCGTCGGGCAAGGCCTCGCCGGCACTCACGCTGATGCGCAGCGTGGGCACCGGGTGTTGCTGGATCAGGGGTGCCATTTGACGGTAGAAGGTGGGTGCGGTGTAGCACACCGTGCAGCCCACCTGAGCCATCAACTCCACCATGCGCGAGGGTGTGTAGGCGCCGTCCGGGTAGTACACCGAAGCGCCCGCCCACAGCGGAAACAGCAACAACCCCCCCAGGCCAAAGGTGAAGGCCAAAGGGGGTGAGCCCATCACGATATCGTCGGGACGCGCTTGCAGCACATGGTCCGGCCAGGCCCTGCAAGCGGCCAGCAGATCGCGGTGACTGTGCACTGCAGCCTTGGGTGTGCCGGTGGTGCCCGAGGTGAAAGCCAGCAGTGCAATGGGGTCATCAGGCAGCTCAGAGAGAGCGTCTGCATCCACGCGGGTCTGGTCTGATCGATCCAACAGGCTGTCCAGTGCATCGGGGCCCTGCGGTGAGCCCCAACTCAGAATGCGTTGAAGTGTCGGATGGCCGGCACGTGCTGTTTCCAATTCCTCCAGCAGGCGCGCATCACACAGCGCTATCACGGGTTGGGACTTGTCGATGATGTCGCCCAACTCCTTGGCGCGTAACAAGGGCATGGTGCACACCGCCACCAGGCCTGCTTGCACCACCGCCAACCACGCCACGGCCAGCGCGATCGAGTTGGCACCGCGCAGCAGCACGCGTTGACCCGGTTGCAAGCCGAGCGAGTGTGTCAGCACCCGGGCCAACCGATCCACGCGTGCGCGGGTTTGTGCATAGGTGAGTATCTCTTGCTCGCTTCGCAACAAGGGACGGCTCATCCAACCAGCTTGCTCGGCGCGCCCCCACAGCGTCTGGATGGCATTCACAGACTGTCCCGCCACGGCAGCCGGCAGGTTATCGAGCCTGGTCGGCCACTGCGCCTGAGGCGGGAGCCGATCCAGAACAAAGCGGTCGTAGGGCATGTGGGGTGGGCCTGTGTCAGACACGGGTTGCCCGGCAGACAGGCAACTGTTTCATGGTGGAATTGTTTATGCTTAAAGCAAATGCCGTCAAGTTGTCTGTTTTGTACGCGCGCCTAGGTAAAACCCTAGGAAGTCGCGCAGTCTAGGCGCACAATCACCCCCATGCTGTACAAATTCAAGTCCAAGGCCACGGGCGACCTGATCATGCTGGAGCCCCATGGTCGCCAAATACTGAGCCTGATCGGCAAGGATCCTTCTCCCCGGGGCATTGTGGAAGTGGCCGACATCCCTGCGGCCATCGTGGCGTTGCAAACGGCCATGAAGCAGCAAGACGAGCGAGATGCCCAGGCCCAACACACAGCACAGGCCCGGGGCGAGGACACCTCGCACGAGGACACCGTGAGCCTGCGACAGCGAGCTGTGCCCTTCATCGCCATGCTGCAGCGCTGCCTGGACGAACAGCATCCCATCGTGTGGGGCGTGTGAGCCAGGCTGATCGCCATCCGTTTTCACAGCTCACACCCGATGTGGTGCTGGACGCCTTGTCAGGTGTGGGGCTGGCGGTGGATGGTCGGCTCATGGGCTTGAATTCCTATGAAAACCGCGTCTACCAGGCCATGCTCGATGACGCTGAGCCGGTCGTGGCCAAGTTTTACCGACCCGGCCGATGGAGCGAGGCGCAGATTCGTGAAGAGCATTCATTCAGCGCCGAACTGGTGGCCGATGACATCCCGGTGGTGGCGCCGACGGTGTTGCAAGGAGACACTTTGCACCGACTGACCGTGCCCGCGGAAGGTGCGCCACCCACGGTATTTTGGTTCAGCGTGTGTCCCCGTCGCGGGGGGCGCAGACCCGAACTGGATGACCCCGAGGTGCTGGAGTGGATCGGGCGATTTCTGGCCCGCATGCATCTGGTGGGAGAACGACAGCCGTTTGCACATCGCCCCGCGCTGGACGTACAGTCGCACGGCCATGAGCCTCTGGCCTTGCTGCTGCAACAGCATGTGCCCCCGGAGAGTCGGACGGCCTGGCAGCAAGCTGCCCAAGAGGCGCTGGCGATGGTCGAACAGGCGATGCGTGAGCCATACGCCGGGTTGCGCCTGCATGGCGATGCACATCCCGGCAACATTCTGTGGACGCCGGTGGAGATGCCGCAGGGCGGACCGCACTTTGTTGATCTGGACGACGCCCGTACGGGACCTGCGGTTCAGGACCTGTGGATGCTGCCTAGCGGCGATCGGCGCGACCGGACGATGCAGTGGTCGGCCCTGCTCGAGGGCTACACCTCCATGCGCAGCTTTGATGCGCGCGAGCTTGCTTTGGTGGAACCACTGCGCACCTTGCGTTTGCTGCACTACAGCGCCTGGCTGGCGCAACGGCGCGATGACCCGGCATTTGCCGAGCATTTTGGCTGGTTTGGCACGCCGTCCTATTGGCAGGAGCAGGTCCGCATCCTGCACGACCAGATCGAAGCCATGCAGGAAGCCCCGCTCATGCTGTAGGTGTCAGAGGACGGGATTTTCGATGGCGCCGATGCCGTCGATCTCGACACGCACACGGTCCCCTGATTGCAAGTAACGCGGCGGCTTGAAGCCGATGCCCACACCCACCGGGGTG
>RFTK01000046.1 GCA_009923505.1 Betaproteobacteria bacterium
CCAATCACCACCGGGGGCGGGCACGAAGGCCGGGTCGCCCACATAGGTGGCACGGTCGGCAAACGCCAGGCGGCTGGCTTCGGTGAAGAGATGGGCCCACAGCACAGAGGGCATCTCGGACAGCAAGGCTGACGACGGCAGTGTTTGGAACAGGGCCGAGCGCTCCAGCAGCCCCAGAATCTGCGCAACCGCAATCCCCCCCGAGCTAGGCGGCGGCATGCCGCAGACTCGCAGGGTCCGTCCCGCCAGGGTATGAAGATGGCACCAGGCAGGTCGAACCACGGCGGTGTAGCGCTGCAGGTCGTCCATGTTCAGGCGCCCCGGGTTGACCGGGTGTTGACGAACCCGCTGAACCAGTGCCTGGGCCAGTGGGCCCTGGTACAAGGCATCCGCCCCATGTTGGGCGATGAGCCTCAGGGTGCGCGCCAGGGCCGGGTTGCGCAAGGGGTGCCCGATCGGCCAAGCTTGACCTTGGGGGTTCAAGAAGTAGGCCGCTGCCGTCGGGTCTTGTCGCAGGGAGGCGGCCTGATCCTGAATGGCCTGGTGCAGCCGTGCGCTGACCGGAAAGCCTCGTGTTGCCAGTTGGAGGGCCGGCTCGACGAGACGCCGCCAGGGCAGACGGCCATGCTGTTGATGCGCGAGTTCAAGCATGCGCAGCACGCCGGGCGTGCCCACCGAGCGTCCACCTGGCACGGCCTGTGCCCAAGGCATGGGCGTGCCGTCGGTGAGCAGAAACAAGGACTCATCCGCTTCGAGGGGAGCGGTTTCGCGCCCGTCCAGTGCCACTACCTCGCCACCTTGGGACAGAAGCAGGAACCCACCGCCTCCCAGGCCGCTCGATTGAGGCTCGACCAAGGTCAGCACCAGTTGGGCGGCGATGGCAGCGTCCACCGCGCTGCCGCCCTGACGAAGGATCTGCCACCCCGCGTGGGTGGCCAGAGGATGGGCCGTGACGATGGCACGGCTAGAAAAGATCTGGGCTGGTTTGTCCTGCCAGGGGCTGGCGGGCTCAGGGGTGGCTCGGGGATCGACTTGCGCCCAGGCCAGGGCCCCGCTCAGGGCCCAACAGAGCAACCCGGGTAGGGCCAGGCGTGGGCGCAGCCCGCGAATGGCCCCGGCCCTGCGCAGCCGGTTCCGAAACGGGCGCTCAGCGCGGAGCCAGTCGAATTGCGCCATCGAGGCGAATCACCTCGCCGTTGAGCATGTCGTTCTCGAAGATGTGACGCGCCAGGCGTGCATAGTCTTCGGGCGTGCCCAGACGGGATGGGAAGGGAACACCCGCGGCCAGGGAGTCCTGAACTTCCTTGGGCATCGAGAAGAGCATGGGCGTGCCAAAAATGCCGGGGGCAATCGTCATGTTGCGAATGCCGTTGCGCGCCAGGTCGCGGGCAATCGGCAGGGTCATGCCCACCACGCCACCTTTGGAGGCGCTGTAGGCGGCCTGGCCGATTTGACCATCGTAGGCTGCGACCGAGGCGGTGGAGATGATGACGCCACGCTCGCCGGTGGACTCCGGTTCGTTGTGGCTCATGGCGGTAGCGGCCAGGCGAATCATGTTGAACGTGCCCACCAGGTTGACCATGATGGTCTTGGTGTAGGTGGACAGGGTGTGAGGGCCATTCTTGCCAACGGTTTTTTCGGCGGGGGCGATGCCGGCGCAATTGACCAGGCCCATCAGTTTGCCTCGACCCACGGCCGTGTCCACCACGAGTTGTCCATCGGCTTCGCTGGAGACGTCGCAGCGCACGAACGCACCGCCAATCTCGCGCGCCACGGCTTCGCCTTTGTCGACCTGCATGTCGGCAATCACCACCTGTCCCCCCTGCGCGGCCAGCATGCGCGCCGTGCCTTCACCCAGCCCGGAGGCGCCACCCGTGACGATAAAAACCTTGCCTGCAATCTCCACGATGTCCTCCGCTGGGTTGATGAAATATGCCGGAAGATTATCTCAGAGCCCCTGTGCCACCTTCGAAGCGGCGACAATCCAGCACCATGAGCATTGCACGTTTGATCGTTCCCCTGTTGTTATCCGCGCTGGTGTTGATGACCGGGTGCAGCACGGCCCCGACCACGCCGGGGTCGGGCAACACCGCTGGCGCCTCGCCTGGGTCCGGCAACCCCCCAGGCCTCTCGACCAGTGGGTCGACCTCGCCAGGGTCTGCCGCGGGTGCGGTGGCGCCAGCGGCCACCGCGGGTGTGATCACGGACCCCCCCCCGGCGATACCCAAAAAACCGCCCAAGCTCGGACTGGCGCTGGGTGGTGGCGCGGCACGCGGCTTTGCCCATGTGGGGGTGATCCAAGTGCTCGAGGAGGCGGGTATTCAGCCGCAACTGGTGGTGGGCACCTCCGCCGGTAGCCTGGTGGCCGCGCTGTATGCCAGCGGGAAAAACGGGGCCCAGTTGCAGCGTGTGGCGGAAACGATGGAAGAGGCCACCCTGACCGATTGGACCATCCCCTGGTTGTCGCGCGGGATGATGCGGGGCGACGCGCTGGCGCGCTACGTGTCCAGTCAAACAGGAGGGCGTCGCATCGAGGATGTGCGTGTGCCTTTGGGGATTGTGGCGACGGATTTACACAGCGGGCAAGGCATGCTCTTTCAACGCGGCGACATCGCCACCGCGGTGCGCGCGTCCAGTGCGGTGCCCTCGGTGTTTGAACCGGTGCGCATCGGTGGACGTGACTATGTCGATGGAGGGTTGGTCTCGCCAGTGCCGGTGCGTTACGCCAGACAGATGGGCGCGGACCTGGTCGTGGCGGTGGATATTTCCAGCGCCCCAGAGGGCAACAAGGCGTCCGACATGCTGCAGATTCTGCTGCAGACCTTCACCATCATGAGCAAGAGCATCAATGGATTCGAGTTGAAGGAGGCGGATGTCGTGGTGCGTCCGGCGCTGAACAACGTGGGCAGCGCGGCCTTCAACGAACGGCGACGTTCGATCGAAGCCGGGCGTCAGGCCATGTTGCAAGCACTGCCCCAATTGCGGGAGATGCTGGCCTTGCGCTGAGCCCAAAAAAGGGGCCCGTCAAGTGACGGGCCCTGAAGGATCCCTGAACCCGAAGGTGTCGAAAGGATCCGAGGAGACAACCGGTGATGGGCCTGACGCGAACGGTCGCTGGAGGACCGGGGCCAGACCCCTTGGAAAATTAACGCTTGCGCGAAGCCGTCTTGGTAGCGCCCACGGCGGTGCTGACCGCCGAGGTGGTCAGGGCTTGCAGGTTGGCTTGGGCGGCCTCGGTGGCTTGCTTGACCACTTTTTGCACGCTGTCCATCGCGTTGTTGCTGGCAGCCAGCGAGCTCTTGAACAGGGCCATCACAGGCTCGGTGCCGGCCGGGGCGTTCTTGGAAGCGGAATCCACATAACCGACCACAGCTTGTTGGGCTTGGCTGGCTTGCTGCTCGAACGCCTTGGTGAACTCGGCGCTGGTGGCGGTGGTGATGTCGTAAACATGGCGGCTGTAAGCAGCGGCTTTCTCGGCCAGGGGCTGCACGGCAGCGGTCTGCAGGGCAACCAGCTCTTGGGCATCTTTGACAGACAGCAGAGCGTGGGCGTGTTGGGCCGACTCGTTCAGAGCGGCTTTGCTGGCGGCGAGGTTCAACTCGACCATTTTTTCAACACCTTGGAAGGCTTTGTCGGTCAAGCCGAACAGCACGTCGAATTGGGCTTTCTGGGAAGCGGCGATTTGGTCAACGGTCAACATGGATAACTCCTGGTTAGTGGTAGAAGATCTGGGGCAGCATTCACCGAGGGATCGGAATGTTGCACTGCAGCATGGGGTTGAGTATAGGGTTAACTCCTATCAGGACAAGCTACTTTTGTTGCTTTGCAGCATTTTTAGAGGGCGCATCCTAAAAACCGCAGGGGCGGTATCTCTTGTCACAATTACCCCTCTGTGAAAGTCTTTTACGCCACCCCCAATGTCCAGCAATTGCCCCCCGGTCATCGCTTTCCGATGGGGAAATACGAGTTGCTACGCGCACGCCTGGCGGCCGAGCTCCCCCAGGTGCGTACGGAGTTGGCGTCGCCCGCCAGCGATGGCGAACTGGCGCTGGTGCACACGCCGGGTTACATCGAAGCCGTGCAAAGCGGCACCTTGAGTGCGGCGGCCTTGCGCGAGATCGGGTTCCCCTGGAGCCCCGGCATGGTGGAGCGTGCCCGTCGATCCAGTGGAGCCACCATCATGGCCTCTCGCGTCGCTGTGCAGGAGGGTGTTTCTGCCAATCTGGCCGGCGGCACGCACCATGCCTACCGCGACAAGGGCAGCGGGTTCTGTGTTTTCAACGATGTCGCGGTGGCCGCCTGCTTGATGCAGGCCGAGTGGGCCCGTGGACTGGCCCGCTCCCCCCAAGAGCGCACACTGCGGGTGGCCGTGATTGATCTGGATGTGCACCAGGGCAATGGCACGGCGAGTATCTTTCAGGGGGATGACTCGGTGTTCACACTGTCGATGCACGGGGCGCGAAATTTTCCGTTTCGCAAGGAGCCCAGTGACCTGGATGTGGACTTGCCCGATGGGTGCGGTGACGATCAGTATCTGCATGCACTCGAGCAAGCGCTGGACGAACTGGGGCGGCGTTTCGAACCGCAGCGGGTCTACTACCTGGCCGGGGCGGATCCGCACGAAGGCGATCGCCTGGGCCGCCTGAAACTCAGCTTCGATGGACTGGAGGCACGGGATCGGCGGGTGTTTGACTGGGCCTGGCAGCGCCGTGTACCGCTGACCCTGGTGATGGCGGGCGGTTACGGCCACCGCATCGAGGACACGGTGCAAGTACAGATGAACACCTTCGCGGTCGCCTTGAGCTACTGGCAGACCTGGCAACGCTGGCAGAATCGCGTCTCATGACTTCGTCGACTGCCACTCCTCGCCCCGCACCCGAATCGCGCGGCGCCTACAAGGTTTTTCGTGACATCACCACCCGTTGGATGGACAACGATGTGTATGGGCACGTCAACAACGTGGTGTATTACGCGTGGTTCGATGCAGCGGTCAATGCCCATCTGATTGAACACGGGGCGCTGGACATTCACACCGGCCAGACGATCGGCCTGGTGGTGGAGACGCATTGCAACTATTTTGCCCCGTTGGCCTTTCCGCAAACCGTGCAGGCGGGTATTCGGGTGGCCTCGATCGGCTCGTCCAGCGTGCGCTATGACATCGGACTCTTTGCCCAGGGGGAAGACCTCTGCGCGGCCAAGGGTCATTTCATCCATGTGTATGTGGACCGCCAGACGCGCCGTCCCGTGTCTTTGCCAGACAACTTCCTGGCTGTATTGAAAGCTCTTGCATGACCCTCGACCCCCGCGCCTTCGATGACCTGGTCCGCTCCCGCAACTCGGTGCGGGCGTTCACCTCGCAACCGGTTCCGCGTGAGCTGATCAGCGAGATTATGGCCATTGCCAGTCGCGCCCCCTCGGGCACCAACACGCAACCCTGGCAGGTGTATGTGTTGCAGGGCGCGTCGCGCGACGCCTTGGCTGACAAGGTGTGTGCAGCGCATGACGCGTTGGCGGCAGACCCCTCGCTGGCATCTCAATTCCAAGACTCCTACGACTACTACCCCACCAAGTGGTTTGACCCTTATCTGGCCCGGCGGCGTGAAAATGGCTGGGGCCTGTATGGCGTGTTGGGGATTCAGCGCGGCGAAAAAGACAAGATGCACGCGCAGCATCAACGCAACTTCCGTTTTTTTGACGCGCCGGTGGGCTTGATGTTCACCGTCGACCGTGGACTCGGGCGCGGCTCGCTGATGGATTACGGCATGTTCCTGCAAAACGTGATGCTGGCGGCCCGTTCCCGCGGGCTCGATACCTGCCCCCAAGCGGCCTGGACCAATTACGCCTCCATCGTCATGCCGCATATTGGGGCAGGAGAGCACGAAATGCTGATCTGCGGCATGTCCCTGGGCTGGGCGGATCACAGTGACAAGGTCAATACCTTCATCACCCCACGCGAGCCGGTTGAGAGCTTCACCCATTGGTGCGAGTGACGGAGACGCCATGATCATCACGAGCCTGCTCGACACCGACCTTTACAAATTCACTATGATGCAGGCGGTGCTGCATCAGTTTCCGGGCGCACAGGTCGAGTACAAGTTCCGTTGCCGTCAGCCCGGTGTTCAGCTGGCGCCGTTTGCCGACGAGATCCGCAGCGAGATCCGGTCCCTGTGCAGCCTCACCTTTCAAGAAGGGGAGCTGGCTTGGCTTCGGGGATTGCGTTTCATCAAGAGCGATTTCGTCGACTTTCTCAGCCTGTTTCGCCTGAATGAAAAATGCATTCAGGTGCGACCCTTGCCCACCGGGGAGATCGACATCACGATCCGGGGCCCCTGGTTGCACACCATCCTGTTTGAAATTCCGGTGCTGGCGATCGTCAACGAGGTCTATTTCCGCAATACCCAGCCGGTCCCCGATTTCATTGAGGGTCGTCGGCGCTTGGATGAAAAAATCCGCTCGCTACAAACCGATGAGTTGCGAGAACTCAAGATTGCCGACTACGGCACCCGCCGGCGTTTTTCGCGGGCCTGGCAGGAAGAGGTGCTGCGCGTGCTCAGCAATCGTTTGGGCACCGGGATCAACGGTCAACTGGCGGGTAGCAGCAATGCCTTGTTGGCCATGAAGTTGGGCCTCACGCCGCTGGGCACCATGGCGCACGAATACCTGCAGGCCTGCCAGGCACTGGGCCCGCGTTTGCGTGACAGCCAGGTGTTCGGATTTGAATCCTGGGCGCGCGAGTACCGGGGTGACCTGGGCATTGCGCTGAGCGATGTGTATGGCATTGAACCCTTCCTGCGAGACTTCGATCTGTATTTCTGCAAGCTCTTTGATGGCGCCAGGCATGACAGCGGAGACCCCTTCGACTGGGGCGAGCGCATGATTGCGCACTACCGGCATCACCGGGTGGATCCTCGTACCAAGACGCTGATTTTCAGCGACAGCCTGACCGTGCCCCGCACCATCGAGCTGTATCAACAATTCCGTGGCCGTTGCCAACTCGCTTTTGGCATTGGCACCAACCTGACCAACGACCTGGGGTACGAACCCCTGCAGATCGTCATCAAAATGGTTCGCTGCAACGGCCAGCCTGTGGCCAAGTTATCGGACACCCCGTCGAAGAACATGTGCGAAGACGAAAAGTACCTGGCCTATCTGCGCCAGGTCTTTGATATCGAGCAACCCACCTGAAGACCACACCATGACAAAACCTGCCTTGCTGGTGGCGCGCGCCATCTTTCCTGAAACCTTGCACGCACTGCAACAGGTGTTTGAGGTGGACTACAACGCGACCGATGAGGTCTTCACGCCGGCGCAGTTGCGGCAACGTCTGCAGGGCAAGCAGGCGGCATTCACCACCGGCAGCGAGCGCATTGACGCGGACATGGTGACGGCTTGTCCCCAGTTGCGCATCGTGGCCAACATGGCCGTCGGTTTCAACAACTTCGACACCGCGGCCTTGACGCAGGCCGGTGTGGTGGCCACCAACACGCCGGATGTGCTCACCGAGACCACGGCCGATTTTGGCTTTGCGCTGCTCATGGCCACGGCTCGTCGTGTCTGCGAGAGCGAGCATTTCCTGCGCGCCGGGCAGTGGAACAAATGGAGCTTTGATTTGTTTGCCGGCGCCGAGGTGCACGGCAGCACCCTGGGGATCATCGGGATGGGCCGCATCGGTCAGGGCATTGCACGCCGTGCCGCCAAGGGCTTCAGTATGCAGGTGCTCTATCACAACCGCTCACAACTCTCGGCAGCGATGGAGGCCGACTGCGGCGCGCGCTGGGTCGACAAAGAGACCTTGTTGCGTGAGGCGGATCACGTGTTGTTGGTGGTGCCGTATTCACCCGCCACGCATCACACCATCGGCGCGGCCGAGTTGTCGATGATGAAGCCCACAGCCACCCTGATCAACCTCGCGCGCGGAGGCATTGTCGATGACGCTGCGCTGGCACAAGCGCTCAAGGATCGACGCATTGCGGCCGCCGGACTTGATGTGTTCGAGGGCGAGCCCGTGGTCCATCCCGAGTTGCTCAAGGTGCCCAACGTGGTGCTCACCCCCCACATTGCGAGCTCCACCGTCAAGACCCGGTTGGCCATGGCCAACCTGGCGGCAGACAACCTGATCACCTATTTTCAACAGGGCCGTGTTCTCACGCCGGTGAACCCCGAGGTGCTGACGGCACCCCAGCGCCGGCTATGAGGACGGCGGTCTAAGGGTTGTCCAGGCACGGCATGTTCGGGGATTTGTTCCGGCTGATCCTGGGCCAGATCTGCCTGCACGCCTGCATGACGGGATTTCGCATGGCAGCCCCGCTGTTGGCGCTGCGCGGGGGCCAAACAGAAGCGGCCGTGGGCGTGCTGTTGTCGTGTTTTGCACTCACGCAAATCTTTTTGTCCATTCCGGCTGGGCGTTTTGCCGACCGCCATGGTTTCAAGCGTCCCATGATGCTGGGGGTGCTGGTGGCCAGCCTGGGGACGGCGGCGGCGGTGGTGTGGCCGATCTTTCCGGTGATGTGCCTGAGCGCCTTGTGCTGCGGTGGCGCCGCGGGGGTGGCTATTTTGGCGCTGCAGCGGCATGTGGGGCAGGCCGCCAGCGACCATGAGGAACTCAAGCGTGCCTTCAGTTGGTTGGCCATCGGACCTGCGGTGTCCAACTTCATGGGGCCCTTGGCGGCGGGTCTGATGATCGACCACGTCGGGTTTCGCGCAGCCTTTGCCTTGCTGGCCGTTTTTCCGTTGCTGTCGTGGTTTTGCGTTCGATCGGTGAAGGAAATTCCTGTTCCCCCGGCGCTCGACGTTCCTCAGCAGCAACGGGTGTGGGATTTGCTCAAGGCCCCGATGTTTCGCCGCTTGCTCATCGTCAACTGGTTTCTCTCGTCATGCTGGGACGTGCACACCTTCATGGTGCCGGTGATTGGGCACGAGCATGGCATCAGCGCATCGGCTATCGGGGCAGTGCTGGGCGTGTTTGCCTTGTCGGCGGCGCTGATTCGGTTGGTGTTGCCCAGCATTGCTGCGCGGTTCCCCGAGTGGAAAATTCTGGCGGTTGCCATGGTGATGACCGGTCTCTTGTTGGGGCTTTACCCCTTCATGGATCAGGCCTGGACCATGGGCCTGCTCTCGGCGTGCCTGGGATTGTTTCTCGGTGTCGTGCAACCGATGGTCATGAGCACCATGCACCAGATCACCCCGCAGCAGCGTCAGGGGGAGGCGCTGGGGTTGCGTCTCATGACGATCAACGCGTCCAGCGTGGTGATGCCCGTCATGTTTGGCGCTTTGGGCGCCAGTGTGGGCGTGAGCGGCGTTTTCTGGATGGTGTCGCTCGGTGTGGCGTCTGCGTCAAGACTGGCGTGGCAGCTCAAAGTCCGTAAGCCTGGCGGATGATCTCCCAGGCCTCGTCCACTTCGTCGACGTAGCGAAACAACTGAAGATCGGCTTCTTCGATGGCGCCTTCCTCGACCAGCATCTCCAGGTTCATCAGGCGCTTCCAGTAGTCGCTGCCAAAGAGCACGATGGGAATGGGGTGGGCCTTGCGGCACTGCACCAGGGTGAGCGTTTCAAACAACTCGTCCAGCGTGCCAAATCCACCTGGAAAGGCCACTAGCGCCTTGGCACGCATCACGAAGTGCATCTTGCGCAGGGCAAAGTAGTGGAACTTGAAGCTCAGGCCCGGTGTGATGTAAGGGTTGGGCACCTGCTCGTGCGGCAGCGCAATGTTGAGCCCCACGCTGATCCCGCCTGCCTCGTGGGCCCCCCGGTTGGCGGCTTCCATGATGCCGGGGCCTCCGCCGGTGCACACGTACACCCGTTTTTCCGGCGGCAGGCCGACGCTGTAGTTGGTGATGAGCGCGCCGAGTTCGCGCGCACGTTCGTAATAGCGCGCATTGCGCAGCCGAGCCTGAGCCCGGCGCTTGACGGTGTCGTCCGATTGAGCCTGGGCGTGCTTCCAGGCTTCCAGCGCGTCGGCCTCGCTGCGAAAGCGCGCGCTCCCAAAGATCACGACCGTGTGGTGGATCCCTTTTTCCTGTTGCGCCAGATCGGGCTTGAGCAACTCCAACTGAAAGCGAATGCCGCGCGTTTCACGCCGCAACAAAAACTCGGTGTCGGCAAAGGCCAACCGGTTGGAGTCCGGGGAGAGGGGTTCGATCAGGTCGTGCTGCGCACGAAGAATCTCCCAGGCTTGCGGGAGTCGGGGATCGTCGGGGTTAAGCATGCCATCCATGTCGGCATGTTAACGGCAGTTGTGCAGACCCAGCCTGATCCCCCAGGCCGGATCGTGCAAGCAAGCTTAGACGCGTCGGCGGTACTCGCCGGTGCGGGTGTCGATTTCGATGCGGTCACCCTGAGCCACGAAGATGGGCACCGGCACTTCGAAGCCCGTGGCAATCTTGGCAGGCTTGAGCACCTTGCCGGAGGTGTCGCCTTTGACGGCGGGCTCGGTCCAGGTAATTTCACGCTCCACAGAGGTGGGCAATTCCACCGAGATAGCCTTGCCTTCATAGAACACCACTTCAACCGGCATGCCGTCTTCGAGGTAGTTCAGGGCGTCACCCATGTTTTCGGCTTCCACTTCGTACTGGTTGTACTCGGCGTCCATGCACACATACATGGGGTCGGCAAAGTAGGAGTAGGTGCACTCCTTCTTGTCCAGAATGATCTGGTCCATCTTGTCGTCGGCCTTGAACACGACTTCGGTGCCGAAGTTGTTGAGCAGGCTTTTCAGCTTCATGCGCACCGTGGCGGCATTGCGACCCCCGCGGGCGTATTCGGTGCGCAGCACCACCATCGGGTCTTTGCCGTGCATGATGACGTTGCCGGCGCGGATTTCTTGAGCGATTTTCATAGGACTTGCAGGGATGGAGGCGGTCAGACCACCTGGCAGGCCGCAGGGCGCGGCGGGGCGTCACACGACGCAAAGCCTTGGATTTTAACGCTTTTTAGGGTTTACCCCTCACAAAGGCGATCAATTGACTGGTCAGGTCGGGCTGGGCCAGCAGTCGCTCGCGCCAGGCCAGGGCCCAGTCCTGCCACGATGCCAGCAAGGCCTGGGTCAAGGCCGGCAGGGGCATCGCTTGATCGGCGTTCCAGCGTCGGTGGTAGTCGACCAGGCTGGTGGGCGCCTGGCTCAGGGCGAGAAATGCGTCCAACTTGTCGTGATGGACACCATCTGCCTGCGGATAAATGTGCCAGATGAGGGGCCGGCCGGCCCAGATGGCCCGCACCAACGAATCTTCCCCGCGCACCACGTTGAGGTCACAGTGGCGCAGCAAGTGGTCATACCGTGTTTGGGTGAGAAAAGGCAAATAGCGCAGGTTCAGGGAGGGTGCATGCCGGTGCCCCGCAGGCAGGCACTGTTTCACAGCGGTTTGCGGTCGACCTGCAGCCACCCAGAGATGAATGGGCATGGACGATAGCCTCAGGCCCTGCAACCAGCTGTCCAGCCCCTGAGGTTCGTAGCAAAACAGGCTGATACGCAGGGCTTGACGGCGTGCGAGACCTGCGGGGCGCTGCGATAACGAGGCGATGTCGGCTCTGGGCGCCAGTTCGCCGGCGGGGTTGCCGATCTGAGTGGCACGGACGGGGGGAGGGGGCAGATGCGGTTCCCGAATCAGGCCACCGGTCCTCGCCGTGAAGCCCGGGTAAAAAAACCACTTGGTCAGTCCCTGCGCCGGACCGGACAGGACCGGGGAGGGGAGTCCGTGCAAGCGCTCCACAGTGGTCTCGGCGCTCAGGTACTCCAGGTTGATCCAGGTGGGAGGACGAGTGGCAGGTTCGCTCGAAGAGGGGCTGACGTCTGAGGCCCGGGCGTTGACGCAGTGGGCCAAGGCGGCCTGGTAGCTCAGGGGCAATTCGCAACCAAAGGCCTCGATCGCGACATCGCCGGGGGCGTCCAGACCGGCCAGCGGTGTCTCCGACCACGGCAACACCTGCACACGGGGGTGCCCGTGGGGCGCCATCCAGGTCAGGGCAGCGGCGTCGTCGACCCATAGCCGGACCTGATGACCCCGCTCGGCCAAGTCGACGGACAAGCGCCAGCACACGCCCAGGTCGCCATGGTTGTCGATCACCCGGCAGAAGATATCCCACCGCCACGCCTGCTTCTGCGAGGACGCTGCAAGCGGGGCGACGGACGGGGCGGGCACGATCATGCGCAAGTTATACCCGCATGCATGGAGGTGAGGCGTCAGGCTTCAGGCTGCATGCTGCATGCTTCAGGCCTCATTCGATGCCAGGGATGCGGCCGCGCAAAGGGCGCCTTTGTTGGGAGGCTATGCCATGGACCGCTGAGGCAAGTTGGCACAATAGCGTCCATGTGTGCTGACGCCCCTCTCGAACCCCAGTCAGACCCTGGCGAACCCCAGGGCAGCGCACCGCCTGTGCCGACCAAACCCGCCGACCGTTTCCCCCCCGCGCTGATCGCTGAGGTGGCAGCTTTGCCGTCGCTCCCCGGGGTATACCGCTATTTTGATGCGCATGATCAGGTGCTGTACGTGGGCAAGGCCAACCAGCTTAAAAAGCGGGTGTCGTCCTATTTTCACCGTGACCATGGGGGCACGCGCATTGGCCACATGGTGGGCAAGATCGCGCGCATGGAGACCACCGTGGTGCGCTCCGAGGCTGAGGCCTTGCTGCTGGAAAACAACCTCATCAAGACGCTCAAGCCCAAGTACAACATCCTGTTCCGTGACGACAAAAGCTATCCGTACCTGAAGATCACCCGGCCCACGAGCAGCAAATCCGGCGCGGGCCATGAATTGGCGCCGCAAGTGCCGCGGGTGGTCTACTACCGCGGGGCCGTGGACAAGACGCACCAGTATTTTGGTCCTTACCCCAGCGTGTGGGCGGTGCGCGAAGCCATTTGGCTCATGCAAAAAGTCTTTCGTCTGCGCACCTGCGAGGACACGGTGTTCAACCACCGCACCCGACCTTGCCTGTTGTACCAAATCAAGCGCTGTTCGGCCCCGTGTGTGGGACAGATCAGTCCAGAGGACTATGCGCGCGATGTGGAGAGCGCCTCCAGCTTTCTGCGCGGCGACACCCAGCAGGTGATGCAGTTGCTCGAGCAACGCATGATGGCCCATGCCGAACGGCTGGAGTTCGAGCAGGCGGCTGAATTGCGCAACCAGATCAGTGCCTTGTCCAAGGTCTTGCACCAGCAGTCGGTGGAGTCGGTGGACGACCGGGATGTGGATATCCTGGCAGTGGCGATTCAAGGTGGCAAGGCCTGCGTCAACCTGGCGATGGTGCGCAATGGGCGGCATCTGGGCGACAGGCCGTATTTTCCGGCACACGTGGAGGACGCCGAGCCCGCGGACATTCTGGAAGCTTTCATGGCACAACACTACCTGGAAGTGCCTGCCCCAGCCGCGCTGGTCACCAGTCACAAGGTGGATGCCGATGCGGTCAAGTTGCTGAGTGCCACCAGTGGCCAGCGAATCACGGCCGTGCACCAACCGCGCGAGCAGCGCCGCGCGTGGCTGGACATGGCGCAGCAAAATGCGGGCCTCCAGTTGGCCCGTCTGCTGGCAGAAGAGGGGTCGCAACAAGCGCGCACGCGTGCCCTGGTGGAGGCACTGGACCTGGCCCCCGACGATCTGGAAGCCCTCCGTGTGGAGTGTTTCGATATTTCGCACACCGCGGGTGAAGCCACACAAGCTTCTTGCGTGGTCTATCACCACCACAAGATGCAAGGTTCGGAATACCGCCGTTATCGCATCGATGACATCACGCCGGGGGACGACTATGCCGCCATGCGTCAGGTGCTCATGCGTCGCTACAGCAAGCTGGCCGAGAGTGTGCGCGCGGGGGAGGGGCGTTTGCCGGATCTGGTGTTGATCGACGGCGGCAAGGGGCAAGTGTCGATGGCGCGTGAGGTGTTCGAGCAACTTGGGCTGGACCTTGCGCGCATCGTCGGGGTCGAAAAAGGCGAAGGCCGCAAGGTGGGCTTGGAGGAACTCGTGTTTGCCGACGGACGCGACAAGGTGACCCTGGCCCGTGACTCCGCTGCCTTGATGCTGGTGGCGCAAATCCGCGACGAGGCCCACCGCTTCGCCATCACCGGCATGCGTGCGCAACGCGCGCGCGTTCGCACGGGGGGCAGCAAGCTCGAAGACATTGAAGGCGTGGGGCCGCGCAAGCGGGCACGCTTGCTGCAGCGATTTGGAGGCGTGCGTGGTGTGGCCGAGGCCAGCGTGCAGGACCTGGCCAGTGTGGACGGCATCTCGCTGACCCTGGCGCAGACGATCTACCAGGCCTTGCGCTGAGGGTCTAGATCCGCGCGTCTTTCAACCACACCTGGTACTTCTGTTCCAACTCGGCCAGGGAGGGGGCAATGCTGTCGTGCAGGCGCACCCCATGGGCAGCTTGCTCATGGCGCAAACGCAAGCCTTTTTCGCCCGGCATGCGTACCGGACGCTGGGGGTCAATCGGGATGTTCTGGCGACAGCGATCGGCCACATGGTCCATCTGACGCAGGAAATCCTGGGTGCCGCCAAAGGCATTCAGGTCGTAGACGGTGATGTGGACCGTGGCGCCCCAACCCTCCTTGGGATCGGCGCGTCCATGCCCCGCCATGCCGGCTGTCAGAGATTCCACCAGCAGCGACAAGCCAAAGCCCTTGTGGCCATGGCTCAAGCCACCCACTGGGAGAAGCGTGCCGGGCGGTTGCTCAAACAGCACCCCGGGGTCGTTGGTGGGCACGCCCTTGGCGTCAATGAAGACATCGTGCTCGTATCGCTCGCCGGCCTTGTGCTTGCGGTTGGTCATGCCGTTGGTGGTGATCGACGCAGAGATGTCCACCATCACGCCCGACTCGCCGCTGAGCGGAAACCCCAGGGCCAGCGGGTTGGGGGTGAACACGGCTTGGGTGCCACCAAAGGGCGCCACACTGGCCGAATTGGCGTCAGAGCAGGCAATCAGCATCAGCAGGTTGTCTTGCAGCGCCCGCATCAGGTACACCGCCAGGCAAGCGATGTGGTGGCTGCGGCGAATCACCAAGGAGGCCGTACCCAGTTCGCGAGCGCGTGGGGTGAGAGTGTCCAGGGCCTGGTGCATCAGCCAGGGGCCGGGCAGACGTTGACCGTCCCACAGCAGGGCAGCGGGTCGGTCGGACACCACCAGCGGCGCGCCCTGGCCCTTCATGCTGCCGGTTTCCAGTTCTTTCGTGTAACTCGCCAGCAGTTGCAGGCCGTGGGTGTCATGACCCAGCAGGTCACCTTGCACCAGGGTGGTGGCCACGCAATCGGCTTGCGCGGCACCCATACCGGCTCGTTGCAACAGGGTGCTCGCGAAGCTCACCAGGGCATCGGCCCGATACAGAGGGGAAGAGGTGGACATGCAGGTGTCTCCAGGTGTGCGGGTTCCCCTGTGATGCAGGGTGGGGTTGTGTCACATGCCAGGGCATTTGAACCCTAAAATCATACCCAAGCCAGGCCAAGGCGTGGGGCGCAGGAGTCCCAACAAGGTCAGGACAGCTGTACACCTCTCACGCTGATAAGGACCCGTATGCCTCATGCTCTCGTCATCCATGCTGCCCGCGATTTGCGCATCGAAGAGACCCCGAGCGAGCCCCTGGCCCCGCAACAGGTGCGCATTCACATGCGCGCGGGGGGCATTTGCGGTTCCGACCTGCATTACTACCAGCATGGGGGCTTTGGCACGGTGCGCGTCAAGCAACCGATGGTGCTGGGGCACGAGGTGTCGGGACAGGTGGTGGAGGTAGGGGCAGACGTCCAGCACCTGAAGGTGGGTACGCGCGCATCCATCAGTCCTAGCCGTCCCTGTGGTCACTGCAACTATTGCCAGCAGGGGCAGCACAACCATTGCCTCCATATGCGCTTTTACGGCAGTGCCATGCCCTGGCCTCACATTCAGGGGGCGTTCCGTCAGGAATTGATCGTCGAGTCGTGGCAGGTGCATCCGGTGGCTGAGACGGTCACCGATGGCGAGGCGGCGATGGCCGAGCCCTTGTCGGTCGCCTTGCATGCCGTGCGTCGCGCCGGCCCCTTGCTGGGCAAACGTGTACTGGTGACCGGGTGCGGCCCCATTGGCGCCCTCATCGTGCTGGCGGCGCGCCATGCGGGGGCGAGTGAGATTGTGGTCACGGACATCACCGACCAGACCCTGGCCCGCGCCCGTACCGTGGGCGCCGACGTGACCATCAACATGGCCACGCAACCCGAGCTGCTGGACGCTTACAAGGCGGACAAAGGAACGGTTGATGTGCTGTTTGAAGCCAGTGGCAATGCACAGGCCTTGCGAGCCGCCTTTGAGGTACTCAAGCCGCTCGGCATCATTGCGCAGGTGGGCACAGGGGGTGAGATCAGCCTGCCGCTCAATGTGCTGGTGGCCAAGGAGTTTGAGTTGCGCGGGTGCTTTCGTTTCCACGAGGAGTTTGGCTGGGCGGTGGACTTGATGAACCGTGGCATCTTGGATGTCAAGCCACTCATCAGCCACTCATTGCCCTACACCGAGTTCGCCCAGGCGTTTGAACTCGCGGCGGATCGCCACCAGTCCATGAAGGTGCAGTTGACGTTTGCGTGATCCGGTCGGGCGGGGTAGATGGCCTGGGCGCGGCGCGCGTGGCCGAGGAGCGTGGCCTAGGAGCGTGGCCGAATTCACCGTCCTCCCAGCCGGACGCACAGCTCCATGGCGTCAAGGCCTGACGAGTTCCAGCAAACGGTCCAGCCCGCCTTGTTCGATCGAAATGCTGGCCTGTGCCCGCACGGCGGGCTTGGCATGGTAGGCCACCGACAAGCCGCCCGCGTCGGTACACAGGTGCATCATCGGCAGGTCATTGGCCCCATCGCCCATGGCGATGGCCTGGCGCGGCGAGATGCCCAGTTCAGCACAGGTCTGTTGCAGCATGCGACGCTTTTCCTGGCCGTCGCAAATATCGCCCCAGGGTTGATCGACCATGCGGCCGGTGAGGTGGCCGTCCTCGATTTCAAACACATTGCTGCGGGTGAAATCCAGGCGCAAGGTGTCGCGTACCCGGTCGGTGAAATAGGTGAAGCCGCCACTCACCAGCAAGGTGTGCAAGCCCGCGGCCTGGCAGGCTTCGACCAGTTCACGCGCGCCGGGGTTCAGGCGCAACCGATGTTGGTAGACCTCCTCCAAGGCCTGCGCAGGCACCCCAGCGAGTAGTGACACGCGACGACGCAGGCTTTCCTTGTAGTCGGCAATCTCGCCGCGCATCGCCGCCTCGGTGATGGCGGCCACTTCAGCCTTGCGCCCCGCTGCATCGGCCACCTCGTCGATGCACTCGATATTGATCAAGGTCGAGTCCATGTCAAACGCGATGAGGCGGAAATCGGCCAGGCGTTGAGGCACCTCGATACCCCGGTAATGGAGGCCGGGCGCGAAGGTGTGTTCAGGCAGGGTGTTCGGGTTCATGGCAGTCTTTCAGAGGCTCACACCGAGCACTCAAGAGGTGGCGGCCACCGGCATGGGCTGTCCCAGGTGGCGCAACACATCGCGCACCATTTGCACACGCGCAGCCACCTCGGGCAGTTCGCGCTCGATGCGCAGTTTGTCATTGCCAGCCAGGCGGATGTGGCGGTTCTTTTGTACCAACTCCAGTATGCGCGAGGCATCGATGGGCGGGTTGGGGCGGAAGCTGATGATGATCACGCCAGGGGCGGCATCGATCTTGGCCACGCCGTAGGGGCGCGCCAGCACCCGCAACCGGTGCACGTCGATGAGCGACTGGGCCTGGTGGGGCAGCTTGCCGAAACGGTCCACCAACTCTTCTTGCAGCCGATCGATCTGGTCGTTGTTCTGCGCGGTGGCCAGCTTCTTGTAAAACGACAGGCGCAGGTGAATGTCGCCACAGTATTCGTCCGGCAGCAGGGCCGGGTGGTGCAGGTTGATCTCGGTGGTGATGGACAAGGGGCTGAGCAGGTCGGGCTCCTTGCCTTCCTTGAGGGATTTCACCGCCAGCGCCAGCATCTCGTTGTACAGCTGGAAGCCCACTTCCATCATGTTGCCGCTCTGGTTGTCGCCCAGCACCTCGCCGGCGCCGCGAATTTCCAAGTCGTGCATCGCCAGGTAAAAGCCTGAGCCGAGTTCTTCCATTTGCTGGATGGCATCCAGACGTTGCTGCGCCTGTTTGCTCAAGCCCTCCAGCTCGGGCACCAGCAAATACGCGTAGGCCTGGTGGTGGCTGCGGCCCACGCGTCCGCGCAGTTGGTGCAACTGGGCCAGGCCAAACTTGTCGGCCCGGCTCATCAGGATGGTGTTGGCGGTGGGCACGTCAATACCGGTCTCGATGATGGTCGAGCACAACAGCACATTGAACCGCTGGGCCACAAAGTCGCGCATCACGCGCTCGAGTTCGCGTTCGGGCATCTGGCCATGGGCGATGGCAATGCGCGCTTCGGGCAAAAACGTTTCGAGCTGGGCCTTGCGGTTCTCGATGGTCTCGACCTCGTTGTGCAGGAAATAGCACTGGCCCCCGCGCTTGAGTTCGCGCAGCACCGCTTCGCGGATGACGCCGTTGCCCTCGTTGCGCACAAAGGTTTTGATGGCCAGGCGTCGCTGGGGCGCGGTGGCAATCACGCTCAGGTCCCTCAGGCCTTCGAGTGCCATGCCCAGTGTGCGGGGAATCGGGGTGGCGGTGAGTGTCAGCACATCCACCTCGGCACGCAAGGCCTTCATCGCCTCCTTATGCTTGACGCCAAAGCGGTGCTCCTCGTCAATGATGAGCAGGCCCAGATCCTTGAACCGGATGGATGGGCTGAGCAACTTGTGCGTACCCACCACGATGTCCACCTGGCCTTTGGCCAGTCCCTCGGCCGACGCCTGGAGTTCTTTGCCTGTGCGAAAACGGCTCATCTCGGCAATCTTCACCGGCCATTTGGCAAAGCGGTCCACCAGCGTCTGGTAGTGTTGCTCGGCGAGCAAGGTGGTGGGAGCCAGGAAGGCCACCTGCTTGCCGGCCGTGACGGCCACGAAGGCTGCACGCAGCGCCACCTCGGTCTTGCCAAAGCCGACGTCCCCACAGACCAACCGGTCCATGGGTCGCGGGCTGATCATGTCCTGGATGACGGCATGAATGGCGGCATTCTGGTCAGCGGTTTCTTCAAAACCGAAGTCGCGGGCGAAGGTCTCGTAGTCCTGTGCCATGAATCTGAAGGCATGACCTTCACGCGCGGCGCGGCGTGCGTAGATGTTTAGCAACTCGGCCGCGGCATCACGCACCTGCTCGGCGGCTTTGCGGCGCGCCTTGTCCCACTGGGCTGAACCCAGCTTGTGCAAGGGCGCTTCGTCGGCGCTGACCCCGGTGTAGCGGCTGATCAGGTGCAACTGGCTGACCGGCACATACAGCACTGCCTGGTCGGCGTACTCGAGATGCAGGAACTCTTGCTTCTCCGGGGTGCCATCGTCAGCCACCTGACCCATGTCCAGGTGCACCAACCCACGGTAGCGACCGATGCCGTGCGAGGTGTGGACCACCGGGTCGCCGAGTTGCAGCTCGGACAAGTCCTTGATGAGCGCGTCGACATCGCTGACCTGTTCCTGCTTCTTGCGACGACGTGAAGTGGCCGGTGTGGCAAAGAGCTCGGTCTCGGTCACCAGATCAACGCCCATTTCGATCCAGGCAAAGCCTTGCGACAGCGACGAGGTGGCCATTGCAATGGGCTCTTGTTCGTCCAGGAAGGCTTGCAAGGAGTCCACCATGGGCATGGACAGGCCGCCCGCGCGCAGGAAGTCCAGCAGGCTCTCGCGCCGGCCTTCGCTCTCGGCCAATACCAGCACCCGCCGCTGGGAATGCGCCAGGTGCTGTTGCAGGCGTTGCAAAGGCTCGTCACTGCCTCGCTCCACCCGCACATCGGGCAGCGGGCCGATCACCTCGGCGTGGGCGTCGACATCGGGCGGCGAGCGCAGCGCCAGCTGTGCGTGCTGGCTGGCCAGGCCATAAAACTGCTCGGCGTTGAGAAAGAGCAAGGCGGGGGGCAGGGCCGGTCGGTCCGGGTCGCCTTGCACCAGGCGGTAGCGGTCCTGTGTGTCGCTCCAGAAGTGCTGAAAGGCCTGCTCCACGTCGCCGTGCAGCACCACGGTGGCTGACTCGCCCAGGTAATCAAAGACCGTGGCCGTGTCGTCGAAGAACAACGGCAGGTAATACTCGATGCCTGCGGTGGCCACGCCCAGGCCCATGTCCTTGTAAAGACGGCTGCGTGTGGGGTCGCCTTCCAGCAACTCGCGCCAGCGCTGCCGAAAGCGGGCTCGCGCGGTCTCGTCCATGGGAAATTCGCGTCCCGGGAGCAGTCGCACCTCGGGCACCGGGTACAGACTGCGCTGGGAATCAGGGTCGAAGGTGCGAATCGAGTCGATCTCGTCATCGAACAAATCCACCCGCAGCGGAATGGGCGAGCCCATCGGAAACAAATCGATCAGACCGCCGCGCACCGCATATTCACCGGGGCTCACCACCTGTGTCACATGCTGATAGCCGGCAAGGGTGAGTTGGGACTTGAGTTGCGCTTCGTCCAGCCGTTGCCCCACCTTGAATTCGAAGGTGTAGCCGGCCAGGAACGAGGGCGGTGCCAGTCGGTACAGCGCTGTGGTGGCCGGGATGAGCACCACGTCGGCCTCCCCGCTGGAGATGCGCCACAGCGTGGCCAGTCGTTCGCTGATGAGATCCTGGTGCGGCGAAAAACTGTCGTAGGGCAGGGTTTCCCAATCGGGGAACAGCACGCATCGCAACTCGGGTGCAAAGAAGGGCATTTCATCCAGCAGACGCTGGGCATCCAGCGCGTCGGCCGTGATCATGGACACGCGTCGGCCTTGCGCGCACTCGCGCTGGGCCAGGCGGGCCAGCCACAAGGCGTCCCCCGAGCCAGGCGGGCGGGGCAGGGCGAAACGCTTGCCAACGGTGAGAGTAGGGAGTTGCATGAAGCGGAAGGGGCGCATTCAAACGCCGTGAGACGCAATGAAGCACCCCCGCGGCGGCTGGCCCCGGGGGTGCGAAGCCTTGATTTTAGAATGAGGTGAATATCCCAGGTGATCGCTCCAACCCCTCAAGGCCTTGCATGACTGCCCCTGACCACTACTTTGCCCTGCTGCCCTGCGCCGGTTCCGGCCAGCGGGCGGGCACGGTACAGCCCAAGCAGTACCAACCGCTGGCGGGGCTGCCCTTGGTGCTGCACACCTTGCGCGCGCTGGCGGGCGTGTCTGCCCTGACACGGGGCGTGCTGGTGGTGGCGCCCGATGACACCCACATGGGGCCCCTGCTGTCACAGTATCCCCAGCCCCGTTTCGAGACGGTGCCTGTGGGCGGCGCCACCCGCGCCGCCAGCGTGTTGGCGGGCTTGCGACATTTGGTGTCTCAGGGGGCCCAGCCCAGCGATTGGGTGCTGGTGCACGATGCCGCCCGCTGCCTGGTTCGAGCCGAGGACGTCACACAACTGATCGAAGCCTGCCGGGGCGATCCGGTGGGGGGCTTGCTGGCCCTGCCGCTGGCCGACACACTCAAGATGGCCCGCCACGGACGTGTCCAAGGCACGCTGGATCGCAGCGACAAGTGGCTGGCCCAGACACCGCAGATGTTCCGTTGCGGTCTGCTGCTCGACGCCTTGCTGCAAGCCGGCGCTGCGGTGACCGATGAGGCCTCCGCCATCGAACACCTGGGGCATTCGCCCTTGCTGGTGCGGGGCAGCGCCCACAACCTCAAAGTGACCTACCCCGAAGATTTTGCCTTGGCCGAGGCGCTGTTGCAGGCGCGTGGCGAGCAGGCTGGAGACGCTCGATGAACCCGATGAATCTGCGCATTGGTGAGGGGTGGGATGTACACGCCCTGGTGCCCGGTCGTCGCTTGATGCTGGGGGGGGTGGAGATCCCTCATACCCACGGGCTATTGGGGCACTCAGATGCCGATGTGCTCTTGCATGCCATCACCGATGCGTTGCTGGGCGCGGCTGGCCTGGGGGATATCGGGCGGCTGTTTCCCGACAATGACCCCGCCTACCGGGGGGCGGATTCGGCGGTGTTGCTGCGCGAGGCGATGCAACGGGTGCGTGCCCACGGTTGGCAATTGGTCAACCTGGATTGCACCGTGGTGGCGCAAGCCCCCCGGTTGTCAGGCCACATGCCGGCTATCGTGCAGCGCGTGGCCGACTGTCTGTCGATACCCACCGCCCAGGTGAATGTGAAAGCCAAGACGGCTGAGCGTTTGGGGCCTGTGGGTCAGGGGCACAGCATCGAGGCGCGGGCGGTGGTGTTGCTGGCGCACGTTTGAGCGGCCCTGCGACTGCGAAATGCCTATCCGCCTGGCTCATTCAGTCTGACGGTCTGAAGAGGCAAGGCCCGTGGCGTGAGGTGTGCCGGATGCATAGGGCACATTGGAACGCACGACCGATTTGTCCTGCAACATCATGAGGTGTAAGGCGGCGACCAGCTCTTTCACCATCCGCTGATACTCGTAAGAAAGTTCGCGGTATCGCTCGAGCATGAATTCATCCGCCAGGGACAGGGCTTCATGCACCGAAGGCTCTTCCACGCCCATGATGGCAGGTTTGGGGTCCAGGCCGAACAGCAAGTCCTGGGGTTTGACTTGTAACCAGTGTGCCAGCACCCGCAGTTTGTCGGGTTTCGGGAGTGAAATGCCGTTGAGCCAATTGCGCGCTGCGTGAACCGTGACGCCCTCACCCCAGTACAGAAGGTTGAATTGATGGGCCACCAGGGTGGGCGACAGGGGAAGACCAGCGGCTTGCATGACCGTGCGCAATCGTTGGGCAAATTGCTGCGACTCAGTTGAAAGATGCTGTGACATGATTCACGTACCTTATCTATTTGCCGCCTGTGAACGGTCAAGTTTCACTTCAATAATTCATCAGTATCGCTTTCTCGGCCATCTCACGG
>RFTK01000047.1 GCA_009923505.1 Betaproteobacteria bacterium
CCTGCCAAGCGCTACTTCACCATCGGTGAAGTGAGCGAGTTGTGTGGTGTCAAGCCCCACGTGTTGCGCTACTGGGAGCAGGAGTTCACGCAACTGCGACCCATGAAGCGGCGGGGCAACCGACGCTACTACCAGCACCACGAGGTGCTCATGATTCGCCGCATCCGTGACTTGCTGTACGAGCAAGGGTTCACCATCAGCGGTGCGCGCAACAAACTGCAAGAGTTGGTGCAGCACGAGCGCGACAAGCGCCGAGCGGGCGAGGTCATGCTGGAGGGTATCGAGGTGCTGGAAGAAGACCGTCGTATCGACGAGGCCTCGTTGGTGGATACCTGGAACCTGAGCGGCCTGATCACCGACGCCCCCAAGTTGCAGATCCTGCGGCGCGAGTTGCGAGAAATACGAGAGTTGCTGGCCTGACCCGAGGTCGGGGTTGATAAGCACGTTATAATGCATAGCTTCGGCGTGTAGCGCAGCCTGGTAGCGCACTTGCATGGGGTGCAAGGGGTCGCGAGTTCGAATCCCGCCACGCCGACCAAGCACATCAACGGGTTAGCTCTCACAAGGAGCTAGCCCGATTGTCTTTTGAAGACGCCTTTCAGACGTCAGCGCCCTTTGAACACCGGCTCTCGCTTGTCGACAAAGGCGCGAGTGGCCTCTTTGTGGTCTTCAGTCTGCGCGCAGTGCACATGGTGCGTGGCTTCCAGGTCCATGCATTCCATCAAGTCGCCGTTGATGGCGCGGTTGAGGTTTTCCTTCATGTACCGGTAGGCCACGGTGGGACCGTTGGCCAGGCGCCGTGCAAGGGCTTGTGCACGCGATGCCAACTCCTCTGCGGGACAGACCCAGTTGGTCAGACCGAGCGCCAGGGCCTGGGAGGCATCCATGCGTTCCGGCAGCAAATACATCTCACGCGCCTTGGCAGCGCCGACCAGGCGTGTGAGGAAATACGACCCCCCGTAATCGCCCGAAAAACCAACTTTGGCAAACGCTGTCGTGAGGAATGCCGAGTCAGCCATGATGCGCAGATCGCAAGCCAATGCGATGGAGAAACCTGCGCCCGCTGCCGCACCAGGAATGGCTGCCAGCGTGGGTTTGGGCATGGTGAACAAGCGCCCCGAGATGGCGCGCTGCTCCAGGCGCTGACGATGGATGTATTCGTCCAGTGTGTGCGAGCCGGGTTCGTTGTAGTTGCGAGTCAGCATGCTTTTGACATCGCCGCCGGCGCAAAAGGCTTTTCCATGGCCCGTGAGAAGAATGCATTTCACAGCCGGGTTGGATTCGGCCCTGGCCAACTGCACCTGCAAGGCTTGATTGACCTCGCGTGACAAGGCGTTACGGGCGTCTGGACGGTTGAAGGTCAGCGTCAGCACGCCTTCATCCAGGGTGGCAAGCAATTCGGGGGTGCCGGTGTCGAGCGTGGTGGAGGACATGCAAGTAACAGGGAGTGGTTATGTCATGAATATAAACCGATTGAGCCCGATGCACTGTGCTGCAGGTGCAAAAGCCTTTCGAGGACTTCAAACCTTTGAATATGATCAATTGAATAAAATTAAAAAACCTGAATAATCGGAATATTCAAACGTATATTGAGTTTTATATTAAATGATATAAAATCGGATTTTTAATTTATTCAGGACTTTCTCATGGCGACTACCGTTGCATCCCAATTGGCTAAACTCCGCAAAGAACGTGAGGCACTGGAAAAGCGCGAAAAAGCGCTGATGGCTCGCACCCACGACAAGGCCTTGGCCAAAATCGTGCAACTGGCCCGTGACGCTGGTTTAACGGCCAGCGACATCGCCAAGGCCCTGGGCGGCGGCAAGCCTGCCAAGGCCAAGTCAGCGCGTGCTGCCGGTAAATCCTCCGGTCCCCGCGGCAAGGTGGCTCCCAAGTACCGCAATCCCGCCCACCCCGATCAAACCTGGACCGGCCGTGGCAAGGCCCCAGTGTGGGTTCAGGCCCTGAAAACAGCCGGCACGCTGGATTCCGCATTGATTAAATAATTGCTCCACCGGCTATTTGGCCGGTATAGGGTGAACTGAATGATGTAAAACCCGCGAAGATTCTTCGCGGGTTTTTTTATATTCGTCCGATAAACCACCTATTAATCAGGAGATGTGCAGTCCTGAGTCTGTTGGCCCCATCCAGCGACTGGTGACATAGATTCATTTCAAACATCAGTTGGGACCTCGACTCAATGAAATTACCATTTTGGGCACCGCTTGATAGGGCGTTACGCTCTGATTGGTACGCCCAACTTCCACGGCGACCCCTTGCCGTTGTCTGAACTGAAATAAGGGGGGGGCGAGAGACGCGGGTGCTGTCATTCGCCCTGCGACCAGCGCGGGAGCGGTGAAGCTCAGCGCATGAATGTCTTGACGTAGTCTGCGCCCAGACCCACCTGCTCGAAGTGAGCGCGGTATTTTTCAATGCGGGTGAACACATCGTCATAGCCTGTGGAATGGCCTTGCGGATCCACATACATCAGTGAACCGTGCACGGTGAACAGGGTGACCATGTCGGCGCAGTCGTCGGGCACGATCAAGGTGTGGGTTTCGCCGGGTGGCTCAAAGACATAGCCGCCTTCTTCCGCCACCCAGTCATGTTCCAGGTAGTACCACTTGCCGCGAATCACATAGGCGTGCACCTGGCCAGAATGGCGGTGGCGTTGGAGCAGACCCGAGCGCTTGACGCGCAACAAGTGCACATAAAAACCCGAGGTGACATTCAGGTGAATCGGTCGTGACCACACGCCATCACCCACGGGCGCCCACAGCTGTGGGTCGTCGCCCATGAGATTGGGGATCACCATATCCGGTGTCATGCCCCAGGGTTGGGGCTTCTGGTAGGCAATGCGGTCGGTGCTGTCTTGTGTCATGCGGTCTCCGGTGATCAGTCGACCTGCATTATTGCAAAACGATCTGGATCAACTGACCCGCTCGGGGAGGCATGCCACCCATGGGCGCAACTCATCATGGGATTCCATGAGAGCCTTGTCGCGCCATAATGCAAACACAACTGTCATCAGGAGCCTCCCTTGCCTTTGCCCGCCCCCGCTGCTCGCCAACACTTGCACAACCGTGATGTGGCTTACCGTGGTTACCGCCGGGACGATGGAGGGTGGGATATCGAGGGTGAAATGCGCGACACCAAAACCTACGATATTCGGGTGGTGGGAGAGCGGGTACGGCCAGCCGGTCAACCGATTCACCACCTCGCCATTCGCATGACCCTGGACAAATCCCTGGTGGTGCAAGACATCGTGGTGGCGATGGACGGTACCCCGCATGAGCCCTGCAGCCAGGCGCAAACCTCGCTACAAGCCATGGTGGGGGTGCAGGTGGGGGGCGGTTGGCGTAAAAATATTGAGCAGCGCGTGGGGGGCGTACAAGGATGTACCCATCTGCGGGAGTTGCTGTTCAACATGGCCACGGTGACCTTCCAGACGGTGCATCCGGGTGAGGCGGTGCTAGCGTTTGAAAAACCTCCGGCGTATCTGGGGCAGTGCATGGCCTGGGACACCCGGGGGCCGCTGGTGCAGCGATTGATGCCGAAGTTCTACCAGCTGGACATCAACCGCAACGTCAAATCGTAGCCGCTTCCTGGCGAGCAACTACGGGGCTGATTTGCCCTGACTGGCCTGTGCATCCTGCTCGAAAGTGGTGGCGCGAATGCGGGCCACTTCTTCCTCCGTCTCGTTGCGCATGGCCAAAGCCAATTGGGCTCGCAACCAACGCCAGAAGAAAAATGCGGCGACCAGACACGACAGGGCAATGCCCAGGAAATGCAGCACATTGAGCCGTCCGTCCGAGGCTGGCATGGCCACGGGCAAGATGATGGCCACCACCAAAAAAAAGACACCCAGGATACCGTTGAACGGATCAAGCCTGACGCGCTGTGATGGTGGCGGTGTGGACTTCTTGTCGGATTTGGCCATGGACGGGTCGGGCACGGGCTGAGATGACTTCAGGGAATACGCTAATCCACGCAGGCCTGCCGGCTTGACACGCTTGGATTAGGATCAGTCCTCTCATCTTACTGTCAAAGTCTTCACCATGTTGATTTCCTCACTGCGCCGCGTTGGCGCGACGACACTGTTGCTCCTGGGCATGTGTGCCGCTGTGCAGGTCCAAGCGGCCTACCCAGATCGGCCCGTCAAGATCGTGGTGGCGTTTCCGCCAGGCAGTTCCACCGACATCGTGGCCCGGGCCTTGTCGCAGCCCTTGTCGGAAGCGCTCGGGCAACCCGTGGTGATTGAAAACAGACCTGGTGCTGGCGGCAATATCGGCACGGTGGCTGTGGCACGCTCAGCGCCGGATGGCTACACCCTGCTGATGCACAGCGTGGCTTACTCGGTCAACCCCTCGCTGTACGGCAAGGCCGGTTACGAAGTCGGCAAAGAATTAGTGGGGGTGGTCATGGCGGCTGTATCACCCAACATCCTGTACGTCCACCCCTCCGTCAAGGCGAACGACCTGCCCGAACTGCTGGCCCTGGCCCGGAGCGACAAGCTGGCCTATGCGTCATCGGGCAACGGCACCACCACCCATCTCGGGGCCGAACTGTTGTTCCGCACGCTGGCCAAGGTGGACATTACCCATGCGCCTTATGCGCCAGCCTCTGCGGCGACGGCGGTGGTGAGTGGCCAAGTGCCGGTAGGCTCCACCTCCATCCCTCCGGTGGTGCAACTGGCCAAGGCCGGCAAAGTCAGGCCCATCGCCGTCACCAGTCTCAAGCGTAGCGGGGCCTTGCCCCAGGTGCCCACCGTGGCGGAACTCGGGTATCCCGGCTTTGAGGCCAATACCTGGTTTGCGATGCTGGCTCCCCAGGGCACACCTGCCGAGGTGCTGGATCGACTCAACACCGAGATCAACCGCATTTTGCAAAACAAGGCCCTGGTGGAGGGCTTTTCCGCCCAGTCGCTGGAGACGGTTCGCATGGACCGTCCCGCGCTGGACAGTTACCTGGCGTCCGAAGCTCGAAAATGGGCGGGTGTGGTGCAGCAAACAGGCGCCAAGGTGGATTGACGGCTCCGCGAGCTGCAGTTGCCTATTTCTTGAATCGATTTTTCAGCCATTTTCATGAAACTCATCAGCTATCAGCATCAGAACTCCGTGCGCTATGGACTCCTGCTCGACTCGGGCGTGGTGGATGCCCAGGCCTGTTTGCCCGGTGCTCCGGCGTCGATCAACGACTTTGCCGCCTGGGTGGCAGATCATCCCGACTGGAAGTCCACACTGCACAACAATGCGGCCAGCAAGACCGCCACGCCGCTGAGTCAGGTCACTCTCTTGCCGTGCGTGCCGCGACCGAGCAAAATTTTGTGCCTGGGCGTCAACTACCACGACCATGCGGCCGAGGGCGGCAACAAGGTGGCCGACTATCCGACCATTTTTTACCGTGGCCCGTCCTCGCTGGTGGCGCATGAGGGCATCATTCCCATTCCTCCCATCTCCACCGCGCTCGACTATGAGGCCGAGCTGGCCCTGGTGATTGGCCGTACCGCTCGCAATGTGAGCGAAGCAGATGCACTCCAGCACGTGTTTGCCTACACCTGTTTCAACGACGGCAGCTTTCGCGACTATCAGCGCAAGACCACGCAATGGACCGTCGGGAAAAACTTCGACTCCACCGGGGGCTTTGGCCCCTGGTTGGTGCCGGCCGACGAATTGCCTGCGGGTTGCGTGGGACTGCACATTGAGTCGCGTTTGAACGGTCAGGTGATGCAAAGCGCCTCCACCACCGACATGGTGTTTCACGTGGCACCCACCATTGCCATGATGTCGGCCTGCATGACCCTGGAGCCCGGTGACGTGATTGTCATGGGCACCCCGGCTGGCGTGGGCTATGCCCGCAAGCCCCCCGTGTGGATGCGTGATGGCGATGTGATCGAGATCGAAGTGGAAGGCATTGGTGTGTTGCGCAATCACGTGAAAAACGCCCACTGAAGGGTCCGTGCGCCCAACCTACCCGTCAGGCCGTTGCTACCGGGTTGGTTGAGTTCGCCACACAAGCCGCACCCGGTTGACTGGGTGGCGCCAGTGTTATGTCAGGCGGGACGATCGCCTTTGAGCGTGATGCGATGCATGATGCGCCGAAAGCCGTGGTAGTCGTTGACCGGGTTGTGCATGGCGCAGCGGTTGTCCCAAAAAGCCAGCGAGTTAGGTTGCCAATTGAAGCGGCAGGTGAATTCGGGCTTGATCTGATGTTCAAATAAAAAATGCAGCAGTGGGGCGCTTTCCTCGCTGGTCATGCCCTCGATTCCTGCGGTGTGTGCCGTGTTGACATACAACGCTGGACGCTGGGTTTCGGGGTGGGTGCGCATCACGGGGTGAACCGCCTGGAATTGGGTGGGCGCACCATCTTTGGCATCGGACTTGAGCCGATCCTCGCGCGTCTTGCTCACGTCGGCCTTGGCCGAACTGCTGATGCCTTTGAGCGGGCGCAACATGTGCTTCATGGTGTCTGACAAGGTGTCCCAGGCCAGATACTGGTTGGCAAACAGCGTGTCGCCGCCATAGGGTGGGATTTCGCGGGCCAGCAACATGGACCCCATGGGGGGCTCTTCGAGGTAGGTGGTGTCCGAGTGCCACACGCCCCCGAAGTTGGAGCGCTCATGCTCCAGCTTCTTGACTTCGATGATGTTGGGAAAGCCTTCCAGGCCTTTGACAAAGGGGTACTCGATCGGCTCCCCCATGGCCTGTGCAAACTGCATGAACTGTGCAGGACTCAGGTCTTGGTCGCGGAAAAAAATCACCAGATTGTCCAGCAGCACTTGCCGAATCTCCTGGGCCAGCGAGGATGACAGCGGTTGGCGCAAATCCACGCCATGAATTTCAGCGCCAAGTGCGCCAGCAACTTTCTGAATCTTCATTTTTCTATTCTGGCACAGGCATATTGTGCAGGGCCGATGCCCCTGTTGAACAGGTGACTATGATGGGCCCAGAGTGCTCAACATGGTGTAACCTTGGCTGCTTCTATTGAATTGAGTTGATCATGATCAAACAGATGATGCGCGTGTTGATCTCGGTTGCTGCGGTGGCCATCGCAGTCCCGGTGTCTGCGCAGGAATTTCCTTCACGGCCCGCCAAGATTGTGGTGCCGCAGACCCCGGGGGGCGCCTCGGACGCCCTGGCTCGTATCGTGGGGCAAAAGCTCAGCGAAAAGTGGCAGCAACCCGTGGTGGTGGAAAACCGTCCGGGCGCGGGGGGGAACCTGGGCATGGAGTTTGTGGCACAGGCCCCCGCCGATGGCTACACCCTCTTGATGAGTTATGTGGGTTCGCATGCCATCAATGCCGCCTTGTACAAAAAGCTGCCTTTTGATCCTGAGCGCGATTTCGCCCCGGTGGCGACCTTGGCCACCTTGCCCTTTGTGCTCGTCGCTCGCCCGGATGCGCCGTTCAAGACCGTGCGCGAACTCGCCGATCTGGGTAAACGGCAGCCCCTCACGTTTGGTTCGGCGGGCAACGGCTCGGTCAACCACTTGCTGGGTGTGATGTTCAACGCTGCCGCTGGAAGCAAGCTGGAGCACATTCCGTATCGGGGGGCGGCACCGGCCATGCAGGACTTGATGAGTGGACAGATCTCGCTGGTGTTCACCAGCCTGCCCTCGGTGGCGAGCGCCATTCGCAGTGGAAGCTTGCGCGGTATTGCGGTCACCAGCGCGCAGCGTTCGCAGTCCTTTGCACAAATCCCCACCATTGCCGAGGCCGGGTACAAGGACTTCGACGTCTCCCCCTGGTTTGGGTTGTTCGCCCCGGCCAAAACACCCCCCGCCATTGTGCGGCGCATGAACCAGGACATTCAGGAGATCCTGAAAAACCGAGAGGTGATCGAGAAGTTTCAGGGGCAGGGGGCCGATCCCTTCATCACCCAGCCGGCTGAGTTCGCGGCCATCCTGAAGTCCGATCTGGCCAAGTGGAGCGAGGTTGTGAAGGCTTCGGGCGCTCAGATCGATTGATCATGACCCGTTTGCCCAGGCGAGCGGCTTGGATGGTGCGTGCCAGGGTTTGCATGTGCGGGTTGATGCGGCAGAACATTTCGTGGCCCGTCCCCTGCTTGACGAAAAACGGCGTCTGCGCCACCTGGTGCTGAAATTGTTGAATCAGGTGCTGCTCGATCTGCCGGTAACTGACCACCCCTGATCGCCGTTGCAGCACGGCCTCCAGCCAGGTGAGTGTGAAGTCGCTGCCAAACAGATGCGCATAGGATGACTGCTCGCGTGTGCAAGAGCACATGCTGATGAAGGACTCCAGGCGACTGTGCTCCAGGGCGCGACGGAATGCCGGCGGGTGCCCTTTGATGTAAGGCGCACCAGATTGGCAGGCATCGATCACCTTGACCACCACCCGAGGTTGCAGCAAACGCAGCAGATCGTCGACCTCCTGGTTACTGAGTGAGGTGGCCTCCAACAACTGCGGACTGTAGTCACGGCCACAAAAACGCGCGTCTCCATAGTAGATGCCGTGGCCGGTGAAGTACCAGAACACCTCGTCCACCAGTTGCCCCTTGTTGCGCTTCACCCAGTCATTGAGATGGGTCCGTAGGTCGGGTGTGCTGGGACTTTGGTCCAGGACCAGGATGTCATCGAACCTCCCGGTGAGTTGCAACATGTGTTGCATGTGCTGGGCGTCGAGTTTGCACCCGGGGAGCGCGCTGGCGTACTGGTACTCGGAGACGGAAATGACGACGGCAAGATTCATGACGACCTCTGTGAAGTGGAGTTGCAACACGACACCCCTGGGGGCGCTCGACAGCCGAGGGCTCGGCTGTGCAATCAGCTTATCGCCGAGAGCACACAAGAGGGGGTGATGTGTTACCCATTCACGAGGTAACCATGAACATTTCAAACGCCCGATGCGAAGTCAGGCAATGTCAATTTGGTGCAAGTCGAATTGACCGCGAGCGCGGTCGGCAAAAAAGCAGCGCAAGGTTTCGCGCACGGTGCGAAACGCAATCTCGTCCCAAGGAATTTCGTCTTCGCGAAAGAGTCGTACTTCCTGGGTTTCGTGTCCTGGATCGAAATGTTCGCTGAGCAAGCGGGCACGAAAGAAAAAGTGCACCTGCCCCACGCGCACCACATTCATGAGGGTGAACAAGTCCAGCAACTCGATGTGTGCGCCGGCTTCCTCAGCCGTTTCACGCTGGGCGCCCTCGGCCACGGTTTCGCTCAACTCCATGAAGCCGGCCGGCAATGTCCACTTGCCTTTTCGCGGTTCAATGTTGCGCAGGCACAGCAGCACCCGGTCATCGATGAAAGGCACGGTGCCCACCACGTTGAGTGGGTTTTCGTAATGGATCACATGACAAGCGGGACAGACGGCACGCTCTCGCGTGTCGCCGTCGTCCGGCAGGCGGTACTGAACCGCAGCCCCACAGGCCTTGCAATGCCGAATGGCGCCGCGGTGCAACATGACAAGCCAGGCTGCTGGATTACTTGCCGTGCTTGGCAATCAGGTTCTTGGCGGTTTCGAGCAATTTGTTGCCGTCAAAGCCGCGCTTGTTCATGTCCGCAACCCACTCGTCGTCGATCATGCTGGAGCGCTTGACGAAATCGGCTGTGTCGGCCGTGGTGATCTGGTAGATGGTGTTGCCCCGGTCTGCAGCCGATTTGCGACCCACCGCATCGTTACTTTGCTGCACTTTGCCCAGCCAGCCCGAAGTGGCCAGACCAGAGTTGTTGTCGATGATCTTCTTCAGATCTGGCGCCAGACCTTCGTAGCGAGCCTTGTTCATGGCCATCACAAAGGTGGTGGTGTACAGGGCCGGCGCGTTGGCGGGGAATTCGCTGTGGAACTTGGTGAGTTCATGCACTTTGACCGACGGCACCACTTCCCAGGGAATCGCACAACCTGCGATGGTGCCTTTGGACAAGGCATCAGGAATGGCGGGCAAGGGCATGCCCACGGGCGTGGCGCCCAGGGAAGCCAGCAGTTTGGTGGACTGACGGGTGGGGCCGCGCATCTTGAGGCCGCGCAGATCGGCAGTGGTTTTCACCTGCTTGTCGACGGTGTGGAACATGCCGGGACCGTGCACGTGCAGAGCCAGGACCTGTGTGTCCTTGAACTCGTCAGGTGCAGCGGTCTGGACGTATTCCCAGTAGGCTTTGGAAGTGGCTTCGGCGTTGTTCATCATGAATGGCAACTCGAATACTTCGATACGCGGGAAGCGGCCCGCGGTGTTGCCAGGCAAGGTCCAGACCACGTCCACCACGCCGTCCTTGGCCTGGTCGTACAACTGCACCGGGGTGCCGCCCAGCTGCATGGCAGGGTAGCCTTCAAACTTGATGCGTCCCCCGGACTCCTTCTCCACTTTTTCCATCCAGGGCTTGTGCATGGTCAGCCACACATTGGATTGCGGCGCCATGAAGGTGTGGAATTTGAGGGTCACACTTTGCTGGGCCAGACCACTGAGGGAGGGGGCGGCCACTGCCACAGCAGCGCCTGCTTTGAGAACGGATCGACGATGAATCATGAGGGTCTCCTAATGAACAAGAAATGAAGGGTGAGGGGATCAGTCGAGAGGGACAGACTCAGGCGACCTTGATGCGCAACTCGCCTACGCCTGCCACCTGCCCCACCAGCAAATCGCCAGCCACCACAGCGGCGACCCCTTCAGGGGTGCCGCTGTAAATCAGGTCGCCCGGTTGCAACTCCCACGCGGCGGACAGGTGTTCGATGGTTTCGGCAATGTTCCAGATCAACTTGCTGACATTGCTGCGCTGGCGGTCCTTGCCATTGACCTGCAGGGAAATCTCGGCATGGGTGACATCACCGGCCTGTGCGGCTGGCACGATGGGGCCGATGGGCGCACTGTGGTCGAAAGCCTTGCCGATACACCAGGGGCGCCCCTGCTTTTTCATTTCACCTTGCAGGTCGCGGCGGGTCATGTCCAGGCCCACGGCGTAGCCGAAGATATGGCTCATGGCGTCAGCCGCCTTGATGTTGCGGCCACCTTGGCCAATCGCCACCACCAACTCGATTTCGTGGTGCAGGTCTTGGGTCAGGCTGGGGTAGGGCATTGAACCGGTTTGACCCGCAGGGACCACCACGATGGCGTCAGCCGGTTTGAGAAAAAAGAACGGGGGTTCACGGCCGGTAAAACCCATTTCCTGGGCGTGCTCGACGTAGTTGCGGCCCACACAGTAAATGCGGTGCACGGGGAACTGCTGGCCAGTCCCTGCGACAGGGACAGACACCGCAGGAGCGGGGGGAAAAACAAAGCTCATGGATAACCTCAGGGGAACGATACAACCCGCCTCGCGGGACTCCGGGCCCTCAGTCTACCGGAACCCGCCCCTCGCGGGTGGCTGGGTAAACACTGCCTGAACCGCCATGATCGAGGTATCCTTGCCGCCATGAAGCTCTACAACTATTTCCGCTCGTCGGCCTCGTTTCGCGTGCGTATCGCCCTCCACCTCAAGGGGCTGCCTTATGACTATCTGCCGGTGCATTTGGCCCGTGGTGACCACAAGCTTGCGGCCTACGCCGAGGTGTCAGCGGATCGGTTGGTTCCCGCGCTCGAGAAGGATGGCCACATTCTGAGCCAGTCACTGGCCATCATGGAGTACCTGGACGAGACGCATCCTGAGCCGCCGTTGTTGCCGGCCGATGCCTTGGGCCGGGCTCGGGTGCGCGCGCTGGCTCAGTCCATTGCCTGCGAGATCCACCCGCTGAACAATCTGCGCGTTCTCAAATACCTGGTGCGTGAGTTGAAGGTGGAAGAAGAGGCCAAGAACACCTGGTACCGACACTGGGTGCGTGAGGGGCTTGAAGCGTTTGAACGTCAACTGGCCCAAGGCGCGGTGTCCACCTATTGCTATGGCGATACGCCCACCCTGGCGGATTGCTGTCTGGTGCCACAGATCTTCAACGGGCAGCGTTTCAAGGTCAATGTCGATGGGCTGCCGCGCACCATGGCAGCGTTTGATGCCTGCATGAAACTCGAGGCTTTTCAGCGTGCCCAGCCTTCAGCCTGCCCCGATAACGAGCCCTGAGAACACGGATCTCCCCATGGACTCGCCGCATCTTTGGTCGTTGTCGTGGGGGGTGCCGGGCGTGCAGGCAGCGCTCACCCGCCGTGCGGGCGGGGTGTCACGCGCTCCCTACGACAGTTTGAATCTGGGCAACCACGTGGGCGATGACGCCGTGGCTGTGCAGACCAACCGCGCGCGGGTGGCCCAGGCGCTGGCCACCCGACCGGTATGGCTGAACCAGGTTCACGGCACGGAAGTGGCCTGGCTGAATGCCACCAGTGCCGATGGGCTCACGGCCGATGGGGTGTGCACACTCGAGCGCGGCGTGGCCTGCACCATCATGGTGGCCGATTGCCTGCCGGTGTTGCTGAGTGACTCGCAAGGCCGCGTGGTGGCGGCTGCTCATGCGGGCTGGCGAGGCTTGGCCGGGCATGCCGGCCAAGGCATTCTGGACTACACGATTCGGGCCATGCGCGAGCAACTGTCCCCGCCTGCCGAACTCAGGGCCTGGCTGGGGCCTTGCATTGGCCCCCAAGCCTTTGAAGTTGGACCCGAGGTGGTCGAGGCCTTCGCTTCCAATGGGTTCACCCCCCAGGGGTTGAGCCAGCCCCACCCTGAGCGCGCGGGAAAACGGCTGTTGGACTTGCCTGGGTTGGCGCGTCAGCGCTTGCAACAACTGGGCGTGAGCACCATTGGGGGCAACGATGGCAGTGCGGGCTGGTGCACGGTCTCGGATCCTGCGCGCTGGTTTTCTCACCGGCGCGACCGGGTCAGCGGACGACTGGCAGCCCTCATCTGGCGCACCTGAAGTGGCGGGACGCTCGCGCTCAAATTGATATCTGTCAGCAAATCGAAGGCATTCCTCTGCGATACTTGCCCTTATGTCACTGAGGAGACAAGACATGACATCCAATGGTCAGCCCGGGTGGGAAGCATCGGCACAGCAGTGGGGCAAATCCATGGCCGACAGCTGGCAGCGCGCCCTGGATTCCTTCAAGAACATCGATCTCGGTAAAGGGGCTGCTGGTCCACTGAGTTTCGCCCCGGACAAGCTGCGGGAACTCCAAGCCGACTACCTGAAGGAGGCTGCCAGCCTCTGGAACCAGGGGCTGACCTCGGCGACCCCCATCAAGGATCGGCGCTTTTCGGGCAATGCCTGGGCCCAAAACCCGGTGGCCTCTTTCACCGCCGCCACCTACCTCCTCAACAGCCGCACCTTGATGTCATTGGCCGATGCGGTCGAGGCTGATGAAAAAACCCGCGCCCGCATCCGCTTTGCAGTCGAGCAGTGGGTGGCTGCATCGTCCCCCAGCAACTTCCTGGCCTTCAATGCCGAGGCGCAGAAAAAAGCCCTGGAAACCCAGGGCGAGAGTATCTCCAAGGGCGTGCAAAACCTGATGCACGACGTGCAGCAAGGCCATGTATCCATGACCGATGAGAGCCTGTTCGAAGTGGGGCGCAATGTCGCGACCACCGAGGGGCAGGTGGTGTTTGAAAACGATTACTTCCAGCTCATCGAGTACAAGCCTCTCACAGCCAAGGTCCACGAGCGCCCCTTCCTGCTGGTGCCTCCGAGCATCAACAAGTTTTACATCCTCGACCTGCAACCCGAGAACTCCTTTATCCGCTATGCGGTGGCCCAAGGGCATCGCACCTTTGTGGTGAGTTGGCGCAACCCGGACCAGAGTCTGGCCCACGCCACCTGGGACGACTACATCGAAAACGCCGCGATCAAGGCCATCGAGGTCACGCGTGACATCGGCGGCACCGACCAGATCAACGCCCTGGGCTTTTGTGTGGGCGGCACCATCCTCACCAACGCGCTGGGCGTGTTGGCCGCGCGTGGACAAAAACCTGTGGCCAGCACCACACTGCTGACCACACTGATCGACTTCACCGATACCGGCGTGCTCGATGTCTTCATCGACGAAAACTTTGTGCGCTTTCGCGAAATGCAGTTTGCCCAGGGTGGGTTGATGGCAGGTCGTGACATGGCCTCCACCTTCAGCTTCCTGCGACCCAACGATCTGGTGTGGAATTACGTGGTGGGCAACTACCTCAAAGGTGAAACCCCTCCGCCGTTCGATCTGCTGTACTGGAACAGTGACTCCACCAACCTGCCTGGCCCACTCTACGCCTGGTACCTGCGCAACACCTACCTTGAAAACAAGCTGATCCAACCCGGCAAGGCCACCGTGTGTGGCGAATCGCTCGATCTGCGCAAGGTCGACATGCCGATTTACATCTACGGCTCGCGTGAAGACCATATCGTGCCCATTGGCGGTTCCTATGCGTCTACCCAGGTCTTCCCGGGCAAGAAGCGTTTCATGATGGGGGCTTCCGGTCACATCGCCGGGGTGATCAACCCCCCGGCTGCCAAGAAGCGCAGCCATTGGGTCCGCAACGATGGCAAATTTCCGCCCAAGCCCGATGACTGGATCGCCGGCGCCAAGGAGGTGCCAGGCAGTTGGTGGGAAGATTGGGCCTCGTGGCTCAAGGGTCACGCCGGCAAACTCGTGGCTGCGCCCAAGCGTTATGGCAACGCACGGCACAAGCCCATTGAAGCCGCGCCGGGGCGTTACGTCAAGGCCAAGGCCTGAAATTTCAATTCAAACCAGAGAGACTGAGCACATGGAAGACATCGTCATCGTATCGGCTGCCCGCACCGCGGTGGGCAAGTTTGGCGGCACACTGGCCAAGGTGGCTGCGACCGAACTGGGCGCGGTTGTGATTCGCGAAGCCCTGGCGCGCGCCCGTCTGGATGCGGCGCAAGTGGGAGAGGTCATCATGGGGCAGGTGCTGGCCGCTGGTGTGGGACAAAACCCAGCGCGCCAGGCCTTGATGAAGGCCGGCGTGCCCAAGGAAGTGCCGGCACTCACCATCAACGCGGTGTGCGGCTCGGGCTTGAAGGCCGTCATGCTGGCTGCGCAGGCAGTGGCCTGGGGCGACAGCGAGATTGTGGTGGCCGGTGGTCAGGAGAACATGAGCGCTTCACCGCACGTGCTGCTCAACTCGCGGGACGGTCAGCGCATGGGCGACTGGAAAATGGCCGACACCATGATCGTCGATGGCCTGTGGGACGTGTACAACCAGTACCACATGGGCATCACAGCCGAGAATGTGGCCAAGGCGCACAACATCACCCGTGACATGCAGGATTTCCTCGCTCTGGCCAGCCAGCAAAAAGCCTCGGCTGCGCAAGACGCCGGCAAGTTCAAGGACGAAATCGTGGGCGTGTCCATCCCGCAGCGCAAGGGTGACCCGATTGTTTTTGACACGGACGAGTTCATCAACAAAAAAACCAACGCCGAGGCGCTGGCCGGGCTGCGTCCTGCCTTTGACAAGGCCGGCACAGTCACGGCGGGCAATGCTTCCGGGATCAATGACGGCGCTGCCGCTGTGGTGGTGATGACCGCCAAGAAGGCTGCGGCTCTGGGTTTGAAACCCCTGGCTCGTATTGCTGCCTTTGGCACGAGCGGTCTCGACCCGGCCACCATGGGCATGGGCCCGGTGCCAGCATCGCACAAGGCCCTGCAACGCGCGGGCTGGAACGTCGGTGATGTCGATCTGTTCGAGTTGAACGAGGCCTTTGCTGCCCAGGCCTGCGCGGTCAACAAAGAGCTGGGCATCGACCCGGCCAAGGTCAACGTCAACGGCGGCGCCATCGCCATCGGTCACCCCATCGGTGCCTCGGGTTGCCGCATCCTGGTCACGCTGCTGCACGAAATGCAGCGCCGCGACGCCAAAAAGGGTCTCGCGGCCCTGTGCATTGGCGGTGGCATGGGCGTGTCACTGGCCCTCGAGCGCTGATCTTTTTTCGCTTCCCATTTTTCATACAACTTCCAGGAGACAACCATGAGTCAAAAAATCGCATACGTGACCGGTGGCATGGGCGGCATCGGTACCGCCATCTGCCAGCGCCTGCATCGGGATGGATACAAAGTCATTGCGGGCTGCGGCCCGACCCGCGACTTCACCAAGTGGCTCGATGAGCAAAAAGCCTTGGGGTTCACTTTCTATGCCTCCGTGGGCAACGTCGCCGACTGGGATTCCACCGTGGAAGCTTTTAGCAAAGCCAAAGCCGAACACGGTTCGATCGACGTCCTGGTGAACAACGCCGGCATCACGCGTGACCGCATGTTCCTCAAGATGACACGAGACGACTGGGATGCCGTGATCGACACCAACCTGAACTCCATGTTCAACGTGACCAAACAAGTCGTGCCGGACATGGTGGAAAAGGGCTGGGGCCGCATTGTGCAAATCTCGTCAGTCAACGGCGAGAAGGGCCAGGCCGGTCAGACCAACTACTCGGCCGCCAAGGCGGGTATGCACGGTTTCACCATGGCCTTGGCGCAAGAGCTGGCCAACAAGGGTGTGACGGTCAACACGGTGAGCCCGGGCTACATCGGCACCGACATGGTTCGCGCCATCCGTCCCGATGTGCTCGAGAAAATCGTCGGCACGGTCCCGGTCAAGCGCCTGGGCGAACCCAGCGAAATCGGCTCCATCGTGGCCTGGCTGGCCAGCGAAGAGGGTGGGTATGCCACCGGCGCTGACTTCTCGGTGAACGGTGGTTTGCACATGGGCTGATCCTTTTGTCGAGGAGAGCCCATACCCGCCTTGTGCGGGTATTTTTTTGTGCTCAGCCCAGATGCCGCGCCAGCACCTGTGCCACATGCAGGGCTTGCCGCTTCGATCCATGGTCGATTTGATGACGACAACTGGTGCCATCGGCCACCACCCAAGCGTGCGGATGTTTTTCAATCGTGGGCAGCAGTGACAGATTGGCCATCGCCATCGACACGTCCTGGTGCTGGGCGTCGTAGCCAAAGCTGCCCGCCATGCCGCAACAACTGGTCTCGATCAAGGTGGTGGATGACTGTGGAATGAGGGCCAGCACCCGTTGAATGGGTGAGACCAGATCAAAGGCCTTCTGATGGCAGTGGCCGTGTAACAGGAATGGCGCCTGGGCGGGGGTGAATTGCGTCCTGAGCGATTCCAGACGACCCGCCTGGTGCTCGCGGTCGAGAAACTCTTCCCACAACCAGGCTTGCTTCGCCACGGTGTGGGCTGCTTCGCCCAGCCCCAATTGCAAGGCCTCATCGCGCAGCGTCAACAGGCAACTGGGCTCCAGTCCCACGATGGGGATACCCTGCTGTGCCAGGGGCAACAGGTAATCAACCAGTTGTCGCACCTGCTCGCGGGCCTGATCCACCATGCCACTGGCCAGATAGGTACGACCGCAGCACAAATGCTGATCCGGGCGGTGCGCCACATGGACCGAGTAGCCAGCGGCCTCCAGCACGCGGTAGGCTGCCCGGGCGTTGTCGGATTCGAAGTAGCCGTTGAAGGTGTCGACGAACAACACCACGCCGCGTTCGGCGCGCATCACCGAGGCGATGTCCACCCCCGGCAGGGGCGTGTTGAATGTGTGGGTGGATTGCCAGGCCGGCAGCGCACGTTGGGCGCTCAGCCCGGTCACGCGCTCGGTCAGGCGAGCCAGCCACGGCCAGCGGTTACGCAGATTGAGAAGCGGCGCCAGCTTGCTGGCCAAGCCTGCATAGCGGGGCAGGTGGGCAATGAGATGATCCTTCAAGGTGTACCCGTGGTGCTGCTTGTAGTGGTGCGTGAACTCGATTTTCATCTTGGCCATGTCCACACCCGTGGGGCACTCGCGTTTGCAACCTTTGCAACTCACGCACAGGTCCATGGTGTCCCACAGCGCCGGGTCGGTCAGCGCCTGGGTGCCGAGTTGTCCCGAGAGCGCCAGACGCAAGGTGTTGGCGCGCCCGCGGGTGAGGTGTTGCTCGTCACGCGTGACGCGGTAGCTTGGGCACATGGTGCCGGCGTCAAACTTGCGGCAGTGGCCGTTGTTGTTGCACATCTCCACGGCTTTGGCAAACCCTTGCGCCGGGTCGCCTCCAGTACCCGGTGCACTCACCGTTTCTGTCACAGGGTCCGCCGTGACATTCCAGGCGCTCCAGTCCAGTGCCGTCTCGATAGGAATCACGCGGTATGTCGATGGAAAGCGGAACAATCGCTCGTCGTCCATCTTGGGTGGATCGATCATGCGCGACGGGCTGTACAGGCCGATCGGGTCCATCCACTGCTTGATCTGACCGAACGCTTCGTGAATCTTGTCGCCAAACTGCCAGCGGATCCATTCGCCGCGGCACAGGCCGTCGCCGTGCTCGCCGCTGTAAGCCCCTTTGAATTGTCGGACCAACTCGGAAGCTTCATTGGCAATGGCGCGCATCTTGACCGCACCGTCACGGCGCATGTCCAGGATGGGTCGCACATGCAGGGTACCCACCGACGCGTGCGCGTACCAGGTGCCCTTGGTGCCGTGACGTGCAAACACCTCGGTGAGCGCATCGGTGTAGTCGGCCAGGTGCTCGAGCGGCACGGCACAGTCTTCGATGAAGCTCACCGGTTTGCCGTCGCCGCGCAGGCTCATCATGATGTTCAGACCCGCCTTGCGCACCTCCCACAAATTCTTTTGTGGGCTGTCGTCCACCATCTCGACCACGCTGCCAGGCAAACCCAAGTCGCCCATCAGCGTCACCAGGTCGCGCAAGTGCGGCAGCAGCGGGTCCTTGGATTCGCCGCTGAACTCCACCAGCAGGATCGCGGCTGGCTGACCGTGGTTGATATGGGGGGAGAGCGCGGTTCGGATGGTGGGCGCAAAAGCCGGGTTCTGCAGGCTCAGGTCGATCATGGTGCGGTCGACCAGTTCCACCGCCGAGAGATGCGAACCACCGATGCGCACGATGTGCTGGGTGGCATCCATGGCGCTGTGAAAATCCGGGAAATTCACCACGCCCAGCACCTTGGCGCGAGGCAGCGGCGAGAGCTGCAAGGTGAGCGAGCGCGTGAGCGCCAGCGTGCCCTCGCTGCCAATCAGCAGATGCGCCAGATTGACCGAGCCGTCGGCGGTGTAGGGCCGCACGTTCTGGTTGCAGAAGATATCCAGGTTGTAGCCCGCCACGCGACGCAGCACTTTGGGCCAATGGGCCTCGATCTCCGGCCGCAGTTGGGTGGCGAGTTGTTGCACGCGCTCACCGAGTTGACGCTCTGCCCCCTGGCTCTGGTCGAAGCGGCCCAACGACAGCAGCGCGCCATCGGACAGCCAGGCCTCGGCCCCTAGCACGTTGTGCACCATGTTGCCGTAGGCGATGCTGCGGCTGCCACACGAATTGTTGCCGGCCATCCCACCCAGGGTGGCCTGTCCACTGGTGGACACATCCACCGGGTACCACAGGCCGTGGGCTTTGAGTTGTGCGTTGAGATGGTCCAGTACCAACCCGGGCTCCACCGTCACGGTGCGTTGCTCGACGTTGAGATCGATGACGCGGCGCAGGTATTTGCTGAAGTCGATCACCAGACCGGCACCCACGGTTTGTCCACACTGGCTGGTGCCGCCGCCGCGCGGCACGATGGGCACATTCAGTTCGCGGCAGATGCCCAAGGCGGAGACCACATCGTCGTCGCTGCGCGGCACCAGCACCGCCAGCGGCAGGCTTTGGTAGATTGAGGCGTCCGTGGCGTAGCGCCCGCGGTCGGCCAGGCTCACCAACACCTCGCCTTGTGTGTGGCGTTGCAGGCGCTGGGTCAACTGAGCGAGTGGCTCAGTGCTGCGGCGGGCCAGTGAATCGAAGTCGCCCACTTGGCTGGTGTAGGGATGCGGAGCATTCATGGGGGAGATTCTTGCATGCATAATCAAGCGACAACAGGAGATATTGTTGATGCAGTCGCTCGATTTCCACGCGTCCGGACGCCATTTCCTTCAGATTCCCGGGCCTTCCCCGGTACCCGATCGCATCTTGCGGGCCATGAGCCTGCCCACCATCGACCACCGTGGCCCTGAGTTCGGCGTGCTCGGGCTGAAGGTGTTGTCGCAGGTTCGACAAATCTTCCAGACTCAGCATCCCGTCATCATCTACCCCGCCTCGGGCACGGGCGCATGGGAGGCCGCGCTGTGCAACGTCACCAGTCCAGGCGACCATTTGCTGATGTACGAAACCGGTCACTTTGCCTCGCTGTGGATCAAGATGGCCAAGCGCCTGGGCCTGAACCCTGAAGTCGTCGCCATGCCGGGTGAAGAGGGCGGCGTGCCCACCAGCTGGCGTCACGGCGTGCAGGCCGATCTGATCGAGGCGCGTCTGAAGGCAGACACCCAGCACGCCATCAAGGCTGTGTGCGTGGTGCACAACGAAACCTCCACTGGCGTCACCAGTGACATCGCTGCAGTGCGCCGCGCCATCGATGCCGCCAAGCACCCGGCGCTGCTGATGGTCGACACCATTTCCGGTCTGGCCTGTGCCGACTACCGTCACGACGAGTGGGGCGTGGATGTGTCGGTGAGCGGCTCGCAAAAAGGTTTGATGCTGCCACCCGGCATCAGCTTCAATGCCATTTCGCCCAAGGCGCTGGAGGTCAGTCGCACGGCGCGCATGCCCAAAGCGTTCTGGGCCTGGGACGAAATTGTCGAGATGAACACCAAGGGCTACTGGCCCTACACCCCCAGCACCAACTTGTTGTACGGCTTGTCAGAAGCGTGCGACATGCTGCTCAACCCCCACCATGGCGGCTTGCCCGGTGTGTTGGCCCGGCACCAGCGGTGGGCGGCGGCCGCACGCGCAGCGGTCAACACCTGGGGCCTGGCCATCCAGTGCGCAGACAAGTCGGTCTACTCGCCGGTGCTCACCGGCGTGATGATGCCCCAGGGCGTGGATGCCGACGCGGTGCGGCAGTGCATTTATGAACGCTTCGACTGCTCGTTGGGCACCGGCCTGGGCAAGGTCAAAGGGCGCATGTTCCGCATTGGCCACCTGGGGGACTGCAACGACCTCACCGTGGTGGCCACTGTGGCGGCCTGTGAGATGGGGCTCAAGCTCTCGGGCGTGAAGTTGCAAGGCTCAGGCGTGCAAGCCGCCATGCAATGCTTTGCTGACCACCCCATTGCAGCCCCCCGCGCCCCCTGAGTACCAGAGCCTCTCGGTAGTCGGTAGCACGGTCTGCTACCCCAGTTTCTTCACAGGAGACCCGCATGAAACGACGCACCCTGATTGCAGCCACCGCGGCCACCCTGGCTGTGCCGATGGTCCGCGCGCAGAGCTTGCCCAAGGGGCCGGTTCGCATCATTGTGGGGTTTCCGCCCGGAGGAGGCACCGATGCGCTGGCCCGTGTGGTGGCGCAAAAGCTGCAGGCCATGTGGGGCCTCTCCATCGTGATTGAAAACAAGGCTGGCGCAGCCGGCGTCATCGCCGCCGACTTTGTCAGCAAACAAGCGCCGGATGGCAACACGTTGCTGATGGCACACATCAACAGCCATGCGCTGGCGCCCGCCATGGGCACCCGGCTCAACTACGACGCCGAGCGCGACTTTGCGCCTATTTCCATGGTGGGTGTCACCCCTAACATCCTGATCTGCAACGCCGATCAACCCGCCAAGACAGTGGCCGACCTGGTCGAGCTGTGCAAACGTCAACCCGGCAAGATCAGTTTTGCCTCGGCCGGGGGCGGGTCGGCTCAGCACTTTGCGTTGGAGATGTTCAAGCTACAAGCCGGCATTGATGCGCTGCACGTGCCCTACAAAGGATCGGGGCCGGCGCTCACCGACCTGATCGGCGGCCAGGTGAACTACTGTTTTGAAACCATGACCTCAGCCACGCCTCACATCAAGTCGGGCAAGGCGATTGCCCTGGCGCAAACGCGACTCAAGCGCGCCAAGGGTTTCCCTGGCGTACCCACGATGGCCGAGTCCGGATTTGCCGGCTATGAAGCCACCGTGTGGTATGGACTGATGGCGCCTGCGCGTATGCCGCCCGGCATGACGCAACGCATGAACGAGGACGTCAATAAAGTCCTGGCCATGCCCGACGTGCAGGAAAAGATGGACCAGTACGGTGCCGAGGACGGCGGCGGCTCGATCGAAAAATTTGCCAGCTTCATCAAGAACGAGCAGCAAAAGTGGGCGCAAGTGGCCAAGGCGGCCAACGTGAAAATTGACAACTGACCGCGAGCGGTCTGTGCAGCCAGCACTCGCTGTGAGTTTGCCCATGAGGGTCCACAACCGCGGAGAAATACCATGACGTTGTTCAAACGATGGGGATGGATGACCCGCCTGGCAACGGGCATGTGCTTGGCGGGGGCGGCGTGTCTGGCCATGGCGCAAACGGTGGCCACCTGGCCCCAACGCCCCATCCGCATTGTCATCCCCCATCCTCCGGGCGGTCCGAGTGACCTGATTGCGCGCACTGCGCTTGAGCGATTGACCGCCACGCTGAAACAACCGGTGGTACTCGACAACCGCGCGGGCGCGGGGGGCAATATCGGGGCCCAAGAGGTTGCTCGCTCTGCCCCCGATGGTTACACCTGGATGCTGGGCACCGACACCATCGTCACGGTCAACCCGCATGTGTACCGCAACATGCCTTTCAAGCCGGAAGACTTCAAGCCGGTGGCCATCCTCTCGCAATTTGGGCAAACGTTGGTGTGTCACCCGGCCGTAGGTGTCAAGACGCTGTCGGAGTTGATTGTCAAGGCCAAGTCGCAGCCCATGGCCTACGCCTCGGGAGGGGCAGGTGTGCCGGGCCATCTGTCGATGGAGTTGCTGCAGTTCATGGCCAACTTTGACATGAGCCATGTGCCCTACAAGGGGCCGGCGCCGGCCACCCAGGACGTGCTGTCAGGGCAGGTGCCGTGTGGCTTGCTGGCTGGTCCCACGGTGTTGCCCCATGTGCGAGCGGGCAAACTGGTGCCGCTGGCGGTTTCGGGCACGACACGGGCCCCTACCTTGCCCGACGTGCCCACCGTGGCCGAGGCCGGGGTGAAAGGCTATGACGCCATGTTCACCCTGG